>DATAVM010000053.1:0-27627 GCA_036267775.1 Gemmatimonadales bacterium
CCATCGCGGCCAGCCTTGTCGAGATGACAGCCGGCGCAGTTGCCGCGCGCGGTGTCTTCAAAGGCTGCCAGTCCGCGCAACTCGGTCGCGGTGAGCGTCGCTGTGCCTTCGAGATAGCGATCGTAGCGACTGGTGTACGGATGAAACGACGGATCCTCCACTTCAAAGCGCGCGATCGCGAACATGGCCTCGTCGACCAGGCGCGCCGGCGAGTGCAGGATCGCGGCGCCAAAGAGTTGCACCAGCACCGCCGCGGCGGGAGTCGCGCGAATCCGCGCGGCGGCGTCGGCAACGCGGTGGTTGGCCATCTCCGCGACATTGAAGAGCGGCCCCATTGCCTGATCCTGCAGTGTGTTGACCCGGCCGTCCCAGAAGAGACCGCCGCGCGGCACCATCGCGGTTGCACTCGCCGTCGATCCGACGGTCTTGGGCGCTCGTGTGGTCCCCGCATTCTGCAGTGCGAGTTGTGTCACGTTGACGTTCTCGGCTACACCATCGTCCGGACCGATGAAGAACTCCGGCGTGCGATCGGTGTAGCGCAGCGATGGCACCGCGCGAATGCCGGTGCCGCGACCATCAGCGCCGCCCGGTTGCACCGCCAGCGCGTTGGGCGCGGCGTACGCCGCTGCCGGATTATGGCATGTGGCGCACGACGCGTGGCCCGACGCCGAGAGCGTCGTGTCAAAGAAGAGTTGCCGGCCCGCCAGCGCTACGGCGCTCAGCGGCGCCATTGCCGGGCGGACAAGGTGTATTGGATGCGGATTGCGCCCGGGCTCGGCCGCGCGCTGACACGCTCCAGCGAGCATGAGCAGCGCGATGCTGAGCCGGTGCACCGCTACTGGCCGGGTGCCGGGGCTTTCGCGACGACACGGCCGCTATCGGGATCGAGAAAGAGCGGCGGCGTGCGGCGCGATCCCTTGAAGTCAAAGAGACCGGCGATGCTGCCGGCGGTCGCATCGAACGAGCCGCCACCCACGCGCACGCCGTTGAGCCAGTTGTCCTCGATAAAGCGCATGATCGACGCCTGGGTGATCTGCGTGTGGTCGACATAGTTGCTGCGCGCCCACGGCGAGATGACGAGGAACGGTTGTCGCGTGCCCGGGCCGCAGCGCCCGTTGACCGGTTTGCCGCTGGCGACACCGCCGAGCTGCGGCGTGGTGCCGCGGTGACCGCAGACGCCGGCGCCGTCGAGCTGATCTGCCGTCGAGTCGAACGAGCCGTTGCCGACTGGCGCAATCTGATGATCGTACCAGCCGTCGGAATCGTCGTAGGCAATGATGACGGCGGTGCTGCTCCAATCGGGAAGCTGTTCCAGGAAGTTGATCACCGCCACGACAAAGTGCTGTTCGTCGATTGGATCGGAATTGCCGGCGTGGGCGTTCTGGTACGCCGGTGCCTTGAGAAACGTCACCGCCGGCAGATGACCGGCTCGGCCCGACGCGTAGAAATCGTGCAGGTCGTACTGATGATTTGCTGCGCTGTCGGCGGCGGTGCCAATGACATCCACCGACCGGGGGCGTGTGTGCTGCGGGTTCGCCGTGGACGCATAGTACTGGAACGGTTCATGGTGCGGCACGTAGTCGGCCTCGTCGCGGCCGATCACATCGGAGTGGCTGCTGCGGCGGCACGCGGTGGTGCCGTTGCTGTTGGTGTCTGTCAGATCAAAGCCACCCTGAAACCATCCCCAGGTGACACCGCCGTCACTGAGCAGAGTGCCGATGTTGCGACCCGCGAGCGACACCTGCCGGGTGCGACTCGAGCAGACGTCGCCGGCGGGATCGATGTCACCGATCAAGGTGAACGCACCCTGGCCGTCATCGAGAATGGAGCTGTTGCGGGTGCCCACGACGAGTGTCACGCCATTGGTCTGACCCGAGGCCAGATTGATTGCCCCCGGCGTGGACGGCCCGTACTGGCTGCCGTAGGAGTTGTCGCTCATGGCAAAGTGCTGCGCGTAATTCCAGAGCGCGGTCACCGTGTTGCCGTCGAAATAGCCCATCACCAGGCCGGTCGTGCTGAATGCGCCGGCGCCACCGCTCCCGGCCTTGCCGGTATAGCGCGGGAAGAGATCGGCCTTGCCACTGTCATACGCGCGCTGTTCGGGTGTGTAGCTGTGGGTCTGATCCGAGGTGGACGCCTGGGTGCGATCGAGGCGGAATGGGCCGGTCGCACCCGTGCCATTCATCGTATTGGTGGCATTCGGATTGGCGGTGAGCAGCGCTCCGCTGAGCCCATTGACGTGCGGCGTGCCGCGGGCCGCGGTAAACGCGGGCTCTCCCGGCGGATTCGTGGCCACGGGATACGTGCCAAAATAGTGATCGAACGAGATGTTCTCGTCGTAGATCACCACGAGGTGATGAATCGGAGTCGTTGGCCCGCGATGCGCCGTGGTCGCGGCTACCGGTGGGCGGGGCGTGAGCGTCGCGCCGACCGCTCCAAGCAATAGCACAGCAGCCACGCGGCCAGTGGTGACAGAAAGTCGCATCGCGAAGTGGTTCCCCAAAGATGGAGCCCGCGCGGTCTCAGGAATCCGCGCTGCAAGATACGCACAATCAGAAGGTGAGCCGGCGCCCCAGAATCACCTTGGCGACGAGATGGCTGCTCGCCGGCGTCGTGCCCACACCGAGGCCGCCGTTGATTTCCCATGCGGCGCCGGTGTGGAGGTCCACGACGCCGAAGAACTGCTGCAAGCGCTCAAGTGGCGGCGCAAAGGAGCCGAGCTGACCAAAGGCGCCATAGTATTCAACGCCCGCGCTCACGACCCGGTTGAGATCGCACGACAGCTTGCCGCTCGGCGAGAATCCCAGTCCCGCTGTGACACCGGCGCCGCGCAGCGTGCGCTCGATCGTCGGATTGAGGCTCACATACCACCGGCCAGCACTGCGATCAAAGATCGGTCGGATCTCCAGCGTCAATGTGTTTGGTGAATAGCTGGCACCCTCGTGCTCCACCTCCACCGACAACCCGGCGTCGACCGGCAGTTTCCACTCCAGCGGCGCCCGCACCCGGAGACGCGCGCTGCCGCCCACCACTTGCAAACCACCATCCGGCATCTTGCTCGCAAAGACATACGCACCCAACTCGGCCCAGCTCGTCAGGCCGGTAGAGGCTTCCAGCGTCTCGTGGATGGCGTGCGTGTTGGTCGTTGCGGCATTGCACGGGGTGGCGGCGGCGGAGATTGCGTCTCCCGGCGTGAGATGGAACGACGCGTTTGTTGCGGGAACACGCGAAAAAAGTGGAAAGCCGCCGCTCGTGCATGCTGGATCGGCCGCGTGCGCGGGGCGCTGCCAGTCGTCATCGTCAATGGCGCCAGGACGCCCGCCGGCGGCGCCTTGCGAGCCGGTGATCGTGTAATTGCTGTGCAGCTCGAGCAGGAGGGAGCCCGGTACCGCCATCTCCGCGCCATACACCTCGATTTCATACGCGGCCTGCGCTTGGGCACAGCGCGGGATCACCCCGATTGCGAGGACGGAAGCGAGCAGCGCGGTGCGTCGCATTGGCGAGCTGTCAGCGATAGTCGAGGAGCATCATGAAGCCGGCGTCCATGTGATCCTGAAGGTGGCAGTGGAAGAGCGTCTTGCCCGGATTGTTGGCGGTGAACTCCATCTCGACGACGGCGCCCGCGGGCACCACGACGACATCCTTCCGGATCCCCGAGACGGCCTTGCCGTCAATCCGCGTGACATCCATGCTGTGGCGATGCAGGTGCACTGGATGATCTTCCGTGCTCTTGTTGTCGCATGCCAGGCGGTAGCGGCGTCCATTGATGAGCGAGACGACGTCGCCGTGCGGGTAGACGTTACCATTGATCGACCAGTGCTCGAAGTCGCCGTGGCCACGAAACACGGAGCGAAATACCAGCGGCATTGCGACGATCGCGGAGCTGTCCGGTGCGCTTTCGCGGCTCGAAAAGGGGAGATAGCTCCACGCCGGTCCCGACGGCGCTCGCCACTGCGGTGCGCCGCTCTGGCCCGCGTATTCCACGACCACGCCAAGGCCCGCACGTCGCACCGGTTCGCGCGTCTCGCCCAGAATCCAGACGCCCGGCGCGTCCATGTGCACCACCGCGTCGATCCGCTCGCCAGGATCGAGCCGCAGCTGATCGACCGTAACCGGAGCGGACAACGCGTTGCCGTCGAGCGCTACGACGTCGAAGCGGTGCCCGGCGAACGCCACCCAGTGCGCTTCGCTCGCACTGGCGTTGAGGAAGTGCATGAGGACGCGATCGCCCTGCTTGACGCGCACGGGATCGCCGGCGCCGAGACACCGATCGTTGATGGAGCAGTGATTGTAGCCGACGGAGAGAAAGCCGTCATCGCCGCCCATGATGAACGGATCCCAGTCGCGGAGCGCGAGAAACAGCTCCTGGTCAAAGCGTCCGGGATTGTCGGACCCTTCGATCAGAAGAAAACCGAACTGCCCGGTGTAGGTGCCACGGTGCAGGTCGCGGCCGGCAATGGCGTGCGTGTGATACCAGCGCGAACCCGCGGGACGCGGGGTGAAGGTGTAACGCTGGGTGCCATGCGGTGCGGCCGGCGGCGTGCCTTCTTCCATCGAGCCGTCGACGTCGGCCGGCACATTGAGCCCGTGCCAGTGCACGAACTCGGCGTGATCGGTGTCATTGACGAGGTCGATGGCGATGGGCACGCCCTCGCGCACGCGCAGCAACGGTCCGGGGACGGTGCCGTTGTACGCGAGCGTCGTCACGGTGCGGCCCGGCGCGAGTTCGAGCTTGAGCGGTGCGATGCGCAGCGTGTAGTCGGGCGGAATGAGCACCCCGCGCCGCCACGGGCCGGGGAGTGCGGCCGCCAACGCCGATCCTCCGCAGGTTGCGACAAAGTCGCGGCGATTCATCCGCGGAGAGTAGGGTGGCGTGAACAGCGCAGCAAGAGGATGCGCCTCTATCTTTACCGCACTGTGCCGCCCGGGCGCCGCTCCGCGTCTTGAGAGATATTGTGCGGCGTCGGACGACCGTTTCAGGCGGAAACCATTCACGAAGGTGGCTGCAATGAAGAGGATCCTCGGAGTATTGGCGGTCATGTGGGTCGTGCCAAGTCTCATGGTGGCCCAGACCAAGGCTCCGCCGGCGCCGCGACCGCGCCCGGCTCCCGCGGCAAAGCCCGCTCCGCCCAAGGTGCCGGTCGAAACCGGTGTGGGCAATGGCCATATCCCGGCCCGCGGCCCGGTTGCCGCTCCGGCGCGGCCCGCCCCCAAGCCGAGCGCGCCGGCCGCGCCCCGCCCGGTCCGCGATCAGCCGACGCATCCCGACGCGCCGCACGTCCACGCATCGAATGACGCCTGGATCGGGCACAGCACCGGCCGGAACGATCCGCACTACCACCTTGAGCATCCGTGGCAGTACGGGCATTTCCCGCAGGTGATCGGTGCGCGCCACATCTGGCGCCTGCACGGTGGAACTCGTGAGCGCTTTGACATTGGCGGGTATTTCTTCTCGATCGCGCCCTACGACTTCGATTACACCGGCGACTGGCTCTGGGACACCGATGACATTGTCCTCTATCCCGATCCCGACCACGACGGCTGGTACCTCGCCTACAACGTGCGTCTCGGCACGTACGCGCACGTGATGTACCTCGGGCAGTAGTCGCGCCGGATCGCAACGACAGGCGCCGTACCGGGCTTCCGGTGCGGCGCCTGTGTTGTGCCCGCCTTCCGCGAACGCGCATGGCGGGCGTACTCTTACCCGCCACCGTGGTGTCCCCTCAGGCGGTTGCGTCCCTTCCCACTGGAGTTTCCCGCATGGCTTCCCTGGAGCACCGTCGTGTTCTGGTCTTCGTTGGTCGCGTGGTGGCCGCGCTCGTATGCGCTTCTCCCGCACTGAACGCGCAGGTCCCTGCGCCGAGTCCGCAGGGGCCCAAAGCGAACTGGGCGCTGTACGACAAGTTCAGCAGCGCCAACCTGCGGGCCATGATCTTCAGCACGTCGGTGACGCCGCGGTGGATTGGCGAGACCGACTCGATGTTCTACAGCTGGCGCGATCACACCGGCGAGCACTGGTATCTGGTGAACGCCGCACAGCGCACGCGCAAACCGCTGTTTGATCAGGTCAAGCTCGCGGCACAGCTCTCCGTGTTTCTGAAGAAGCCGGTCTCGTCCAACGCGCTCAACACGCACTTCACCGTGATCAATATCACCAAGGATCACAAGAATCTGCGCTTCGCGGCGGACAGCGTGCGCTACAACTGGGCGATCGTCACCGAGACGCTCACCAGTCTGGGCCGGTATCGCGGCAATCAGGACTCGGCGCTCACGCGCGATGAAGAGGTCGACCTGGGCGCCGGTGGTCGCGGCGGTGGTGGTGGGGGCGGCGGCGCAGGCCGCGGCGGTGCCAGTGGTGGACGCGGTCCGGCCGACATTCGCAACTGGTCGCCTGACAGCACGGCCTTCGCTTTCGCGCGCAACTACAATGTGTTTGTGGTTGAAAAGGCCACCGGCGACACGCTGCAGGTCACGCACGACGGGATCGCCAAGTTCTCGTTTGCGGGCGGCGGTCGCGGCGGCGGGGGCGGGCAGCAGGACACGACGCAGAATCAACAGCAACAGCAGGAAGATGTGGCGGTCGACAGCGGTGCCGCGGCCCAGCGGCCGTCACGCGCGGCCGTCACCTGGTCGCCGGATTCCCGCGCCTTCTACATCACCCGCACCGACAATCGCGGCGTCAAGGATCTCTATCTCGTCCGCTCGCTGACACAGCCGCGGCCCACGTTGATGACGTATTCCTATCCGATGCCCGGCGAGGACAGCATCCCCAAGCCGGAGCTCTGGACCTACGTGCGTGGCGACAAACTCGCGAAGAAGGCGCCGCTCGACCGGTGGCGCGACCAGCGGCTCGTGGCCGCGGGACAGGTCGGTATTGGTGGGCGCGGCGGCGGTGGTGGCGCAGGCGGTGGTCCCGGCGCAGGCCCGACCTACTGGGTCGGCAAGACCGGCGCGGTGCTCCGCGTGGTTCGCCGCGACCGCTTGCAGCGCAATGTCGAGATGGTGGAGCTCGATGTGCTCTCGGGCAAGTCGCGGGTGCTGGTCAGTGATACCAAGGGTGACCTTGGCGCGATCGAAGAGCAGGGTCCGGTCTATGTCAAGAGTGGCGGCGATTTCATCTGGTTCTCCGAACGCGACGGCTGGGGACACTACTACCTCTATGGCAATGACGGTCAGCTCAAGCGGCAACTGACGTCAGGCGAGTGGCGCTCGGACGCGATCGTTTCGGTGGACAGCGTTCACGGCATTGCCTGGATTCGCGGCGAGGGACGCGAGCCCGGTGAGAATCTCAACTACCAGCACCTGTACCGGGTGAATCTTGCCGACGCGAGCATCGCGTTGCTCGATCCGGCCGACGGCAATCACACGTCCACGCTTTCAAAGAATCAGCGCTACGTCGTGGATGCGTGGTCGCGCGTCGACATGGAGCCGCGTGTTCAGCTGCGCGATGGGCTGACCGGCAAGCTGGTGATGGACCTGGAGACCACCGACATCTCGCTGCTCAAGGAAGCGGGATGGCGACCGCCGGAGGCCTTCCAGACGCTTGCCGCCGACGGCGTCACGCCGATCTACGGGAACATGTGGAAGCCGTTCGACTTCGATTCCACGCGCAAGTATCCGATCATCGCGAACGTCTATCCTGGTCCGCAGACCGAATCGGTCAACGACACCTTCAACGCCGCGGCCGGGCCACAGCAACTCGCGCAGCTCGGCTTCATCGTCATCCAGATCGGCAACCGCGGCGGCACTCCCGGGCGCTCGGCGGCCTACGAGGACTTTGGGTATTTCGACATGCGCGACTACGCGCTGGCGGACAAGAAGGCCGGCATCGAGCAGCTGGCCTCACGGCACAAGTGGATCGATCTGGATCGCGTGGGGATCTTCGGGCACTCCGGCGGCGGCTTTCTCACCGCGGCGGCACTCCTTGTACCACCCTACAACACGTTCTTCAAGGTGGGCGTGAGCGAGTCCGGCAATCACGACAACAACATCTACAACAACAACTGGGCCGAGCAGTACAACGGACTGCGCTGGGTGGCCGCGTCGGATACCGCGCGGTTGACGGCCGAAGCGCGCTCCAAGGGGCGGACCGCGGACTTTGCCGCCGGCGCAGCACTTACCAATGCACAATTTGGCGGCCGCGGCACCGGGCGTGGTGGCGGCAATGGTACTGGCGGCCGGGGCGGGCGCGGTGGTGGACGCGGCCAGACACCGCGGGGCGACTCGACCGCCGTCGCGGCGGCGCCAGGCGCGGTGCCGGACAGCGTCTTCTGGATCTACGTGCCGACCAATATCGACATTGCGGCCAACCTCAAGGGGAAGCTGCTGCTCGAGACTGGCGACGAAGACAACAACGTGTCACCCAGCAATACGATCCGGCTCATCAATGCGCTCATCCAGAGCAACAAGCGCTTTGATTTCATGATCTATCCCGGACAGGCGCATGCCTACGGGCCGATGGCACCGTACGCGTTCCAGCTGCAGGCGGAATACTTTGCCGAGTTTCTGCTGGGGGATCGCGATTTCCGGATGAGTGCGGATTTCAATGCGCATCATTGAAGCAGGAACGAGCGCGCACCGCTGAGCGGGGTGTATGGATCGCGCGGGGGCTGTATCCGTCTCCGCGCACCGAGGGCCGACGTCTCGCGATGCCGGCCCTCGACCGCATCCGGTCGCGGGGCTGCTAGCGATGGCTGCTCGACCGGTGGGTGGACGATGACGACGACTTGGACGACTTGGCGGGCACCCGCGCGCCTTTTTTCCGGGCTTCGGACAAGCCGATCGCGATGGCCTGCTTGGGATTGGTCACCTTGCCACCATGACCACCCTTGCCGCTCCGCAGCGTACCCGCCTTTTCCCGGCGCATCGCACTTTCGACGCTCTTGCTGGCGCCTTCACTGTAGCGCCGGCCGGAATGTGAATGTCCGTCACTGGAGCTCTTGGAGGTATGTCCCGCCATTGTCTTGCTCCTGAATGGGTTATCTCCGGTGACGCAGCATGTGCGAAGCATCGCACACGCCCGAACGCCGTGCCGCCGCGTGTTTGTGCGTGCTGTTGCGGCCCGGAGCGTCACCCGGGTGCTGTTCCGGCTCCGGAAGGCCGCAGCCGAAACCTGAACGCGAAACTGGAGGAGTACATGTTGGCAACGGGAAGGACCACGCTGCGTGCTATGCTGGGGGCGGGATTGGCCGTGATGATCACAGTCGCCGTGGCGCCGGCGCAGACGATGGGGCATCTGTCGGCGGCGGACAAGGACTTCGTCATGAAGACGGCCATGGCGAACAATTACGAGATCGCCGCGGCACAGGCGGCACAGTCCATGGCCACGGCGGCGGCGGACAAGACGTTTGCGCAAACGATGATCGATGATCATACTGCATTGGCAACGAAGCTCAAGGATGCCGTGGCCGCCGCGGATCCGAGTCTGGTGCTGCCCACCGGGATGTCCGCCGCGGACGCCACGCACCTGCAGACGCTCAAGACGTCTGGCACTCACTTCGATGCGACGTACCGCTCGCAGATGATCACGGGCCACACGGCGGTGCTGGCATCATTCAAGGCGTATGCGGCGCGCAGCAGCGCCAACGCCGGCATCAAGAACGTCATCAGCGGCGCGGTGCCGACGGTCCAGCATCATCTGGATCTGGCCAAGCAGCTACCCACCACCTGAGGAGATTGCCGTGCTGCGTTTGCTTCCTGCGGTTGCCCTGACCACGGTGCTCGCCGCTCCCGCGGGCGCGCAGGCCGGTGCGTTTACGCTCACCAGTACGGATGTTCACGCCGGGCAGCAGATCGCAGCGGCACAGGTGTACAAGGGAATGGGTTGCAGCGGTGGCAACGTCTCGCCCGAACTGCAGTGGAAGGGAGCACCGGCGAACACCAAGAGCCTGGCGCTGACCATTTACGATCCGGACGCGCCGACCGGCAGCGGCTGGTGGCACTGGGTGGTCTACAACATTCCGGCCAAGACGACAAAGTTTGCGGCAGGGAGCGTTCCCGCCGGCGCGGTGCAGGGCAACACCGACTTTGGGACACCGGGCTATGGCGGGCCGTGTCCGCCCGCGGGCGACAAGGCGCATCACTACATCTTCACGCTCTATGCGCTCGATGTCGACAAACTCGATCTGCCGGCTGGCACCACCGCTGCGGCCGTGGGTTACACGCTCCACGGCCACACCATCGCCAAGGCGACGCTGACGGCGCTCTACTCGCACTGACCTCGCGGTCGCAGCGGTCGCAACGCAAACGCGGCTCCCCGACCAGGGAGCCGCGTTTGTGTCCGGCAGGCGCAATCTATTCGTCGCGAGGTTTGGGCGGGCGTCCGCCACCAGCGTACTGCGCTTCAATCCGCGCGTGCAGGTCGTCCGCGCCGATGACGCCTTTGACCGATGCAATGATTCCGGCCACGACATCGTCGGCCCAGTAGATGTCGGGCCGCTCCGGCGGCGGAATCTCGATCGTCTTGCGTTGCAGGAAATCGATCGCCGTCTGCACCCATTCTGATTGCGCCGAGGCCACGATCGACCACGAGCCGGTAGAGCGCAGCTCCATCTCGGCGAGCGCATCGAGATGCGGCTTGAGTTCGCGCGCAATCGGTCCGGAGCGCAAACGGTCCGCGACCATCGTCAGCATGACCTTGCGTTCCGATTCCTGCGGTTCAGGCAACGGCGTGAGATAGTGACGCTGATCGGCCACCATTTCGGCGAGACGGACGCAGACGGCGCGAATCGCCGGCGTCAACTGCGCCGGCGCCTCCGAGGCCCACGACGCAGCCGCGCGCAGAATGGCGGCGATCTTCTCGTCGGCCATCGTGGAGATCTTCGCGTCGTCCATCGCATCCGTCATGCCTGAACGTTCGCGGATGCGAGGCGCGATGGCAAGGCTTGCGATGAAAGAACTTCGAACGCAAACGCGCGCCCGAATGCGTCGACCACGGCATCCCGCGTGCGCATCGAGAGTGCGCCATCCGTAGCGGGGCCCAGTTCGCGGGCGACCGACGTCATCACGACACCGCTAATGCCGCATGGCACAATGAGATCGAACCAGCCGAGGTCGGGATCGACGTTGAGGGCAAAACCGTGGAGCGTCACCCATTGCTTCACATGGATGCCGATGCTCGCAATCTTGACGTTACGAGTCCATACACCGGTTTTCCCCGGATTCCGGCCCGCCACGATGCCGAGACGGCCCAGCGCGTCGATGAGCGTCTGCTCCAGGGTGCGGAGATACCAGTGCAGATCCTGCCGGTGACGGGTCAGGTCGATGATCGGATAACCCACCAGTTGGCCGGGACCGTGCCAGGTAACGTCGCCGCCGCGTTCGATTTCGATGACATCGGCGCCGCGCTCGCGTAGCTCCGCCTCCGACAGCGGCAGCGACGACGCATGCGTGCCGCGACCCAGCGTGAAGACCGGGTCGTGCTCCACCAGCAGCAGCGTGTCGTGCGCCAGCGTGCCATCGATCCGCGCCAGCCGCATCGCGCGCTGGATGTCGAGGACGTCGCGGTAGGGGCGACGCCCCAGATCGATGACGTCCAGCGTCCCGCTGTTCACGCGGCCAGCCGCCGGAGCCGTTCGGCTTCGGCGCGAGCACGCCGGCCGAGGATTACGGTGATGACGAGTGCAACCGCGCAGAGTCCCGCGAGTCCCCTGCTGCCGGCGAGCTGCCGGATCATGACCGTCAGCGCGCCACTGATGACCGAGCCCGCGAACGCCGCGACCATCGCCAGTCCGCCGCGCCGGTAGTTGGACGCCACGGCCGTCATGAAGTGCCACGCCATGAAGGCGGTGAAGACCACGCCAAGCACCGCGCCGTAGACGAGGAAGTTGACGTAGGCCGCGTTTGGATTGACGTCGGCCAGCGTCTGCGCGGTATTGCCCGCAAACGTGGCCACCAGAAATGTCAGCGCCGCAAACCATGTGAGCCCTGCAGCGACCGCCGCCAGCATCGATCGAACCGCCAGCGGGACCTGATCTTCCGTGGGCGCGGCGTCGCCCAGCGGATTGGGAGAGATCGGTGGTGCACTCATGCCAACTACCTCACATGTCCACCACGAGACCGACGGAATCGAGCGCCGCCTGTCCGATTGCCTCCGAGAGTGTCGGATGCGCGTGGATGGCCACATCCACTTCGTCGACCGTGTATTCGCCGGTACGCGCCATGACCAGCTCGCCGATCATCTCCGATGCGTGGCCGCACACGATGTGCGCACCAAGAATCTCGCCGTACTGCGAGCCGCGGATGATCTTGACGAATCCTTCCGTCTCGAGCGTGGCACGCGCCCGACCATTGGCCGACATGGGAAAGCGTCCCACGGTGTATGCCGTGCCCGCGGCCTTCACCTGATCTTCGGTCAAGCCTACGCTTGCCACTTCCGGATGGCAGTACGTCACACTCGGCACATTGGTGTAGTCGATGGCCTTGAGCTGGTGCCCGGCGATCACCTCGGCCACGTGCGCGCCTTCGCGCGTGCCCTTGTGGGCAAGCATCGGCGGGCCGGCCACGTCCCCGATGGCATACACGCCCTTGACCGATGTCTCGAGTGTGGCGGGATTCACCTTGATGAAGCCGCGATCGGTCAGCGCGACACCGACCTTCTCCAGGCCGATGTTTTCGGTGTTGACCGCACGACCGGCAGCCATCAGCACCTTCTCGGCGGTCACCGTCTGCGTCTGTCCGGCCACTTCGAGCGTGAGTGTCACACCGTCGGGCTTCACATCGGCCTTGACCACCTTGACGCCGGCGAGGACGTTGATGCCGCGCTTCTTGTAGCTCTTGGCGATCACGTCGGACGACTCCGCATCTTCGATCGGAAGAATGCGCGGCAGCGCCTCGATCAGCGTCACTTCGGTGCCAAAGGCATGGAAGATGTCGGCGAACTCGGTGCCCACTGCTCCAGCGCCGACAATCGCCAGCGACTTGGGCGCTTTTTCCAGAAAGAGCGCTTCGTCGGATGTAATGACCGTCGTTCCGTTGACGCCGAGGCCCACCGGCGGAATGCCCTTGGTGCGGGATCCCGTGGCAAGGACGAGTCCCTTCTTGGCCGTGATCACGTCGTCGCCGACTTTCACGGTCGTTGCGGACGTCAGGACACCGGTGCCGCGAACGACTGTGATCTTGTTCTTCTTCATCAGGAACTCGACGCCCTTCGAATTCTGATCGGCCACCTTGCGCGACCGCTTCATGGCCACGCCGTAGTCGACCTTCACTTCGCCGGTCTCGATGCCGAGCTCCTTGGCTTCCTTGCGGATGATCGTCGCGGTCGAGGCGCTGTAGAGCAGGGCCTTGGTCGGGATGCAGCCGATGTTGACGCAGACGCCGCCGAGTTTGTCCTTCTCGATGACGGCCACGGACATGCCGAGCTGCGCGGCGCGAATGGCCGCGGGATAGCCGGCCGGACCGCCACCGACGATGACAATGTCAAAGCTCTGATTGGCCACGTGCTCTCTCCAGGTACGTGTAAGTCGCGCGTGCTGCGTGCTGCCGGTGCGTTACCAGACCAGCGCCAGCGGGTTTTCGAGCATTCCCACCAGCGTCTTGAGGAACGCCGCACCGGTCGCACCGTCGATGATGCGGTGGTCGCAGCTCAGTGTGATGCGCATGCGCCGGCGGATGACAACCGCACCGCCGATCACCACCGGCTTGGGCTCGATGCGCCCGACCGCAAGGATCGCGGCTTCCGGCGGATTGATCACCGCGGTGAACTCGTCGATGCCGAACATGCCGAGGTTTGAAATCGAGAAGGTCGAGCCGGTGTACTCGTCCGGCATCAGCTTCTTCTGGCGTGCCCGTCCGGCCAGCTCCTTCACCTCGGCCGCGATGTCGCGCAGCGTCTTGCGGTCCGCGTGACGAACGACCGGCGTGATGAGGCCGTCTTCGATCGCGACCGCAACGCCGATGTGGATGTCATGCCACTGGCGAATGTGATCGTCCTGCCACCAGGCGTTGACCCAGGGATGGAGCCGCAGTGCGGCGCCAGCGGCGCGAATGATCAGGTCGTTGAAGGAGAACTTTCCTTCGTCGCGCGCCTGCAGCGCTTCGCGCGCTTCATGGGCGCGCTCCATATCGACTTCGGCCGTGAGGTAATAGGTCGGAATCGGTCCGATCGACTGCGCCAGCCGCTTGGCGATGGTCTTCCGCAGCTGTGTCAGCGCGACGTCGGTGAAGCCCTCCGCCGGAAGAGCCGCGGCGGCACGGGCCGGTGCGGCGGCTGGTGCCGCACTCACCTGTTCCACATCGCGCTTGACGATGCGGCCTTCCGGCCCCGAGCCCGCCACGCGGGCAAGGTCGACGCCCTTGTCGGCCGCCATGCGCCGCGCGAGTGGCGATGCCTTGACGCGTCCGTCGGTGCCTGCCGGCGAAGCGGCCGCGGCCGGTGCGCTCGGCGCAGGAGCAGCAGGTGCCGGTGCAGCTGGAGGCGGCGCTTGAGGTGCTGGCGAGGAAGGCGCGGCGGCCGGCGCTGCCGATTCACCGGGAACACTCTCGCCGGCGTTCCCGATCCATGCGACGGTCGATGCGACCGGCACGGTCGCGCCCGCGGCCACCGTCTGCTTGATGAGATTGCCCGCGACGCGCGCGACCAGCTCCATCACCGCCTTGTCCGTCTCCACCTCGGCGAGCACATCGCCCACGACGACGGCCTCACCTTCCTTCTTCTTCCATTCGACCAGCCGCCCCTCTTCCATGGTGGGCGACAGCGCTTCCATTACCACTTTGGTCGCCATGGTCAGTCCTTGTAGCAGACGCGGTGAGCGGCGGCGACGATCTTGGCCGCGTCGGCCTTGGCGGCCCGTTCCAGCAGCTTGTTGTACGGCATCGGCGTGTCGGCCTGATGGACGCGGAGGATCGGCGCATCGAGACTGTCGAATGCTTCGCGCTGGATCACGTCGACCACCTGCGCGCCCACCCCGGCAAACTCCCAACCTTCTTCCGCCACGACCGCGCGATTCGTCTTGGCGACCGACGCGAGAATCGTCTCGTGATCGAGCGGCCGAATGGTGCGCAGGTCGATCACTTCCGCGTCGATCCCTTCTTCGGCCAACGTGCGCGCGGCATTGAGCGCTGGCGCCACGGTCTTGGAGTGACAGATGAGCGTCACATCCTTGCCGGGACGCTTGATGTCGGCCTTGCCTATTGGCGTCAGGTATTCCTCGTCGGGCACGTCGCCCTTGAGGTTGTAGAGCATCTCTCCTTCGATGAACACGACCGGGTTGTCATCGCGGATCGCCGACTTGAGCAGTCCCTTGGCGTCGGCCGGTGTTGCGGGCATCACGACTTTGAGACCCGGGATGTGCGCGTACCAGCTCTCGAACGCCTGACTGTGCTGCGCGCCCAGTTGCAGCGCCGCGCCACCGGGACCGCGCAAGACCATCGGACACGGAATCTGGCCGCCGCTCATGTAGCGTAGCTTTGCCGCGCTGTTGACGATCTGGTCGATTGCGAGCAGCGCAAAGTTGAAGGTCATGAATTCGATGACCGGACGCAGCCCCGTCATTGCCGCGCCCACGCCGATCCCGGTAAAGCCGAGCTCCGCGATCGGCGTGTCGACCACCCGCATCGGCCCGAATTCCTTGAGCAGGCCGCGGCTGACCTTGTACGCACCATCGTACTCGGCCACTTCCTCGCCCATGAGGAACACGTCGCCGTCGCGCTGCATCTCTTCGCGGAGCGCCGCGTTGAGCGCGTCGCGATATGTGAGCGTCGCCATCAGCGGCCCTCCGGCGCGTACACGTCGGTCCAGAGTTCCGACGGATCCGGATCGGGCGATTCATCCGCAAAGCGCACCGCGTCTGCCACTTCCGCGGCGACTTCGGCTTCGATGTCGGCGAGCTCCTTGTCGCCCAGCATCCCGAGCTCGCGCATCCGCAGTTCGAGGAGGTTGATCGGGTCGCGCTGGCGCGAGCTGTCGAGCTCTTCCTTGCTGCGATAGGTGCCGCTTGCCGCGTCCGACATGGAGTGACCGACATAGCGGAAGGTGCGCACTTCGATGAGCGTCGAGCCGTCACCCGCGCGGGCGCGCGCCACCGCGGTGTCCACCGCCTGACGCACCGCGACGACATCCTGCCCGTCCACTGCCACACCGGGCATGCCGTAACTCGCGGCGCGCTGGTAGAGGTCGGTGATCGCGGCGGCGCGCTTGACGGCGGTGCCCATGCCGTAGCCGTTGTTCTCGATGATGAAGATGCCGGGCAGCTTCCACAGTCCGGCCATGTTGAGCGTTTCGTGGAACGAGCCGATGTTGGTGGCCGCTTCGCCAAAGAAAGTCAGCGACACCTGATCGGTCTTGCGATACTTGGCGGCAAAAGCAAAGCCCGCGCCGAGGGCGATCTGCCCACCGACGATGCCATGTCCGCCCATGAAATGCAGCGACGCATCGAACAGGTGCATCGAGCCGCCCTTTCCGTGCGAGCAGCCCGTCGCCTTGCCAAAGAGCTCGGCCATCACCGATCGCGGCGTGATGCCGCGCGCCAGTGCCTGGCCATGCTCGCGATAGGCGCTCACCACGTAGTCCGCGGGCTTGAGCGCCGAGATCGAGCCCACGGCCACCGCTTCCTGGCCGATGTAGAGATGGCAGAACCCGCCGATCTGTCCGAGCGAATACGCTTCGCCCGCCTTCTCCTCGAAACGACGGATCAGGAGCATGGTCCGGAGCCAGTCGTGGTACTGGTCGGCGTACGGCGCATTCGGATTGCGCTTCTGCTTGGCGCCCGTATCGGTGGTGACACCCATTACAGAATCCTTGCTGGCATGGCGGCGATGCCCTGGTGCTGGCGTGCGTGATCGGCCTGTTCCCACGCGTGATACGAGGAACGGGTCAGCGGCGACGACTGCACATGTGTGAATCCCATCTGCATGCCGATCGCCTGGAGTTCACTGAACTCGGCTGGCGTGTAGTAGCGCACCACCGGCAGGTGGCTCTCGCTCGGCCGCAGATACTGTCCGATGGTGACGATGTTGACATCGCTGCGGCGCAGATCGCGCAGGCAGGTGATGATCTCGTCCCACTCTTCGCCCATGCCGAGGATGATCCCCGACTTGGTGAGGGCATTGGCGTCCATCGCCCGCGCGTTGGCGAGCAAACGCAGCGCGCGGTCGTAGCGACCGCCCGGGCGTGCCAGGCGATAGAGCCGTTCGGTCGTTTCGAGGTTGTGGTTCAAAATGTCGGGACGCGCGGCCATCACGATCCTGAGCGCGGCTTCGGATCCCTTGAAGTCCGGAATGAGCACTTCCACGGACGTGTCCGGCAGCCGGCGGTGAATTTCGGTGATGCACGCGGCAAATGCCTCCGCCCCGCCATTGGGGAGGTCGTCGCGATCCACCGAGGTGATCACCACATGCTCCAGACCCATCAGAGCGACAGCGTCGGCGAGCTTGGCGGGCTCGGTCGCATCGAGTGCCTTGGGCGTGCCGTGCGAGACGGCGCAGTAGGCACAGTTCCGGGTACAGACATCGCCCAGGATCATGAACGTGGCGGCTTTATGCTCCCAGCACTCGCCAATATTGGGACAGCGGGCCTCCTCGCAGACCGTATGGAGGCCGAGCTCGCGCATCATCTTCTTGATATGGAGATAGCTGGGTCCACCGGGCGCCTTGACCTTGAGCCACGACGGCTTGCGGACCAGGGGAAGCACCTGGGCTTGAACGGCCGCCTCCGGTGGGTCGGAAGCGGCCGCTTGGCGGGTCAGTTGCACGAGCGGTACGGCCACGGGGTCCTCGGTGTCCCTGGTCCTCCCCCGGCCTGAAAGCCCGGGGAAGCTCAGGAAGATAATGGCCTCCCCGGTGGGCGGCGGCTACCGCGCGGCGACGCTACCAGCTCCAGAAACGGGTGGGACGGACGGCCGCGAGTTCGGTACCGATCGCTTCACCCGAGACGCCGCGCGCGATCAGCTCGCCGGTGATGCCCGCGAGGAGAATGCCGTTGCGGCCGTGGCCGGTCGCGTACCAGAGGCCGCTGAGACGGGGTTCTGGTCCGATGATCGGCAGGCCATCCGGCGTTCCCGGCCTGAGGCCGGCCCAGCTCCGCTCCGGGGCGCCGGCTGCCACCGGCGAATAGAGCGCCCCGACGCGCCGGCGGACGTCGGCAATGCCTTCGCTCGTTACCTGCACGTCAAAGCCGACGTGCTCCATGGTCGAGCCCGCCAGCAGCTCGGCACCGCGATACATCAGATAGCAGTGATTGCCGTAGACGATCGTGGGCGGCACGCCCGCCGGCCAGCGGTACTCGAGCATCTGGCCACGCACCGGCTCCACCGAGAGCGGCCGTGGCAGATTCTCGAGCCGCCCGGCCCACGCGCCTGCCGCGATCACCACGATTGGCGCGGAATAGCGTCGCTGCTCGCCCACCACGCCCATGAGCCGGTCACCGCTCCGCTCCAGACCCACCGCCACATCGGCGACAAAGGTGACGCCGCGCGCTGAGGCGCCGCGCTGGAAGGCGGCCACCAGGCGCGCGGGGTCGAGCGCACCGTCGTCGGGAGACCAGAAGGCGCCGAGGCAGGGTGCCAGCCACGGCCAGCCGTCGCGGACGTCATCGACGTCGAGCCAGTCGGCGTGGTGGGCCTGTTGCCGCTGCCACGCAACCTGTTCCTGGAGGTCGGCCACCTCGGCCTCAGTCTGCGCCACCTGAAGCGCGCCACACTCGATCAGGCCGATGTCGATGCCGGTGCTCTCGCGCAGTTCCGCCGCGCGGCGGCGATAGAAACTTCGTCCCGCCAAGGCGAGTGTGAGCAGGGGATCGTCGGCGCGCGCCTCGATCTGCGCGGCGAGCATGCCGGCGGCCGCGCGCCACGCTTCACCGGGAGTGTCGGGGCGTTGCACGACCGTAACGCGGGCGCCGGCACCGGAGAGCGCCCACGCGCAGGCCGATCCGACCGCCCCTCCGCCTACAACGACGACATCAGCCGGGTTGGACATATGGTGCGGCTTGAAACCTCAACGAGTGTGGCCACGTATCTTCTGCCAAGGCAGACACTGGGTGCCGCCAACGTTTCCGCGGGAGTCTAACATGGTCCGGAACATCACGGGATTTGCGGTCTTCGCGTTCATCGCCATGATCGCCATGCGCGTCCTCCTGAGACTGGTCTTCGGCACGCTCGGCTTTCTGCTGAGCCTGGTGATCACGGTCCTCACCTGGGCCTTCATCGGGTTCGTCATCTACACGCTGCTTCGCATCTTTGCGCCGGGCCTTGCGAGCCGCATCCGCGACATGCTGCGCGGTCCCTCCAGCGCGAGCTGACTAGCGCAGTCTCGACCGGCCGGCGCCGTCCAGAGAATCGGGCTTTGCCGGCTGCGGGGTGATCGGCACTGTAGACGAATGCACGTGCAACATTCGCCACGCACCCCCCACCCGGCCCAGCACCACCGTGGCGCGCGCTTCGGCGGCCATCTGTCCCGGCGCGGTGGGCAGCCAGCGATACTCCACGGTCCCCCAGACAAATGCGCCCGTCACGCGGATCTGACTCGAACTCAGCTGAATGATGCCGTCGCTGCCGACGCCCGCGAAGCGTGGCGCGGCTCTCCGCACCTCGCCATTCGCGATGATTTCCGCGTCAGCCGCATAGAGCGAATCGGGTGTTTCACCGGCGGCATCGGCGGTGAAGGCGCGCTGTACCAGTGCGTTGGCGATCGAATCGGCCTGCATCGCATCGGGGGTCACGGTCACAGTGGGGCGCAATGTGGTCACCGCGGCAGGATGCGCGCACGCGGCGACGAGCAGCAGCGCCAGCGCGGAAGCCGGGCGCGGTGTCATTGGGGCCGGGGCGGCTCGATGATCTTCGAGATCTTGAGCCGGACGGGGCCGCCCGGCTCGTTGAACTGGATCTGCACCGGAATCCGGCGGGCATCATCCGTGATCCAGATCCGCGCATCGGCATCCTTGCGCAACATGCCGTGCGGCACCTCGACCACTGGATTGAGCACGAGACACTGCGCCTTCTGATCGTCGGGAAGGTCGCACGCTTCGCGTCTCAGCACGTTGACCACCACCGGATTCTGCGGGCCGTCGTAGTACTGGTCGTACTTGTTCGAATCGCCCACGGTGAGCGGTGTGGTCCGGATGAAATAGAAGAAGGCGACGTCGTCGATCGGATGCGATGGAGTCCGCGTGGTGGTCGTGTCGTTGTTGTTGCGGAAAAAACCGGAGTCGGGGTAGATGTGAAAATCATCGCGGCGCGAATACTTCCCTTCGTCGATGATCTTCTTGAATCGCCGGGAAATGAAGTCGTCCACACCGGTCCATGACGTCAGATCGGTGTGGTTCTTGAACCAGAGCACCGCCACATCACCGACAAACCGGAACCGCCAGCTGGGTACGCCGCGGACGGTGTCGATCGCCTCGACCTTGAGCTGGGCGTGGGCGACCGTGATGTTCACGAACAGCGGGCTATGGTACTTGCCGGTATAGTCGAACTCTTCGCCGACCGCGAACGGCACAGCGGGCGGCGCGACCGGCACCGCCTGCAGCAACGCCGCCACCAGCATGCCCGTGATCACGCCGCCTCCTTGGCGGGTCGGGAAGGACGCTCTGCTTCCTGGATGCGCGGCGGCGCCAGAAGGTGGCCGCGCGCGGACCAGAGTGCCCGGAAACGCTCCCACGGCGTGTGGCGCGATGTGCGCTGCCGCCGATCGGTGCGCTCGGCGACCGCCACCGTCTCCGCGCGACGCGATCCTGCCGCGGCCCATGCCATCAGCTGCGCATTGGCGGCCCAGCCATCGGTGGTGAGCCACGTGCCCGCCCGGTCGCGGAATGCGTTGCGAATGGCGACCAGCCGAATGGCCGCGACACTCGAGACCACATCGCGCACACCCGGCACCCGCACCTTGCGTCCCAGTATCCGTGGCGCCCAGGCGCGGACCGTCCGCCGCCAACGATCGGTCTCATCCACCAGTGTCGCTTCGCCGACCACGAGATCGGCGCCGCTGTCGAGCCGCTTGAGAAACTCGGGCAACTCCGCCGGATCGAAGGTAAAGTCCGCCGGAATCAGAATGGCCACGTCGCGCTTGTGACGATCGGAGCGCCGCAGTGCTTCCTTGAGCAGCGACTCCACCGTCGCGGCGTATCCCTGGCGTTCCGCAGCGTGCAGCACCGTCAGCGGCAGCACCTTGGCGTACCCTTCGAGAACCTCGGCGGTGTTGTCGGTCGAGGCGTCGTCGCCGACGAGGAGCTGGTATTCGCGCGAACTGTCTTCCAGCACGCGGCGGATTTTCCAGAGCACGAGACCCACCGTCGGAGCCTCGTCAAAGGTCGGGACACAGAAATAGATCATCGAGAACTCGGCTGCTGCATGATGGAACGATACACGTCGAGCGTCCCAGCCACCAATTGATCGGTGCCAAAGTGGCGGGCGGCGCTCGTTCCGGCGGTGCTGAGCGACGCGTGAAGCGCGGGATCGGCGAGGATACGCTCGACGGCAGCCGCCAGCGCTTGAGGGTCCTCGGGCGGCACGAGCACGCCGCCGCCCCACGCCAGCGCTTCGGGGAGACCGTCGACGTCGCTCGCGACCACCGGCACGCCGAGCGCAAGCGCGTCGAGGACCGAGGATCCGAGCGCTTCGCGTCGTGAGGGCTGCACCGCGACTGTCGCGCCCATGAGGGTCGTGAGCGGATCGGCGACGAATCCGGCAAAGGTGACGGTGTCGGCCAGGCCCAGCGTGGCGCGACGTGCCTCGAGCCGGCCGCGCTCCGGGCCGTCGCCGAGCACCGTCCAGCGCACTTCGGGGCGGCGCCGCTTGATCAACGCGGCCGCCTCCAGCAGCACATCGACTCCCTTGACCGGCTTGAGCGCCGCCATGCAGACGAGATGCGGCGGCGCATCGGTGGTTGACGCTCGAGCGGGGAGGACGGCGTCGAGATCAACGCCATCGGGCACCACATGAATGCGATCCTCCGGCACCCCACTGTCGAGCACTGCGCGACGGACCGCTCGCGAAATCGCGATGATGGCAGCGGCGCGCTCATAACGTCGCGGATGACGGATCGCCGGAATGTCGCGCCGTGAGACCACGACGGGCACGTGACGCAGGCGCGCGACCGCATCCGCCAGCGCGTGCGCGTGGCCGTCATGCGCGTGCACCAGCGAGCCGGGCTCAAGTTCACGAAATAGATGTGCTGCGACACGCGGATCGAGTCCCGGTCCCCAACCAACGTCCGACACGCGCACACCGGCCGCGGTCAGGCGCTCGGCGAGCAGCGTCTTGCGACCGGTGACCACCAGCACGTCGACCGCCGGGTTCGCGGCGAGTGCACGGGCGAGGAGCAGGACCTGGCGCTGGCCGCCGCGCCATTCCCGGCCGCTGGCGACGTGCACAATCTTGAGCGCGGGCGCGTTACCGACGACGCGCCGCCGCGATGAGTGCCGAAAAAAGCTTGAGTTCGCTCGCGTCCGGCTGGAAGGCGAGTTCTTCCGGATGCCATTGGACAGCCACGATCCAGTCGTCGTGATTCGCGCTCTCGAGACCTTCCACCAGGCCATCGGGAGAACGCGCGGTGGCGAGCAGTCCGTCGCCGATCCGGTCGACCGCCTGATGATGGAAGGAATTGCAGTCGAGCGATGTCACCCCCATGATCTCGGCCAGACGACTCGGCTCCTCGATGTCGACGCGATGCGAGCGTTGCGCGCGCGCGCCCGCGGGATCGTGATCGAGCGTGCCGGGCCGCTCGCTGGGAATGTCCTGGATCAGCGTGCCGCCAAAGGCCACGTTGCAGATCTGGATGCCGCGACAGATGCCAAGAATCGGCAGATCGCGTGCGCGTGCTTCGGCAATGAGCGCAAGTTCGTTCACATCGCGGCGCTGGTCGACCGTGCCGAGCTTGGGATGCGGTGCCGCGCTGTAGTACTCGGGCGAGACGTCTTCGCCGCCGGTCAGGAGCAGCGCGTCGCACTCGCCAAAGAGTTCCACCGTCTCCGGGACGGAAAACTCGGGCAGCATGAGAATGGGAAGACCGCCCGCGGCGAGCACGGCGCGGACGTAATTGACGTTGACGCCGGTGCGCGTCTGGCCATTCGATTCGCGCGTGACACCGGCCACGCCAATTCGGGGTCGGCTCATGGCTGAGAATCCGGGAAGATGGGGCAGGAAGAGGTCTCGATCTGATCGCGTTCCAGCCGCACGCCAAGGAGCGGCACTATCGTGTCGCGAAGCGCGATCGTGCCGAGGCGCGGTGCACCCAGAACGGCCGGGCCGTCAAAGACCACGACGCCCAGGGCGTCGGCGTTGCCATCGACCACCAGGACACCATAGCCCGGGTGTGTGTCACGGGAGACAGGTTCGTGAATTGCGAGCGACCACGTCTTCCCGGCCGGGGCGACTGTGGCCCGGAAGACCGGGCCGGCGACCAGACGGACCGGAAGCGCCGCCGGGGTGGCCTCGGGGAGTGCCGAGAGAACCCGCCCCTGACCAAATGATTCCTTGATCGCCAGCGGACCGGTCAGCGCCTCGATTCCGCATGTCGGCGAACCGTTGGATTGCCCGCAACCGGCAAGGGTCGTGGCGGCCGCAGCCAGTGTGATGGCCAGGCGCAAAACGGGGCGGGGGGACAGCATGGCGGAAATCTACCACGCGGCCCGTTGCTTGACCGCCGCCGCGCCCGGCGGGTACCATTCCCGCTCTCCTCCGGTTCCGGCATGGATCTCGACGACATCAAGGCACAACTCGACCGGCTCTTTGCAGCGCGTGGTGCCGCGGCGTCTCGCGAACAGACGGCCGGCCTGCATGCGGCACTCGTGGAGTTCAAGATGGCGGTCACTCAGCTCGCCGAGGCGCTTGCGGTGACGGAGCGCGCGCTGGTCACAGCGCGGAGCGAGGCCGAGAGCTACGAACGCCGCGGTCGTCTTGCCAGCGACATCGGCGACGCGGAAACAGTGCGCATCGCAACGGAGTTTACCGAGCGTGCGCGCGCCAAGGTGGATCTGCTCGAGCGCAAGGTGCTGGTGCAGCGCGACGAAGTGGCGCTGGCCGAGCGGGAATATGCGGCGACCAAGGAACGGTTTCAGGCAGCGTCGCGTGGCGTGCCGTTCAATCCGCCGGCGATCGATGCGGCACCACCATCGCTCGACGAAGCGCTGCTCGACCAGCGTGCCAAAGAGGCCGCGGTCGACGCGCAGCTGGCCATGCTCAAGAAAAAACTGGGAGAACGCAAATGATCCGATGGCTCCGCGGCGTCCTGCCGCCCCTCGCGCTGTTCGTGGCTCCGCTCACCGCTCAGGACCACGCCGTCACTCCGCCAGCACAATTCCAGAAACTTGCGCATACCTATTCGATCGTCGCCTGGGACTCTGCCACCGGCGATCTCGGCGTGGCCGTGCAGTCCAAGTTCCCCAACGTCGGCGGACTGGTGCCATGGGCCAAGGCGGGCGTCGGCGCTGTGGCGACCCAGGCGCTGGCCGCGACGCAGTACGGTGAGGACGGTCTCTCCCTCATGGGACAGGGTGCGACCGCGGAGGAAGCCCTGCGCATTGTGATGCGCGGTGACACGGACACCGCCGACCGGCAGGTCGGCATGATCGACGCGCACGGCAACTCGGCGTCGTTCACCGGTGCCAAGACCTTTGATTGGGCCGGTGGACGGGTCGGCGTGCGTGGCACACCCCTCGGGAAGCTCGGCGCCAAAGGCATGGTCATCGTGGGCCGGGACTACGCCGCACAGGCCAACATCATGGTGTCGGATGCGACCGTGCGCGGAATGGCGCAGGCCTTTGAAAAGTCAAAGGGCTCGCTCGCCGACCGGCTGGTGGCGGCGCTGCACGCGGGGCAGGCGGGCGGCGGCGACAAGCGCGGCATGCAGTCCGCCGCACTGCTCGTGGTGCGGGCGCACGGCGGCTATCTCGGCAACAGCGATCGGCTGGTGGATATCCGCATCTACGACGCCAAGGATCCGCTGGCCGAGCTCGATCGCCTGCTCGCGCTGCAGAAGCTCTTCTTCTTCCCGAGCAATCCCGACGACCTCGTTGCGATCACGCCCGAGATCGTGGCCAAGCTCGTGCCGATTCTCAAGACCGAACCCAAAGGTCCGGGCACCAAGTGGCTGACGGACACGCCCAAGACCGCGACTCCCAAGTTCCTCGATGCGTTGCGTGACTTCATGTACTGGGAGAACTACGACGTGCGAGTGCGGATGGACGGCAAGATCGACAAGGTGGTACTGCAGGACATCCTCACCAAGCGAGGCCTCAAGTGAGTCTTCCCGAGCAGACGGCAAGTCTTCCCGAGCAGACGGGATTCTTCGGGCACCCCAAAGGGCTCAGAACGCTTTTCTTTGCCGAATTCTGGGAGCGCTTTTCGTACTACGGCATGCGGGCGCTGCTCATTCTTTTCATGAGCACACCAATCGCCGCGGGTGGTCTGGGCTGGGACGTGGCCAAGGCCGGTCCGCTCTACGGGCTCTACACGTCGATGGTCTACCTGATGTCGCTTCCCGGCGGGTGGATCGCGGACCGGATACTGGGCTCGCGCAAGTCGGTCTTCTGGGGCGGCACCCTCATCATGCTCGGCCATGTGGCGCTGGCGATTCCCGGTGTGATCGGGACGTTCTTTCTGGGCCTCGCGCTGATCGTCATGGGCACCGGCCTGCTCAAGCCGAACATTTCGACGATGGTGGGCAAGCTCTACGCTCCCGCCGATGAACGCCGCGACGCCGGCTTCTCCATCTTCTACATGGGCATCAATCTCGGCGCGATGATCGCGCCGCTGATCACGTCGTTCCTGGCGCAGAGCGATACCTGGAAAGGCGTGCTTGCCGGCTGGGGACTCGATCCGGTGTCGTCGTGGCACTGGGGCTTTGGCGCGACGGCGGTTGGCATGGCGATCGGTCTCACCGTCTACGTCCTCGACAAGCGCACGTTGGGAGACGCCGGCATCGCGCCGGCGGTGACATCGGCACCGGCGCAATCGCAGGCGCGCCAGCAACTCTGGCTTGGCGTAGGCATCGTTGTGGCGGCCCTTCTGCTGCTGGTGATTCTGAACGCCACCGGCGTCATCGCGCTCTCGGTCCTTGGCATCACCAAGGGGTTCGGCGCCTTCATGACACTGCTCGTAGTCGGCTTTTTCTACTGGCTGATCTGGCTGGTCAACTGGACGCCCGAAGAACGGAAACGCGTCGTGGTCATCGCGGTGCTCTTTCTCGGCGCGGTGGTGTTCTGGTCGCTGTTCGAGCAGGCGGGCTCGACACTCACGCTGTTCGCCGATCGCAGTACGCGCAATGAAATCTTCGGCATCAAGTTCGGCTCGGGCAGCTGGCAGTCGATCAACTCCGCGTGGGTGGTGGTTCTGGCGCCCACCTTTGCGTGGATCTGGATCAAGCTCGGCAAACACAATCCATCGAGCCCGGCAAAGTTTGCCTTCGGCCTCTTCTTCGCGGCACTCTCGTTCGCGGTGATGGTGCCGGCCGCACAGCTCGCCGCTGGCGGCAATCGCGTCGGCTGGTGGTGGCTGATGGCGTCGTACTTCTTTGCCAGTGTCGGCGAGATGTGCCTGAGCCCGGTGGGCCTGTCGGCAATGACCAAGCTGGCCCCGGCGCGTGTGGCGTCGCTGGTGATGGGCGTCTGGTTCCTCGCCACGTCCGTGGGCGACTTCATTGCCGGCGTCGTCTCCGGCTTCTACGAGAAACTTTCGGGGACGACAATTTTCGGACTGGTCGCGCTGATCACACTGGCCTTCGCAGTGCTGCTCGCGTTCATGGTCCGCCCGATTCGCAACATGCTGGAGCGCGAGGGATGACACGCGGCGTTGTCAGCACCCTCGCAGCGTTCACCATGATCGGTGCGCCGCTCACCGCGCAGCAACGCGGCAATCCGCCGCCGGTGACCGGCCGCTCGATGGTGATCAGCAGGTACGGCATCGTGGCGGCGAGCCAGCCACTCGCCGCGCGTGTCGGCACCGACATCCTGGAGCAGGGCGGCAATGCGGTCGACGCCGCGATCGCCACCAACGCCGCGATCGGGTTGATGGAACCGGCAATGAACGGTGTCGGCGGCGATCTCTTCGCGATGGTGTATATCGCCAAGGAAGACAAGGTCTACGGGCTCAACGCGAGCGGCTGGGCGCCGAGCGGGCTCACGCCGGCGCTGCTCGCGAGCAAGGGGATCACGCGGATGCCGTCGACCGGCATCTGGCCGGTGACGGTGCCCGGTGCCGTGGGCGGCTGGGATGCGCTCCGCACGCGCTTTGGCACGCTGCCGTTCAGCACGCTGCTGGCACCCACGATTCGCTACGCCGATGCCGGGTTTCCGGTGACGCAGGTGATCGCGGCCACCTGGGCGCAGTATCTCCGCAAGCTCACCGGCGATTCCAACGCGGCAAAGACGTATCTCATCAACGGCCACACGCCGCGCGAAGGCGAGATCTTCCGCAACCCTGATCTTGCGAAAACGTTGCGCCTGATTGCCGCCAAGGGGCGCGAAGGCTTTTACACCGGGCCGATCGCCGACGCGATTCTTGCGACGGAACACGCCAAGGGCGGCACGATGACCGCCGCGGATCTGGCCGAGCTCCGACCGGAATGGGTCACGCCGCTGACCACCGACTATCGCGGCTGGACCGTGTATGAGATGCCGCCCAACAGCCAGGGCATCGGCGCCTTGATGATGCTGCAGATGATGGCGCAGTTTCCGATAGCGCAATACGGCTTTCAGTC
>DATAVM010000054.1:0-7497 GCA_036267775.1 Gemmatimonadales bacterium
GATCGGCAAGGGATGGCGCATCTTCGGGCCGGGACTGACCGACTCGCGCGAGGGCGGCCGCGGCGGCCCGGCCCGCCGCGGCTACCGCCGATTCGAGCACACGGTCGCGATCCGCCGCGGCACCCTCCGCGGCTTCAAAGGGAAGGAGTCGGCCATGCACCACGACATGTGCCATGCGGCCGCTGGCAACGCCGAGCGCGATGGCAAGCAGGAACAGACCCGACGCCAGCCCGCGCGCCGCGGCACTTTCCTTGATCCACGCGACTGCGGCGAGGGCCAGAGCGGCGGCCGTCAGGATGGCCAGCCAGATCCATCCGGCAGCCAGGGCCGCCTCGCCCACCAGCACGACAAGGCACGCCACGCCCACCCAGAGCACGCGCGACGGTGGGCGGAGTGGCGATGTCACACCCTGAAACTTCACCTGCGGATCCTCGTAGGTGCTCACGTCGGAATCCAAACTACCGGTAAGGATGGAACATGACGATGCGGTTCGGCTGCACCCTCGTTTTTGGCTTGCTGGCAACGGTGTCGCAACTCGACGCCCAGACCCAGTCGGCGGTGCCGCGGCAACTCTCGCTCAATCAGGCGCTGGATCTGGCGCGGGCCAACAGCCCCGCGTACCGGACGGCTCAGAACGCCACTCCCGAAGCCGCTGTCGCGGTGCGCCAGGCGAACTTTGCCCTGCTGCCGCAAGCAAACGCCAGCGGCGGCCTGGGCTACACCGGCGCCGGCAGTACGGCCTTCGCCGGCCAGACCTTCAATCAGAGCTCGCCTACGGAAAGCTCGAGTTACGCGCTGTCGATCAGCTGGCTGCTCTCGCCGTCGGCGTTCGTGGGACCGTCGATCGCCAAGGCGCAGCAGCGTGCTACGGATGACAACGTTGCGGTGGCGGGCGTTACCCTCGTCAACGATGTCACCTCACAATACCTCACTGTCCTCCGCAGCGCCGCACTGGTCGGGGTGGCGGACGAGCAGGTCACCCGCAATCAGCAGTTCCTGACGCTGGCGCAGATCCGTTTTCAGGTCGGGCAAGCCACCCAGATCGACGTCACGCAGGCGCAGGTGGCGCTGACCACCGCCCAGGTGACGGTGCTGCAGGCGCGGCAGAGCCAGACACTCGCCAAGATCGAGCTGTTGCGCCGCATGGGTGTGCCGTCGACCGCGGATGTGGATTCGGTCCAGCTCACCGAGGCCTTTCCGCTGACCGAGCCGCACTACGATCTCGATGCGCTGCGCAACACCGCGCACCAATCCAATCCGTCGCTGCACGTGCTCGGCGACGATGCCGACGCGGCCCGGCTCGGCGTGCGGCAGGCGCGGATGTCGTACTGGCCTTCCTTTCAGATCAGCACGGGCTTCAACGGCTTCACGCAGCAGTTTACCAATGAGGACATTCTCCTCGGACCGGTGCTCGCGGGTGCCCAGGGGACCGCGGCCAACTGCGTCTTTCAGAACGAACTGATCTCGCGGCTCACGTCGCCGCTGCCGACCGCCAATGGCGGCATCATCCCGGACTGCAATGCCTACGCCGGTCTCAACAGCACCGGCACCGCACTCGATCCGAACACGGTGGCGGCGATCAAGAAGAGCAACGAAGTCTTCCCATTCAGCTTCGCCAATCAGCCGTGGTCGATCCAGCTCGGCATCTCCCTGCCAATCTGGGACGGCTTCAGCCGTGCACTCCGCGTGTCGCAGGCGCACTTGCAGGCGGACAACGCGTACGAGAATCAGCGGGCGCAGACGCTCGTCACGGACGCCACGATCCAGCAGGCGCTGGTGACGGTCCAGACCGACTGGCGCACCATGCAGATCCAGGACACCAACCGCACCGCCGCCCGCCTGCAGCTGCAGCTGGCGCAGGATCGCTATCGTGTGGGCAGCGGTACCGCCCTCGACGTCTCGGATGCGCAGAATCAGGTCACGCAGGCCGAAGCGAGCTACGTTGAATCCGTGTTTGACTATCACCTCGCCGTGGTGGCGCTCGAAACCGCCGTCGGCCACCCGTTGCACTGACGTGAAAGGGATTTCCTGATGTCTCGTGGAGCCAAATTCGCCCTCGGCGGTCTCGTCGCGATCGTGATCATCGGCGGTGTGTCGATGCTGACCGGTGCGCAGCGCGGGGCCAAGGCCGTCGATGTCCGCATGGAGAACGTCGGCCGGCGCGACCTCGTGGCGGCGGTCACCGCCAGCGGCCAGATCGAAGCCAAGACCGACGTCGACATCTCGGCCGATGTGACCGCCCGCATCATCAGCCTGCATGTGAAGGAAGGCGACCACGTCAAGAAGGACGAGCTGCTGGTCGAACTCGACCAGACGCAGTTCAAGGGCGCGGTCGATCGCGGCCAGGCCACGCTGCTGCAAAGCCAGGCGGCACAGGTGCAGGCCCAGGCCTCGCGGGACGGCTCCAAGAAGGCGCTCGATCGCATTCTGGAGCTCAAGAAGCTGCAGCCGGGCTTCACCACCGACGAGTCGGTTGAGCAGGCGCAGACATCCTATGATGTGGCGCAGGCCAATCTGGCGGCGGCGGAGGCCAACGTGCGGAACGCGCAGGCCGGCCTCAAGGAAGCGCAGGACAACCTCGACCGCACCAAGATCTATTCGCCGATCGACGGCACCGTGGTGCGCCTCGCGGTGGAAGAGGGCGAAGTGGCGGTCCCGGGCACCTTCTCCAAGGAAACCGGCCTTCTCATGCGCATCGCCGACATGTCGACGATTCTGGCCAAGGTGAAGGTCGACGAGACCGACGTGGTGCGCCTGGCGCACGACGATTCCGTCAGCGTGTCGATCGACGCCTTTCCGGACACGACGTTCGTGGGCCGGGTGACCAAGATCGGCAACAGCGCCACCGACGCGAGCAGCACGACCACGACGACGACGGACAAGGCAGTCGATTTTGATGTCGAGGTGACGCTCCTCAATCCGCCCAAGGATGTGAAGCCCGACCTCAGCATGACGGCGCGGATCGTCACCGATGTGCGCAAGCACGCGCTGAGCATTCCGATCATCGCGCTTACCGCACGCGCCGCTCCGCCGCTCAAGGGCGACAGCGTGGCCGGCGCGCCGATTACCACCGTCAAGCCCGGCGATACCACCGTCACCCGCAAGGTGAAGGAACAGGAAGGCGTCTTCGTGGTGCAGAACGGCGTCGCGGTCTTCCGGCCGGTCAAGGTGGGCATTGCCGGCGACGAATACTTCGAAGTGCTCGATGGTGTCAAGGAAGGCGAGACGCTGGTGTCCGGGACCTACCAGGCCATCCGCGACATGAAGGACTCAACGCATGTGAAGTCGTCCGCGCCGGAGGTCAAGAAGCCGTGACCGACGCCATCATCCGTCTCGATGGAATCACCCGCGAGTACGTCATGGGCACCGAGAGGGTGCAGGCGCTCCGCGGCGTGGATATCGAGATCAAGCGCAATGAGTATGTCGCCATCATGGGACCCTCGGGTTCGGGCAAGTCGACGATGATGAACGTGCTGGGCTGTCTCGACACGCCGAGCGGCGGGCAGTACTGGCTCAATGGCCATGAAGTGTCGCGCATGGTCGACGACGACCTTGCGCGCGTGCGGAACCGGGAGATCGGCTTCGTCTTTCAGACCTTCAATCTGCTGCCGCGCGCCTCGGCCCTGGCGAATGTGGAGCTGCCGCTGGTGTACGCCGGCACGCCGGCGCGCGAACGCCGCCGCCGCGCCGAATCGGCGCTGGAGCGCGTGGGCCTGGGCGAGCGGATGCAGCACAAGCCCAACGAGCTGTCCGGCGGTCAGCGGCAGCGCGTCGCCATCGCGCGAGCCCTCGTCAACCAGCCATCGATCATTCTGGCCGACGAGCCGACCGGCAATCTCGACAGCGCCACCAGCGAAGACATCATGCGCGTCTTTGGAGCGCTCCACAGCCAGGGCCAGACGGTGATCGTCGTGACGCACGAACCCGACATCGCCGCGCACGCGCGCCGCGTGATTGTCCTTCGCGACGGCAAGGTCGACAGCGATCGCGTCAACGCCACCCCGGCCGTGGCGGCCTGAGTGCCGTTCTTCGAAGCGGTCCGGCTGGCGTTCGCGTCCATTCGCGCGCAGAAGCTCAAGAGCTTCTTCTCGCTCGTAGGCGTGCTGATCGGCGTGACGTTTCTCATCGCCGTCGTGTCGATCGTGCAAGGCATGAATGTCTACATGACCGACAAGTTCGCCGGTGCGCTGATCGGCGTGAACACCTTCCAGCTGCGCTCCCGCCCCAACATCGTGATGGGCAACGTCACGGAGGAGCAGTGGCGGCAATGGCAGCGGAACCCCCGGATCACCGTCGACGATGCGGCGTATATCGAAAGCAAGCTGTCCATTCCGGCGCGCTTTGCCCGCGTGGGGTATGACCGGCTGCCGGTCGAGTGGCGCGGCAAGGTGGCCAAGGACATCGACGTCAACGCTGCCGACGCCGACTTCTTTGCGATCAAGAACTGGAATGTGGGCGAAGGCCGCTTCTTTACGCCACCCGAAGTCGATGCGCACTCGCAGGTGGCCGTCCTCGGCTCGGAGCTCGCCGCCCGGCTCTTTCCCGGCTTGAATCCGCTCGGCCGCACGGTCACGGTGGGCGGTATTCCTCACCTCGTCATTGGTGTGGTGGAGCGTCAGGGCAATCTCTTCGGCATCTCCCTCGACAAGTTCGTCGTGGTGCCGATGACGTCGCCGGTACGGAATCTGGTCAACCGTCCTCGCGTGATCGATGAGCTGCAGGTGCAGACCGCGGACCCGGCCGAGATGTCGAAGGCCGTCGACGAGGTGAACGTGCTGATGCGCGATCGCCGCGGCCTGCGACCCGGTCAGCAGGACAATTTCCATGTGGAGACGGCCGACGGCGCGCTGTCGGAGTGGAAGAAGATTTCCGCCATCCTCTTCCTCGCACTGCCCGGTCTGGTGGCCATTTCGCTGGTGGTCGGCGGCATCGTCATCATGAACATCATGCTGATGGCGGTGGCCGAGCGGACCCGCGAGATCGGCATCCGCAAAGCGCTGGGCGCCAAGCGGCGCGACATCATGGCGCAGTTCGTGGTGGAATCGGCAACGCTCTCGGTCACCGGTGCCGGTCTCGGCATCTGCACGGGACTGCTGATGGCGTTTGCGCTCCGGGCCTGGACGCCGCTACCGGCGGCCGTCGCACCGTGGTCGATCGGTGTTGGCGTGGGCCTCGGCGTGGCCGTGGGCATGATCGCCGGCGTCTATCCGGCGCGGCAGGCATCGCTCCTTGACCCCATCGCAGCACTGAGGCAGGAATGACAGGAACCTCCGGTCGCGGTAACGTCCTTGCCCGCGCCGCCGAAGGCGTGCTGCTGGCGCTCGACGCCATTCGCGCGAGCAAGACGCGCGCGGCGCTCACCATTCTCGGTGTCGCGATTGGCGTGATGGTGGTGATCGGCATGGCGTCGATGATCACCGGCATCCGCGACTCCGTGAGCCAGATGGTCGAGCAGGCCGGCCCCACCACGTTTGTCGTGCTCCGCTACTTCCAGGCGGGCATCAATATTTCCGACGGGTCCGACGAGATGTCGCCGTGGCGTCGCCGGCCGTACCTCAACCGAGACGACGCCGAGGCCATTCGCCGCCTTCCGGGCATCGAGGACGTGAGTGTCAGCGAGAACGCCGATTCCCGCGTGAGCTATCAGGCGACCAACCTCGGCGACGTCAGCATCAACGGCACCGATGCAAGCTGGATGCGCGTGAGCGGCGGCAACCTGCTCGAGGGCCGCAACTTCACCCCGATCGAAGCGGCATCGGGCTCGTTCGTAACCGTCATCAACGACAACGCCGCGCAGACGCTCTTCCCCGGCCTCGATCCCGTGGGCAAGACCATCAAGATCTTCGGCCTGCCCTTCACCGTCGTCGGCACGTATCAGGACCCCAAGGGCGTCTTCACGGACGACAAGTCGCCCAAGATCGTCGTGCCGCACGAGACGCTGCTCAAGAACGGCCCGGTGGGCCGCGGCTGGATGGACATCTCCGTCTTCCCGCGCCCCGAGATCACGCAGGCCGACGCGATGGATCAGGTGACCACCGCGATGCGCCTGCGCCGCGGTCTCAAGCCGGCGCAGGAGAACAACTTTGACCTGGTCTCCGGCGACAAGTTCCTGGAGAGCTTCAACAGCATCACCGCCGGCTTCTTCCTGGTGATGCTCGTCCTGTCGAGTGTGGGCCTGATGGTGGGCGGCGTCGGCGTCGTCGCCATCATGATGATCTCGGTCACCGAGCGCACGCGCGAGATTGGTGTCCGCAAGGCGCTCGGCGCCACGCGCGGGGAGATCCTCTTCCAGTTCCTCGTCGAAGCTGCCACACTGACGCTGATCGGCGGGCTGTGCGGCATGGCCCTCGGCACCGTCATCGCGTTCCTTGTCAACCGGCTGACGCCGATTCCAGCGGTCGTACCACTCTGGTCGGTTGCGGCGGCCATCGTCGCCTCGACGGTGACGGGCATCTTCTTCGGGATCTACCCGGCCAACAAGGCCGCACGCCTCGACCCGGTGGAAGCGCTCCGCTACGAATAGTGCGGCGGCAGCGCCTGCCGCCGCACTGTATCTTTCGCCATGCCCTACAGCGAAGCACTGCGTCTGGCGCTCGCCACCATTCGAACGGCCAAGTTACGGTCGTTCTTTACACTGCTTGGCATCATTGTGTCCGTCGGTTTCCTGGTGACGGTTGTGGCCGTCATTCAGGGGATGAATTCGTACGTCCGCACCAATCTGACCGACGCAATGATCGGCACGAACGCCTTTCAGGTGCGTCGCACCCCCATCTCCGTGGGCCTCCTCGACGACGAGACGGTGCGTCGCCTGAGCATGCGTCCAATCATCTCGCAGGACGACGCGCAGGCGGTCGCCAACGCCATTCCCGACGCCGAAGCGGTGGCGATGCAGAGCGGCTGGCCCACGCCGGTGGCGAATGTGGTCTACCGCAACAACACGCTCGGTGGGGTGCTCGTCTTTGGTGTGACGCCGCCGTACCAGACCGTGCAGGACTATCGTTTCATTGCGGGAGAACCGCTGGTCGATCCCGATGTCCGCGAACATCGCCCGGTGGTGGTGGTGGGATTCGACGTGGCCGACAAGCTCTTCGCCTCGCCCGAGACCGCCGTGGGATCGACCATTCGCATTGGCGGCAACCAGTTCACCATCAAGGGTGTGATCGCGCAGAAGGGGAAAACCCTCGGGCAATCCTTCGACGCATTCGTGATGATGCCGATGTCGACGTTTGAAGCGATCTACGGCCGCCGCCAGACGACGGTCGTGTCGGTCAAGATGCGCGACCCGGCTCAGATCCCCGCGGCGATGGACCGCGCGGAAGAAGCGATGCGGATCGCCCATCATCTGCGGCCGCGCGAAGATGACGACTTTACGGTCGACAAGGCCGACGCGCTGGTAGCGTTCTGGAAGCAACTCACCCAGCTGCTCTTTGCGGTCATTCCCGCGGTCGTCGGCATCGGTATTGTGGTGGGTGGCATCGTCATCATGAACATCATGCT
>DATAVM010000055.1:0-11806 GCA_036267775.1 Gemmatimonadales bacterium
ACGCCTCACTCGAAAAGCTCGACCCTGCGTTACTCGAAGCCGCCGAAGTGCTGGGTGCTCCGGAATGGCGGCGCTTTGTGCGTGTGACCTGGCCGCTGTCGCTGCCGGGCGTGGTGGCCGGCTCGCTGCTCGTGTTCGTGCCGGCGCTCGGATCGTTTCTCACCTCCGATCTGCTCGGCGGCGCCAAAGTGATGCTGATCGGCAACCTGGTGCAGAATCAATTCACCAGTGCGCGCAACTGGCACTTCGGATCGGCGCTGTCGTTTCTCGTGATGGCGGTCGTGCTGATTGGCATGCTGGTCTGGCTTCGCTTCCGGCGGGATGCGTCGCTGGTATGAGTCGCCGACTCGTTGGGACAATTGCCTTTGCGGGCTACGTGGCACTCCATCTGCCGCTCCTGCTGCTGGTGATCTGGAGCTTCAACGCCTCGCGCAGCGGTGCCCGGTGGGACGGATTCACCTTGCACTGGTATCAACTGCTGTTGCAGCGCGGTGATCTCTGGATCGCGCTCCGGACTTCGCTCGTGGTGGGCGTTGTGGCCACGGTCGCGTCGACGGTGCTCGGCACCTTCGCGGCACTGGCGATGCACCGGGGACCGCAGCGCGCGGCCACAGCGATCGAAGCCTCGCTCGTGGTGCCGATCGTCACACCGGAGATTGTCGCGGGGATCTCGCTGCTCATTCTGTTCGGCGCGATGGGCATCCGTCTGGGGCTCGTGACGGTGATCGTGGCGCACATCACCTTCTGCCTGCCGTTCACCATGCTCGTCGTGCTCGCGCGGCTTCGCGGCATGGATCGCACGCTCGAGGACGCAGCACTCACACTTGGCGCCGATGAATTGACGGCGTTCCGTCGCATCACGGTGCCGCTGCTCATGCCCGGAATCGTTGCGGCGGCGCTGCTCGCGTTCACGCTTTCCTTTGACGACTTCATCATCACCTTCTTTACCGCGGGCGCCGGGACGACCACGCTGCCGCTCGTCATTTACGGCATGGTGCGGCGGACCGTGGAACCCACCGTCAACGCGCTTTCCGCGCTGCTGGTGGTCGGCACCACGGTACTGCTGTTGATCGCGCAGCGCTGGCTCGCGAGTCCACCGTCACACGCGAGCCCGCGGGCTGCTGCGCCGTGACACTTTCGCGGCGGCGCTTTGTCGAATGGTCGGCACGGCTGGGCCTTCCCCTGGCCGTGTCGCCGTGGCTTTCCAGTTGCATCACGCGGCGCATCGCCCCTCCCGCGGACGAGCGTCCCGCGTCGGCGGCCGGCCCGCTGGAGCGGGAGCTGCACATCTTCAACTGGTCGGACTATGTGGCACCGGACACCATCCCGCGCTTTGAGCGCGAAACTGGCGTGCGCGTCACATACGACACTTATGAGAGCAACGAGGAAATGGTTGCCAAGCTCGTCGCCGGCGGTGGCGGATACGACATCATCGGGCCCAGCGGCTATCTGATTCCTGTGCTGGTCGAAGGCGGACTGCTGCGGCCGCTCGATCACGCCGTACTCACCAACTGGAACAACCTCCTGCCGGTCTTTGCCGACGCCCCGCCGGGCGGCCGCTACGGCATGCCGTACCAGTGGGGAACCACGGGCGTGGCGTTCCGCAGCGATCTGGTCACGTCGGTGCCGGACAGCTGGGCGATCTTTTCCGATCCGGCGCAGCATGGCCGCATGACCATGCTCGACGAGGGCCGCGAGGTGCTGGGCGCTCTGCTCAAGTGGCGCGGACACTCGGCCAATTCGATCGATACGCGAGAGCTCGAACGCGCGCGCGACGACGCGCTGATGGTCAAGAAGAATCTGCGCGCCTATGTGTCGGCGTCGGTCAAGGGCCAGCTGGTGAGCGGCGACATCGCGGTCGCACAGCTCTGGAGCGGTGATGCGCGCCAGGCGCAGATCGAAGAACCGCGCGTGCGCTACGCAATTCCGGCGGAGGGATCACTCATCTTTACCGACTATCTCGCCGTGCCGCGCGACGCCGGAAACCCGCGGGCGGCGCACGCCTTTCTCAATTACATCCTGCGGCCCGACGTGGCGGCGGAGGTGGCCGAGGTGACGGGATACGGACCAGCCAACGGGGCGGCGATTCCACGGATGAAGACTCCGGTGCTGCCGCCCGATGCGGCTCTCCTGGCGCGGCTCGAGTTCGAGCGCGATCTCGGCGCGGCGGCCGATCTGTGGGACCGGCTCTGGACCGAGGTCAAAGCGGGATAGCGCTGCCAAATCTCTTTGCCGGACTTGCGGGGCGTGTTAGCTTCGAAGTTCACCGAGGGGTGTTCCAATGCTCTACGCTCTGGGCGTTATCATGGCTGTGGTCGGCGCGACCGTATTAATTGGAGCGCTGAGTTTTGTCACGCTGCTCCTGACCGCCATCATCATGTCAATGTTCGCCTTCACGGCCGCACCGGTGATCGACAAGGTGCTCAAGGACTGACGTCGTCCGGCGCATCGGGGGTATCCTCTTGCGTCGGATTTCCAGCGGTGACCTCGCGCATGGCGCCCTCGAAGTTGGTCCTGGCTCCCGCCAGCATCTCCTGCAGTCCGCGCACCTTGGTCTGATGTCCTCCGCCGCGTCGCAACAACATCCCCATATATCCAAAACTGTCCGCGAGCACGGTGAGTCCCACGCCGCTGCCTTGCGCCTTGAGCTCGTCGAGGACGCGGGTCAGGCCGCGGACCTGCGATTCGTCTGCCTGATTCACTGCGAGCAATTCAATCACCTTGGCCACACGCTCAAACTTGCGCGGCAATGTCTCAAGCCACGCGAGCTGTGCCTTCTGCCGCGAACTGAGTTTGGGCGCCATGCTCGCAAGATAGGTGCGCAGTGAACTTCCGGCCGCTGGTGATTCTGGCACTCGGATTGTGGACCGGAGCCGCCGGCACGCAGGCGCGGCCAGAACGATGGGAACTGCGCCTCTGGAGCGGTGCGGAACTCGAGTGGGCCGAACTGCAATTGTCGCAGGGCGGCGGGCGCATTCTGCTCGAGAGCGCGGACAGCGCATTCCAGGTCCTCGGCGATCTGCGCCGGACGAGCGATAGCATCACGTTTGTGATTCCGATGGAACACCGTCGTCTCGCCGGCATCGTGGTCGCCGACACCATGAAGGGTCAGGTATTTGAGCACGACAGCGTGGTCGCGCGCTGGGTGGCGTTTCGGCTGCACGGTGATTCCGCCGTGTCGCCCGTGCCGCAACGTTATGTCGCGCGTCAGGTTGTTCTTGGCGTCGACAGCGGCAGCGAACGGATTCCGGGTGCCTGGATGACGCTGCTTGCTCGCGATTCAGTCGCCCTGGATTCCGAGTACCGCCTGCTCGCGCATGAGGCGCGGGTGCCGGTGGTCTCGGGCGACATGCTGATCGGCCGCCCGCGGCGCGTTGCGCTCGGTCTCGACAGCGCGTGGCGTGCGGCGCAATGCGCGCTGCTGGGCCGCATCGGTTCGGGGCCTGCCGCCGACGCGAGTTTTCGCCGCATCTTCGGGACCGGCGCCTGCCGAGGCGACCTCTTTGATGTGGCGCTCGAACAGGCTCCAGGACACGATGCCGATTTCCAACTCGCGGCCGCCCTGCGCGCGGTGGGTGAGACGGAAGGCGGTCCGCCGCCGCAGTTCGCCGATTCCGCGGCGATGCGGGAAGCCATCTGGACGTTATGGACCGCATTGGCCGCCGACAGCGCGCACAAGAACCGTCCTCCGCTGCCGTTTCTCCATGATCCCAGCGGAGCGCTCGCCTTGCAGGCGCTACTCATGGCGTTCGACGACGCGGAACGGTGGTGGGAGACCGCGGTGCACTGGTTGCTGACGCACCCCTGGCTCGATACTCCAGGCGGCGCGCGATCTCCAGCCCAGCTGGTTGCGGCGTTCTGGGGCGTCGACTCGCTGCCGCTGCCGTACATTCGCGCCGAGCCATACGGCGACTTCGCGGCATTTCCGGTCGTGAGCGCCGCAGTACTGGGGCCACGGCTGATCCGGCCGCTCAATGCGAGTGCCGCGGAGTGTGTCAGGCTGTTCGGTATCGCCGACGCACTGGTGGCGTGGAACGATATCGGTTTTGGTGCCGACGAGCAGGTCATGCCGACGGTGCTCAACGGCAAGCTGCTGTACGCGATGTCGCCGGCGGCGATGAACCGCCAGCACGGGGGATCAGCCCTGGGTGTGGCCGATGAAATCCGCATCGATCCTGGAGTGACGCCGTTCATTGCCGTCGCCTCCATTCTGCATGAATGGCAGCATGTGATCATTGGCGACCGACGACTCGCGGGGGTTGCGTCGGCGGTGACCACCGAAGGCGATGCGTTGCGGGTGCGCGCCGACGATCCGTGGCTGTCGGAGGGTGCGGCCGAATGGGCCAGTGAGGAAGCGTTGCGCCCGGCGCAGGCGTCGGCGCCACTGCTGGTGCTCTTCAACGCCGAGAAACGTCGTGCACTCGCGGTGTCGTCACCTGACGACCCGCATGCCCTCGGCTACCGCCTCGTCCGGGCCGCTGCACGCGCCACGAACGATCGCGTGACCGCAAACCGCCTGGTGGCGTTGCTGAGCGATCTGCCCGGGTTTGCCCGAGCTTCGGGCCTCGCGGGTGTGGGACGTGCGCCCGTCCGCCGCCTCGACCGGCCGACCACCACAACGGTGATTCCCGAGATTACGTTCATGCTGGGCCGGGATGACGCCGTGCCTGCAACCCATCGCCTCCTGCTGACCACGCCACGTCTGGAGCCGTAGATGTTCCGCCCTTTCTCCACGTTCGTTCTTGCGACCGCCGCTGCGACTTGTGTGGCCGCGCCCCTCGCCGCCCAGCTCACTATCCCTGAGCGCACGCACGGGATGCGCACCTCGACGCACGCCGAAGTGCTGGCGTTCATCGACTCGCTGCAGCATCACGGCGCAAACATCACCGTCGGGACACTCGGTGAATCGCCGCAGGGAAAGAAGCTGCCCTATGTGATTCTCGCGCGGCCGATGGTGACGACGCCGGCAGCGGCGCACGCGACGGGCAAGCCGATCTTCTACGTCGAAGGGAACATCCACGCCGGCGAAGTGGAAGGGAAAGAGGCGGTCCAGGCACTGATGCGCGACCTGACGACGGGCTATCTCAAGCCGTTGCTGGACAGCGTGATTGTGCTCTTTGTGCCGATCTACAATGCCGACGGCAACGATGCGATGGGCCCGAACGACATCAATCGTGGCGAACAGGAAGGCCCGGCGATCGAGGGTCTGCGGGCCAACGGGCAGGGCTACGATCTCAACCGTGACTACACGAAGCAGGACGCGCCCGAGACGCGCGCGTCGCTGGCGTTCATCACCAAGTGGGATCCCGATCTGTACATGGATCTGCACACGACGGACGGCAGCTATCACGGCTACGCGCTGACGTGGTCGCCCGGGCTCAACCCCAATCACAACCCGACCAACGACTGGGTGCAGGACACGGTGCTCGAGCAGGTGCGCCAGCGGCTGATCATCCGCGACCACATTCAGACCTATCCGTACGGCAACTTTGGCGGCGGCAACGGCACCACCGGCGATCCGACCGGCTGGAGTACCTACGAATCGCTGCCGCGGTATGGCTCCAATCTGCAGGGGATGATGCGTGTGTCGGTGCTGAGCGAGGCCATGTCGCACGACAATTTCATGCAGCGCATTACCTCGACATATGACTTTGTGCTCGAGGTGATGCGATATCTGAATGAGCACAAGCTCGAGATGCGCCATCGCGAAGCGCTCACCGCCGCTCGCCGTCCTGATTCTGTGGTGGTCCGCGGCAATGCGCTCGCGTCGTCGCCGGCACGGATGGATAGCGTGCTCGTGGAGAACACGCGCACCGTCGTTGAACCGCGCTCCGACTCAGCGACGCGCGCGAACACCGTTCGCACGCCGGCCATCAAGGATACGGTCGGCATCTGCACGGCTGGTGGCGGCGGCGGCCGACGCGGTGGTGCCGGCGCGGGACGTGGTGCCGCCGGAGCCGGTGCGAATGGCCGGGGCGCTGCGGGAGCCGGTGCGGGTCGTGGAGCCGGCGGCGGCGGGCGACGGGGCGGAGGCGGCACCGATTCAACGCGCGACCTGCCGGAGATGACCGGTATCTCGCACGCGGTCTGGATGTCGGTGCGCGATCGCTTTGCTCCGGTGCGAAAGGAAGCAATCCCCGCGGCATACGTCTTCGATTCGAGCTATAGCAGCGTGATTCCGCTGATGCAGCGCGTCGGCATTCAGGTCGATCGCGTGGCGGCACGGTGGACCGGCCCGACCGGCCGGTTCATGGTCGATTCAGTGTCGCATCCGCGCCCGGGAGACTGGCAAGGTCATTGTGCCGCCGTCATCAGTGGTGCGTGGGGCACTGCGCACGCTGACACCATTGCCGCCGGCAGCTACGTGGTCTCGACCAATCAGCGCTTTGGTGTGCTCGCGGCGTTTCTGCTCGAGCCCGCATCAGAGGACGGCTACACCTACTGGAACTTCTTCGATCGCGGTCTTGCCAATGGCACCGCGGCGCCGGTCCGTCGGTTGTTGACGCTGCCGGTCACGTTGCGAGTGCTGCCAGTTCGTTGATCCGGGCTGGTACGGATGCTTGAAGCGGGCCAGAAGGCCCCAGATTTCACGGTCCCCGCGGACGACGGCAAAGTGGTGTCGCTCGCGGGACTCAGGGGCCACACGGTGGTGCTGTTCTTCTATCCCAAGGACGACACGCCGGGATGCACCACTGAAGCGTGCGAGATTCGCGATACGTGGCGCGACGTGCAGGGCACCGGTGCACTGGTATACGGCGTCTCGCCCGACAGCGTCAAATCGCATGGGAAGTTCCGGAAGAAGTACCGGCTCCCATTTCCGCTGCTGGCCGACGCCGATCATCGCATGGCGGAGGCCTACGGAGTCTGGGGACCCAAGCAGATGTTCGGTCTCAACTTTGACGGAGTGCACCGCACCACGTTCATCATCGACGGGCGCGGAATCATCCAGCGCATTTTCTGGAAGGTCAAACCCGAAGGGCACGCTGCGGAAATCCTGGCGGCGTTGCGAACCTGACGGGGGACAACGGGTGAGGTGGCACATTCGAAACGCATATCTGGTGGCCGGCGGGATCGCGCTCCTCGGCGGATGCGGTCCTGCCGGCAAATCGTCTGCCGTCGCTGGCCAGCCCGCGACGCTGGCGTCCACGGTGACCTGGGCACCGGACTCGGGTGAACAGCGTCATCTCGGCACGTTGCGGCAGATCACCTTTGGCGGCAACAACGCGGAAGCGTACTTCTCGGCCGATGGGCGCCACCTGATCTTTCAGCGCAAGGACAGCGTCGCAAAGACGGTTGGCTGCGATCAGGAATACACCATCGACATCGACGGTGCCAACATGCATCGCGTGTCGAATGGCCAGGGTCGCACGACGTGCGGCTATTACATCGATCACGACCGGCGGATCATCTACTCCTCCACCGCCGCCGACAATCCGGCGTGTCCGATGGTGCCCGATCCGTCACTCGGCTACGTCTGGCCGCTGGGCCATTTCGAGATCTACTCTGCCAATCCCGATGGTTCGGATACGCGGCAGTTGACGCACACCGGCGTGTACAACGCCGAGACGACGGCGTCGCCCGACGGCAAACATCTGGTCTTCACGTCCACTCGCGACGGAGACATCGAGCTTTACACGATGGACATCGACGGCAGCAATGTGAAGCGGATCACCAATCGCGTGGGCTACGACGGCGGCGCCTTCTTCTCGCCCGACGGCAGCAAAATCGTCTGGCGCGCCGCGTATCCGGTGACCGCCGCGGACAGCGCGGACTATCGCCAGCTCTTCAGCGAGCACCTGGTGCGGCCGGCCGCGCTCGAGCTCTGGGTGGCCAACGCCGATGGCAGTGGCGCGCATCAGATCACGCATCTGGGCGGAGCCAACTGGGCGCCGTATTTCATGCCGGACGGCAAGCGGATCATTTTTGCGTCGAACTATGAGAATCCGCATAGCGGGAACTTTGATCTGTATCTGGTCAACGCCGACGGCACCGGCCTGGAGAAGGTCACGACGTCGCAGGAGTTCGACGGCTTTCCAATGATCTCGCCCGATGGCAAGACCGTGGTGCTGGTGTCGGGGCGGCACGCGAAGGAGCCCGGCGAGATCAATCTCTTTGTGGCGGACTGGAAGAACTGATCGCATGGCAGCCAGCGCACGGCCCGAGTCAGCGGCCCGGTTCTTCTTCGAATGGCTCAAGGTCATCGTCTTTGCGTTCGTGCTCTGGATGTTTCTGCGCACATTCGTGGTCGAGGCCTTCCGGATTCCATCGGGCAGCATGAAGAACACGCTGCTGGTTGGTGACGTACTCTTTGTGAACAAACTGATCTACGGCGTGGAGATTCCGTTCATCCACAAGCGGCTTCCCGAAGTGCGCGAGCCACGCCGGGGCGACATTCTCGTCTTCGACTCGATCGAAGAAGAGATGCAGAACATGAAGATCGTCAAGCGGCTGATTGGCATACCGGGCGATACCCTGGAAATGCGCGCCGGTGTGGTGTTCCTCGATGGCCGGCAGCTGGACGAACCGTATGCGATCAACAGCAATCCGCGCGAAGGCACCGATCCGCTGGCGCGGGCGCGCATGCGCGACTGGCAGGTCAAACACTTTGCCGGTCCGATTCCCTCCAACTATTTCCCCGATGTGCATCACTGGGGTCCGATCGTCGTGCCGCACGATTCCCTGTTTGTGATGGGCGACAATCGCGATGATTCGAACGACGGCAGGTTCTGGGGTTTCCTGCCGCGCGACAGCGTCTACGGCCGGCCGATGCTGGTGTATTTCAGCTACAATGGCGAGAGCTGGGATCGCTTTGCGTTCCTCACGCAGATCCGCTGGAAGCGTCTTTTTACGGTGCCGCGCTAGGCGACTGATCCGTCGCCGCTGGGGGCAACGTACGCCACCACGCGACCGCAGGCCCCGCACAGCAGCACCACCCGGGCGGTGGTGACCGCTGCCTCCTCGACGCGGGGCGGAGTGCGTGTGATCGCATCGCTGGCGCATGACGGGCAGCGCAGCAGGCGGCCTTCACGATCGGCGCTGATGAGACTCAGCGCCTCGTCGGGGCGAAACTCCTTGACGTGGCGACGGCTGCTCATGGCCGGTCCTTTCCACGCAGTAATCCCGGGGATTCGGGACGGTCCCGCATCGTCCTAGGTATGGCTTTTCGGCGAACTCGTCAAGAGGCCAGACTGTCGTATCTCTTGACGCCGCCCCCCTGCCGCCCCAAGCTTTGCCCAAGAATGGGGGAAGCATGACCGAACTGGCCGCACCGCAAATCTCGTCGTTGATGGAAGCCCTGCCCGGGATCGCTGCCGTACTCCGCAGCCCCGTGGCCAACGCCATGGTCGCCGTTTCGCGCGCCGCGGCTGGGCTGGAGGAGTTTCAGCTCTCGCACGCCGAGGAGCTGCTGGAGTTCGGGGTCCGCCGCAACCTTCTGACGCAGGAAGAGGTCGGCAAGGTGCTCGGGGAGCTCCGGGAAGTGGCGGCGTCCCGGCCGTCCAACCCGGTCGTGGTCGAAAAGCCCAAGAAGCTGACGCCCGTGCCGCAAGCGGTGAAACCGCTGGAAATGCGCCCCAACCCGATGTTGTCGGTGCGGCCCAAGCCGGCGCCGCTGGCGGTCAAGGGGTCCATGCGGCCGCCGATGGCTCTCTCGACCGCGCCCAAGAAGCCGCCCGCCAAGGTCGAACCGCCCAAGGCCAAGGTGGTGGCACCGGTCAAGAAGGCCGCTCCGCCGGCGCCCAAGAAGGTGGTCGCCAAGCCGCAGGCCAAGCCGCTACCGGCCAAACCCAAGGCGCCCGCCAAGACAGTTGCCAAGAAGGCGCCGGCAAAGCGGCGCTAGACGCGGAAGCCTTTGACCAGGCGAGTCAATCGATCGGCGGTGGCCACCATGGTGGTCGCCGCCGTTGCGATTTCCTGGGTGGCGGCCGATTGCTCCTCGGCCGAGTCGGTGACGGCCTGCGCCGCCCGCGCGTTCACTTGTGCCGACCGTGCCACGTCCGCGCCGGTCGCGGCGAGCCGGTCGGCGAGTTCGCGATGCGCTGCGGCTTCCCGGGCCACCGTCCCCGCTGCCTGGCTCACCTCTTCGACCGAACCCACGATCTCGGCGAGCGCACTTGTGACACCGCCCGCCACATCCTCGACGCCAGAAACACGTTCCTTGCCGGCGGCGACGGTGGCGGCCACGAGTCTCACTTGCTCACCAAGGGTTGCCACGGTCTTGGCAATCCGGCGTGCTCCCTCTGCGCTCGTTTCGGCGAGCTGGCGGATTTCTCCGGCCACCACGGCAAACCCATCTCCGGCCTCGCCGGCTCGCGCCGCTTCGATCGCGGCGTTGAGCGCGAGCAACTCGGTCTGCGTGGCAAGCTGGCCGGTCAGCGACACAAACTCGACAACCGCGGTGGCCGCCACGGTGAGCCGTTCGACGGAGCTGGTGGTCCGCTCGACCACCTGATGCAGCTCGAGCAGTGTGGCGGACGCCGCGCCGAGATTGGAACGGTGCATCGCCGCGGTGCGACGAATGCCGTCCGCCACGGCGACCACGCGCTGACCGGCGCCGGCGCTGCGCGTCGCGGCGGCGCGCAGGTCGTTGAGCACGGTATCGCTCTCGCGCATGCCCGCGGCCTGGCGCTCCGCGCTCGCCGATACTTCGCCGATCGCGCGTGACACATGGCGCGCGCTGTCGGAGAGCTGTGCCGCGCGCGACGAGAGCTGCGCCGCGTTTTCAGTGAGTGATGCCGATACATCCGCCACCGTGCCGACTATGCCGCGGAGCCCTTCGCTCATGCGCTGCACCGCGCCCGCGAGCAATCCGAGCTCGCGCGGCATCGCGCCAAAGTCGATCGGTCTGAGATCGCCGGCGCCCACGCGCTCTGCGGCCTGGACCAGACGGCGCAACGGACGCACCACCGCCTGCACCGTGAAGACGGCTGAGCAGATACCGATCATCATGGCGACGCCGAACAGCAGCCAGACCACCGTGCGGCGGCGCTCGCTCTGCTGACCAAGAAGCGCGGCGCGATCGGCCGCGGCGGCTTCCTGCACAGCAACAAGCGCGCGGACTTCATCGAGCAACCCATCGGCAAGGAGACCGCGCCGGACCTCGTCCGGTGCGACACCTCCAGGCGATGCACGCTCGAGTTCGGCGGCGAGTGCCGCGATCCGGCCAACGCCACGCCGTTCGCCGGGCGTGAGATCAAATTGCGAATACGCCTGGGTCGAGGCGTGGATCGCGATAAAGGCCGAGTCGAGGGCCTGGCGCTCGGCATCGTCGGGGCGTGTTGCGAGGACGTCACCGGCGCGGACCGCGGTGACCACTTCGTGCGTGAGAGCCTGCGCCAGCACATCGTGCTCGCGCAGCGTGGCCAGCTCCTGGCGGACCGCCTGGTCGAGCGAATTCATTGCCGAGACGCCGCGGAGCGTCATGAGAAAGACGAGCAGGAGCAGGAGCAAGGTTCCGGCGGCGACACGGCTCAGCAGCGATCGCAGGTCGGTCATGCCGGCAGGTCTACCTCGTGTGTCGGGAATTGTCCGGCGGCGCCGGGATGAACGGAGAACGATGGAACGGCAGCGCTGGCGGGGCAAGGTAGCCTGCCGGTCGCAGCCTTGGCCGGGTTGCTATCTTTGAGGCATGTCGACCCCCACCTCCCTCGCTGTCCGGACCTTCGCCGATCGCGCCGAGGCGCTGGCCCACTGCATCCTCCGCGCGGGGGATGCGCCCCGGGTGCTCGCCTACGACGACACCGTAGGCTGTCCCGTCGAACAGGCGCTGGCGGCGCTCGAATGGACCCGGGTGGTCGGGATTCTGCCC
>DATAVM010000056.1:0-15461 GCA_036267775.1 Gemmatimonadales bacterium
CGGTGGAAGCGCGACGCTGCCGCTACTTCGCCTTCGGGAAGCGGTTCGTGAGCTTGCTCGTGTAGGGACGCTCGCCGTAGCCGACGTAGATCTGACGCGGCCGGGCGATCTTCTGCTCCTTGTCGTTGAGCATCTCTTCCCACTGCGCCAGCCAGCCCGGCATGCGGCCAATGGCAAAGAGCACGGTGAAGTAATCCGTTGGATAGCCCATCGCCTGGTAGATCAGGCCCGAATAGAAATCGACGTTGGGATAGAGCTTCCGCTTGATGAAGTACTCGTCGCTGAGCGCGATGCGTTCGAGTTCGAGCGCGAGCTCGAGCTTGCGATTGAGCCCCGTCTGGCCAAAGACATCGTCGGCGACTCGCTTGATCAATTTGGCGCGCGGATCGAACGACTTGTAGACGCGGTGCCCGAAGCCCATCAGGCGACCCTCGCCCTTCTTGACCTTCTCGATGAAACCCGGGATCTGATCCTTGGTGCCGATCTCGTCGAGCATGCGCAGCACCGCTTCGTTCGCACCGCCGTGGAGCGGTCCATAGAGCGCCGCAATACCGGCGGAGACGGCCGAGAACGGATCGACACCCGACGAGCCGACCGCCCGGACAGCACTCGTGGAGCAGTTCTGCTCGTGATCGGCGTGCAGGATGAGCAGAATCTCGAGGGCCCGTTGCAGCACCGGATTGGGCTCATGCTTGCCGCCGATGCTGAACGTCATGTTGACGAAGTTGCCGATGTAGTCGAGATCGTTGCGCGGGAACTCGTACGGCAGGCCGCGCGAATGACGGAAGAGAAACGCCGCGAGCGTGGGGATCTTGGCCATGAGCCGCACGCGCTGCACGTAGCGGTTCTGCGGATCCGCGATGTCCTTGGCGTCGGGATAGAAGGTCGACAGTCCGCCAACGATGCCGAGGAGCATGCCCATCGGATGGGCGTCGTAGCGATAGCCTTCGAGGAACTTGATGATGTTGGTGTGCACGTAGGTGTGATAGCGAATGTCGTGCACCCACTTGTCGAGCTGCTCCTTGTTGGGGAGCTCGCCCTCGTTGAGCAGGTAGGCGACTTCGAGGAACGTCGCCTTGTCCGCGATCTGTTCAATCGGATAGCCGCGATAGCGGAGAATGCCCTTGTCGCCGTCGATGTAGGTGATGGCGCTTCTGCACGCAGCGGTGTTCATGAACGCCGGGTCGTAGGTCATCATCCCGAAGTCGTCGTCCTTCACCTTGATCTGGCGGAGGTCGGTCGCGTGGATGGTGTCGTCCGCGATCGGGAGCTCGTACTGCTTGCCGGTGCGGTTATCGGTGATGGTCAGGGTATCGCTTGCCACGGGGGCCTCTGCGGTCGCAATTGTTCAGTACGACGGGCTCTCAGTGCTCGGAAGATACACGACCCCCGAAGCATCGGGTCGGGGCCTGAGGCTTGGACCGTTTGTCATCCTTAGCGCAGCGAAGGATCCCGCGCTCAACGTGCTTGGGAGCGCTGGGGGCGAACACGCCAGACCGCCCCATCGCCATACCTTTTGTCGTCCTGAGCGCAGCGAAGGATCCCGCGCTCAACGTGCTTGGGAGCGCTGGGGGCGAACACGCCAGACCGCCCACTCGTCGGCGCGGAACTCGCGCGCGCCGCCCACCGACGATCACTGTGGCAGACAGAAGCGCGCTGCTCAGACACCCGCGCCTTCCTCTGGTCGGCTGCCGTGCTCGCCCCGCGAAGCTCCGCCGGCACGGCCCCGTGGCGCGAATCACTGGGCGGACCATGGGACGGTGGTGCGAAGCGGCGTCAGTGCGCCATCGGGGCGGGTCGGGGTGCAGGGATCGCACTGCAGGCGCGTAGCACCACTGTCCCATGGTCTGCCCGCGCCGAGATCCGTCGCTGCCCTCCGGATGACAACAAGCTGCGCTCAGGGTGACAAAAAGACTCAGGTCTCACCCTTGGGGCAGCCTCACCGTGCACGTCGTCTCAAATCCCCCGCGCACGTTGTAGACGGTGCTCACCGTCAGCGACCGCGCGTTCAACACGCGCTGCAGATCCTCCGCCAGGCGTGCCGTGGCGTGCTCCTGAAAGATTCCCACATTGCGATAGCTCATCATGTAATACTTGAGACTCTTGAGCTCAACGCACGCATCCAACGGCACATAGCGAATTGTCAACACGGCTTGGTCAGGCAGCCCACTGAACGGACAGACGGCGCTGAACTCGTTCGTCGTGGTCACGATTTCCTGCTGCGGGCCGGCGTATGGAAAAGTCTCCAGGACGCTGGTGTCGATCGCCTCGGGTCCGGTGAACGGTATCGTATGTCCTTCGGCGGTGGCCATTGGTACTCCTCGTGTGGATAACTGGCAGAACCCTCGTTCACCCAATTCTAGTCCTTGTCGCTCCGCTTCCGTTGGTCGATCAGGCGGCCGCTACCGAGGGCCTCGAAGCCAAAGCGGGTGCGGATGCGATCGACCGCGGCGGACACATCGCGGGCGCGGGTGCGCTCTGGTGCCTCAAAGAGGTCGGGCGATTCGGCCGGCCCGATGCTGGAGGCGGCGATCCCCAGCAGGCGGATCCCCTGCCGACGTTCGCGCGCGGCGGCAAAGGCCGGTGCGAGGAGACGGCGTGCCGGGGCAATGAGCTCACCATCGAGCGCGGAGGGCGCGCTCAGCGTGGTCCGCCGGGTGACCGTATGGAAGTCGCCGTGGCGGAGCTTCAGCACCACCGCGCCGGCCACGAGCCCTTCGTCCCGCAGCTGGCTCGCCACCCGCGCGGTGAGCAGCAGGAGCACGCGATCGAGTTCGGCGGCATTGGTAACGTCCCGGCGGAACGTGGTCTCGCGGCTTACCGATTTGGGCGCCGCCTGTCGGGAGAGGACCGTGCCGCCCTTGCCGTCGGCACGGCGCGCGAGTGCCATCGCCTCCTCGCGGCCGATCAACTGCGCCAGTTCCGCCGCGGTCATCCGCTGGACTTGCGCAACGGTCTCGAGGCCGCGCTCGGCCAGACGCGTTGCGGTCTTGGGGCCGATCCCGGGAAGTGCTGCCAGCGAGAGTCCCGCGAGAAAACCGCGCTCCCAGCCTGAACGCACCTCGCAGACACCGCGCGGCTTGGCGTAATCGCTGGCGATCTTGGCGATCATCCGGTTGGGGCCGATGCCAATGGAACAGTCAAGCTCCGAGGCGGCGCGCACCTCGTTGCGAATGCCTTCGGCCACATCGAGCAGCGACACCGGATAGAGGAGATCCGTGCCGCTGAAGTCGAGGTAGCCCTCGTCGAGGCCGGTCATCACGACCACCGGCGCGTGGCGTTCCAGAACGGTGCGCACCTGCACCGACGCCGCGCGATAGTCGGCAAATTCGCCGCGGATGAAGGTGGCATCGGGGCAGAGTCGCACCGCCTGGCCGATCGGCATGCCGGAGCGAACGCCAAACTTGCGGGCGCCGTAGCTGGCCGATTGCACCACACCGCGCGAGTCGCGGCGGCCGCCCACGACGAGCAGATCGACCGCGCGCAATTCGGGCCGCCGCTGCCGGCAGACTTCGACAAAGAACGCATCCAGATCGACATGCATGATCCGCACGGACATGATCTAGATTCTAGCCGTCCCGTTGCTCCGGAGCCGCCAATGCGCGTCGGATTTGCCGGCCTGGGCGCCATCGGTGCGCCCATGGCGGCGCGCTGCGCCACAGTGCACGATCTTGCCGTCTGGAATCGCACCCACGCCCGTGCCACCGCCTTCGCCGCCGAGCACCACGGCGTGACGGTGGCGGCCACGCCTCGCGAACTCGCCCAGGGCCGCGATGCGGTGATCACCTGTCTTCCCACCTCGGCCGACCTGGAACTCCTCCTCGAGGGTCACGACGGTCTGCTCGCCGGCCTTGCGCCGGGCGCAATTCTCGTCGATTGCACCTCCGGCGATCCCGCAACATCGCGGCGCATCGCCGAGCGGCTGGCCGTGCGGAACATCAGCTTTGTCGATGCGCCGGTGAGCGGTGGGCCGCCGCTGGCAAGTCAGGGGAAGCTCACCGTGATGTGCGGCGGCAGCGCAGCCGACGTGGAACGGGCGCGCGCTGTGGTCGCGCCATTCGCCGGCAAGGTCGTGCGCATGGGCGATGTGGGCACCGGTCATGCGATGAAAGCGGTCAACAACGCGCTGCTCGCCATCAACATCGTGGCAATCGCCGAAGGCCTGGTGACACTGGCGCGCACCGGCATCGCGCCGCGCGCCGCGATGGATGTGCTCAATGCGTCGAGCGGCCGCTCATTCGTAAGCGAGGCGCTGGTGCCCGAGCGCGTGCTGACGGGCACATGGCCCAAGCTCTTTCGCCTGGCGCTGCTGGAGAAGGACATCGGCATTGCGCACGATGTCGCACTCGACGCCGGTGTCGACGATCCCCTGCTGGCGCAGGCGCGCGAGATGTATCGCGACCTGCGTGCGTCCCTCGGCGAATCGGCCGACTATCTCGATCCCATCCGTGTGGCCGAGGTCGCGGCGGGCGTCGAGCTGCGCGGGTGACGGCACCCGAAGCGCGCACCTCGCCGGTGATGGTGCTGGTCGCGGTGCAGGACCTGGTCAACCTCGCGTCCTGCATCCGGCTCGCCAAGAATTTCGGATTCGAGGATGTGCGGCTGGTCGCACCGGAGTGTCCGGTGGATTTCTACCGCATCGAAGGCGTCGCGCACAACACCGCCGACTGGCTCGACCGGATGACGGTGCACGACACGCTCGATGACGCTCTCGCCGACATCACGTACGTCCAGGCGCTCACGGGCCGCGAGCGCACCGCCAAGCGGCGGGTGCTGCGCCCGCGCGTCGCGGCAACGGAGCTGGTGGAGCGCGCGATGGTGGGCCGGGTGGCGGTGCTGGCTGGCCGCGAGGACAGCGGGCTCAACAATCCCGAGCTCGACCGCTGCGATGCACTGGTCACCATCAGCGCCAACCCCGAGTACACCTCGCTCAATCTGGCGCAGGCGGTGGCGATCTACGGCCACGAAACGTGGGTGGCACGCGGGGGCGATGCGATGCCGCTCAAGCAGCCGCGCCATGTGGCCGAACCTGCGACCCATGCCCAGCTGGAAGCGACCTTTGGCGACTGGGAAGCGTCACTCGAAGCGATCAATTTCTTCAAGACCCGGCAGACGGGCCTGGTGATGCGCACCTTTCGCGAAATTGTCTTCCGGGCCGCTCCCGACGCGCGCGAAGCCTCGCTCTTGCGCGCCATCGGTCTGGAGATCCGTCACTACCTGCGCCGGACCGGGCGGCCAGCGCAGGAGGGCAGTTGATCCAACCCCTTCGCTCTGCTACTTTTGCGCCCGTCTGGCGCGTCGTCACCGCGATGCTCTTGTGATCCCTTTCCACGGTCCAGCAGATATGCGCAAGCGGTTCCTCATTGGACTCGGCGCGGTACTGTTAGCGGGAACGGCAATCGCCGTCGGCTCACGCGTCACCAGTGCTCAACAGCCCGCTCCGCCCGCCGGGACCGCGGTGACGCTCACCCGAGCCGATTCGGTCCGCCTCGAAGGCCCTCGCCAACCGATCTTCTTCCGGCACGACGTCCACGCCGGTCAGCTCAAGATGCAATGCCAGTACTGCCACTACTCGGTGAGCTACTCGTCCGAGCCGGGCATTCCGAGCATGCAGACCTGCATGGGCTGCCACATGTATGTGTCGGGGTCGACGCCGACCAACAAGGCGGAGATCCGCAAGCTCACGACGGCGTGGGGCAAGAAGCAGCCGGTCCAGTGGATCCGTATCCACGAGCTCGCGCGTCACGTGCACTTCCCGCACAGCCGGCACATCTTCGCTCTCGGTCCCGATGCCTGCGCCACCTGCCACGGCAACATCGCGCGCATGCCGCAGGTGTACAAGGTGAACAACGTGAACAACATGGGCTTCTGCATCACCTGTCACATCGAGCGCAAGGTGACCCGTGACTGCAGCACGTGCCACTACTGATATGACGACTGACATGACGACGCGACTTCCCGAATCCGGAGCGGTCATGGCCGACGAGGCCGAGACGCAGGGTGTCGACCGGCGGCAATTTCTCAAGGTGATCGGCGTCAGCGGAGCGGGAGCGGCGGTGCTTTCCGGCTGCACCACCGAACGCGTCGCCAAGCTCGTCCCGTACATGGTGCAATCGGAAGATCAGGTCCCGGGCGTGCCGACCTGGTATGCCAGCACCTGCGCCGAGTGCAGCTCGGGCTGCGGCGTCTACGTCAAGACGCGCGAAGGCCGGCCGATCAAGCTCGAAGGGAATCCCGATCATCCGACCAACGCGGGCTCACTCTGCTCCCGTGGCCAGGCCGGCCTGCAGTCGCTCTACAATCCCGATCGCATCAAGGGCCCGATGGCGCGCAACGCCAAGGGCGAGTTCGACCTGATCAAATGGGATGACGCCATCGCACGCCTCGCGGCCAAGCTGTCGAGCGCTGGTGGCAAGGTGGCCGCGATCAACGGCTACGGAGCCTCGACCTTTTCGACGTTCCTTGCCGACTATGTGACCGCGCTGGGTGGCACCACGGTGGCATACGAACCGTTTGGCCGCGAAGCCGAGCGGACGGCGAACGACCGGACGTGGGGCAAGGCGGAGCTGGCGAGTTACGACTTTGGCGCGGCGCGCCACATTGTGTCGTTCGGCGCGGACTTCCTCGAAACATGGGGCCCGGTGGTGGAGCAGCAGCGCGGCTTTGCCGCGTCGCACGGCTTCCACGACGGCACCATGGCGCGGATGGTCTTTGTCGGACCGCGGATGTCGCTGACGGCCGCCAACGCGGACGAGTGGCTCAATGTGCCTGCCGGCAGTGAAGCACTCGTGGCGCTCGCCATGGCGCAGGTGGTAGCGAGCAGGAAGGGCAGTCCGCTCGCCGCGTCGCTGGCCAGCTACACGCCGGACGCGGTTGCCAAGGACACCGGCCTCACCGCCGCGCAGATCACCGCGTTGGCCGAAGCCTTTGCCGCGGCGTCGCCGTCGCTCGCTATTGCCGGCGGCATTCCCGCGCAGCATCGCGGCGCGATCGAGCTGTGCCAGGCGGTAAATCTGCTGAACGAAGCGGCAGGGAACATCGGCCGCACTGTATTGTTTGGTACTACAGTTGGCGGCAGCGATGGGTACGCGAGCATGGTGTCGCTGTTCGACAAGATGGGGCAGGGGAGCGTGCAGGTGGTGCTGGTCCACGACGCCAATCCGCTCTACGCGATGCCCAAGGACGGCAAGTTTGCGGCGGCATTCGCCAAGGTGCCGTTCAAGGTGTCGACCGCTGCGATCATCGACGAGACCGCCGCGCAGTGCGACCTGATTCTTCCATCGCTCCATGCGCTCGAGCGCTGGGACGATCTGCATACGCGTGCCGGCGTCACCGGTCTGATGCAGCCCGTCGTACAACCAGTCTTCCAGGGCATGCATTTTGGCGACGTGCTGCTCAAGGCCGCCAAGACCATCGCCGGCCCGGTGGCCAAGTTCAATGACGCGTCGTTCGAAGCGCGCCTCAAGTCGGCATGGCAGAAGGTGGCCGCCGAGCAGAAGGCGGGCGACTTCGACGAGTTCTGGCGCATGGCGCTGGGACGCGGCGGCCTCTTTGCGCCGATGGCTCCTGCGCCGCAGTTTCCGGCGAGCAAGGGCGCCGTTTCCTACACCAAGCCCACGTTCGACGGCACCGGCGACTACGTCTTCCTGCCGTATCCGTCGTCGATGTACCACGATGGTCGCGGCACCAACAAGCCGTGGCTGCTCGAGAATCCCGATCCGATCACCAAGATCACCTGGCAGTCATGGGTCGAGATGCATCCCGACACGGCCGCCAAGATCGACGTGCGGGAAGGTGAAATCGTCGAGCTGCACTCGCCGCACGGCATGATCCGCTCGCAGGTGTACATCTATGCGGGCATCCGTCCCGATACGATGGCCATGCCGCTGGGTCTGGGTCATACGGCGTACGGCCGCTACGCCAAGGATCGCGGTGTCAACGCGCTCGACCTTCTCGGCGCCGCCGATGGTCAGGGCTTCCTGCCGTATGTATCGACCAGGGTGTCGGTCACGCGCACCGAGGATTATCGCAAGGTTGCGCGCGTCGACGGCATGCCGCGTCAGCTGGGTCGTGGCATCGTGCAGTCGATGGCGCTCATGTACGCCGCCAAGGGCATGACGCCCGAAGAGGCATACAAGGCGGGCGGCCGCGCTCCTGTGGAAGAGAACACCGAACTCGAGCAGAAGGCGATCGAAGGCTGGCATGATGCGCAGCTCGAGAACACCAAGGTTGGCAACTACACCGGCGATCATCCCAAGTGGGGCATGGCGGTCGACTTGTCGCGCTGCACCGGCTGCTCGGCGTGTGTCACGGCGTGTTACGCCGAGAACAACATTCCGACGGTGGGCGAAGAGCAGGTGTTCCGCCGGCGCGAAATGAGCTGGCTGCGGATCGAGCGCTATTGGGAAGGCGGCGAAGCGAACGAGCCGCTGGGTGTCCGCTTTGCGCCGGTCATGTGCCAGCACTGCAACAACGCGCCATGCGAGCCGGTGTGCCCGGTCTATGCGTCGTACCACACGGTCGATGGCCTCAACGGCCAGGTCTACAACCGATGCGTGGGCACGCGCTACTGCAGCAACAACTGCCCGTTCAAGGTCCGCTACTTCAACTGGCTCAAGTACAACGACGTGGCATGGCCCGAGCCGCTCAATCTGCAGCTCAATCCGGATGTGACGGTGCGCGCCCGCGGCGTGATGGAGAAGTGCACCTTTTGCGTGCAGCGGATCCGCGCGGTGCAGAACACCGCGCGCATCGAGGGTCGCGACTTCAAGGACGGCGAGATCATGACCGCCTGCGCGCAGGCCTGTCCGTCCGGCGCCATCAGCTTTGGCAACATCAACGATCCCGCGGCCAAGGTGGTGCAGTGGAAGAAGGACCCGCGCGGCTATGTGATGCTCGAAGGCACCAACGTGCAGTCGTCGGTGACGTACCTGGCCAAGGTGCTGCACGATGCGCCGGTCGCCGGCCGAGGGGAGAGCTGAGATGGCCGTGATTGCGCACGACCCCAGCCTGCCCACGCAGACTCATGCGGAAGTCACCCGCGACGTGGTCCGCACCATCACCGACAAGCCGACCACAGGCTACTACATCCTGGCCGGCACGATGGCGTTTCTGGTGCTGGTGCTGCTCGGCACCTTCACCGCGATCCTCAAGTACGGCCTCGGCCTCGCCGGCTATTCGCCGCCGATCATGTGGTCGGTCTACATCACGACGTTCGTCTTCTGGATCGGCATCGGCCACGCCGGCACGCTGATCTCGGCGATTCTCTATCTCTTCCGCTCGCGCTGGCGCACGGCGGTGTATCGCTCGACCGAGGCAATGACGGTCTTCGCGGTGATGACGGCCGGTCTCTTCCCGATCATTCATATCGGGCGGCAATGGATCTTCTACTGGCTCATTCCGTATCCCAACCAGCGGTTTCTCTGGCCGAACTTCAAGTCGCCACTGATGTGGGATGTGTTCGCGATCTCGACCTACCTCACCGTCTCGTCCACGTTCCTGGTGATCGGCCTCGTGCCGGACATCGCGGCGGTGCGCGATCACGTCAGCGGCTGGAAGAAGAAGATCTACTCGGCCCTCTCGCTCGGATGGACCGGCGCCGATTCACAGTGGCGGCACTACTCGCGCGCGTATCTCTATCTCGCGGCGCTCGCGACACCGCTGGTGCTCTCGGTGCACTCCGTCGTCTCCTGGGACTTTGCCATGTCGATCGTCCCGGGCTGGCACGGGACGATCTTCGCGCCGTACTTCGTGGCAGGCGCCATCTATTCCGGCATCGGCATGGTGCTGACGCTGGTGATTCCGCTCCGCAAGGTGCTCAAGATCGAGCACATGATCACGAGCTACCACTTTGACAACCTGGCCAAGCTTACGCTGTTCACCGGGTCGATCCTCTTCTATGCCTACGGGATGGAATACTTCATCGCGTGGTACTCGGGGAGCACCTTCGAGCAGACAACCTTCTGGCGCCGCGCATTCGGACCCAACTGGTGGGCCGGCTGGTCGATGATCATCTGCAACGCGTTCGTGTCGCAGCTGCTCTGGTTCAAGAAGATCCGGCGCAACCTCACCGCACTCTTCGTGATTTCGATCTTCATCAACATCGGCATGTGGTTCGAGCGATGGGTGATCATCTCGATGTCGCTCACCAATGATTATGTGCCGTATGCGTGGGGCCAGATCAATCCGACCTGGGCCGACTGGGGCATTCTGGCCGGTTCGTTCGGCTGGTTCGGGCTGTGGTTCACGCTCTTCTACAAGAATTTCCCGATCGTCGCGATTCAGGAGATCAAGGAGCTGATCCCGATGCCGCGCCGTTCTCACGGGGGAGGCCACTGATGGCCGCCCGCCACGTTCCTGGTGTCCTGGCGCAGTTCGACCACGTCGACGGCGCCTGTGACGCGATCCGCGAACTCAAGGCCACGGGATACAAGGATCTCACGGTCTACACCGCCGCCGCCAACCACGAGATCGAGGCCGCCATCGGCGACCCGATCTCGCCGGTGCGCCTCTTCACGCTCTTCGGCGGCATCATCGGCTGCGCGGCGGGCTTTGGTACCACCATCTGGATGTCGCGCGACTGGCCGCTGATTGTCGGCGGCAAGTCGGTGGCCGCGATTCCGGCCTTCGTGGCCATCGGCTTCGAGCTCACCATTCTTGTGGGATCGCTCTCGACGGTGGCGGGGATCATCATCCTGTCGATGCGCAAATCACTCAAGGGGCGGCCCTACTCGCCACGCTTCAGCGACGATCGCATCGGCGTCTTTGTACCGTGTGGCGCCGATCGGGCCGCGCAGGTGGAGCGAGTACTGGTGCAGCACGGTTCGGTGGAGGTGGTCCGTGATGCGTAAGCTCCTCGGCGCGTTCGTACTCCTCGGCCTCGGCGGCTGCAACTATTACTACAACGAGATTCCGTCGCCCGACGACGTGATGCACCACATCTCGTGGTTCGATCACATGATCCTGTCGAAGGCGGTGCATCCGTATCAGCGCAACGACATTCCGCGCGATACGCCCGCGGGAGCCGTGCCCGTCGGCGGCGGCGAAGCCGATTGGCACAAGGGCGATCCCCTGATGATGTCGTTCGCGTTCGACACACTCGTGGCAAACAAGCTCAAGCGCCCGGCCGGTCCGCCGGCGCCAGGCACCCGCAGTGGGCAGGCGGTCTACAACATCTACTGTTCTGCCTGTCATGGGTACACCGGCGATGCCGATGCGCCCGCCTCCAAGCTCGGCGTGTTCGCGCTGTCGCTGCTGACGGCCGAAGCGCGCAATTTCACCGATGGCTACATCTACAGCATGATCCGGTACGGCCGCGGCCGTATGCCGCAATACGGTGACAAGATCGTCCGGCGCGATGAGCGCTGGGCCGTGGTCGATTACGTGCGGCAGCTGCAGTCCAAGGCACCGCTGCCGCCGCCACCGGCCAAGGGAGCGCACTGATGGCCGTCGATCTCGCTACTGCGCACGATCAGCTCGCGGATGAGAGCGTCGCGCCGCAGTTCGGCAGCTTTATCACCGCGGGCGCGGGACTCTCGGTCGTGGGCCTCGCGCTCTTCCTGTTCGCACTCGTGGGCGACGGCAGCCATCGCGCCTGGCAGATGTTCCACGTCTGCTGGCTTTTCTGGACCGGTGTCACGGCCGGTTCGATCGCGCTCACCGCGGCGCACAAGATTGTCGGCGCCAAGTGGTCTGGCGTGATCCTGCGTTTGTCGCAGGCCGCGGCGGCCTTCATTCCGGTGTCGTTGATTGGTCTGGTGCTGATTCTTACCGTGGGTTACCACGACATCTTTGGCAACATGAGCGGGGCGTTGGGTGGCCTCTCGGTCGGCAAGGCGCGCTGGCTCTCGCGTTCATGGATGACCACTCGGCTCGTGGTCGGTGTGGTCCTGCTCTACTGGGTCGGCTACAAGTTGATCGTTCGCGACATGCTCCCCGATCTTGCGGTGGTCAAGGATCGTGTGACGGGTGCCCGCAAGGCGCGCTACGAACGCATGTTGGCGGGCTACAATCCGGAGACCAACGAGCGCAGCATTCACAGTCTCGCCGGCCTCTTTGCGCCGATGTATGCGGTCGTCATGACGATCATCGCCTTCGACTGCGTCATGGCGCTGCAGCCGCACTGGTTCTCCAACCTCCTCGGCGGCTGGTTCTTCATGGGGGCGTGGCTCGCGGCGCTGATGATCCAGGCGCTGCTGATGCTCTATGCCACCAACAACGCCGCCTTTGGCCGGTTCATCTCCATCAAGCAGCGCCACGACCTCGGCAAGCTCTGCTTCGGGTTTACCGTGTTCTGGATGTACCTGCTCTGGGCGCAGTTCCTGGTGATCTGGTACGGCAACATGAATGAGGAGACCGGTTTCGTCTTCGCGCGGCTCTGGGGCCCGTGGCGGCACATCGGCGAAGCCGTGTTTGTCGGCGTCTTCCTGCTGCCCTTTGGCGGCCTCATCGGTGTGGCACCCAAGAAGTCGCCGTGGGCGCTGGGTCTTTTCGCGACCATCTCGCTGTCAGCACTCTGGCTCGAGCGCTACATGCTGGTGATGCCGTCGGTCACCGCTGAAGCCGGTCCGGTCTTCGGGTTGCCGGAGCTTGGGCCGGTGCTGGCGTTCCTCGGCCTCTTCCTGTTCTGCTACGGCCTCTTTGCCCGCACGTACCCAATGGTCTCGCCTCGCCTGGCGATGATCACGCTGCACAAGGAAGCGGCGCACTAGTCCGCCGCACAGGACGAGCGGCACAAACGAAAGGCCCGACCGTACCGGTCGGGCCTTTCTTCCTTCGGGAAATGCCGGTGCTATCGTCCGCGGAGCTTTGCCGTCAGCGCGTTGAGCGAATCGGGCGGCAGGTACGCTGCGACCGTGATCACGCGAATGCTCTGGTGCAGCTGGTTGTCGGCGGTCTTCACGTAATCGGGATGTGTGCGCAACGGCATGCTCATCCCCACATTGCTCGCGGCAAAGATCTGCCCCACCGGGCCAACCTGAGTCTCCGGTCCTTCCACCACCCACACGGCACGTCCGTCGCTGAGCTGTTGCCGCACCACGATCGTCGGGCGTTCGCCGTCGCCATTGGGATGCAACCGGATCGACTTGATTGGCAATCCGTCGAGTCGTGCCAGCGATCCGTTGGTAATCGCCATCGCCGAATCCCAGTTGGTCGCCGCCCAGCCGGCAGCCTCCACGGGATCCACTTCGAGGGCGGGATCGCCCGTCGCCATCGCGTGAACTGTCAAAGGCCCATGCGCGGAGGTCGTGTGCGGCTTGAGGCCATTGGTGATAAACGCCATCATCTGCGCGCGCCGCGTGGCATCCGCGGGCCCGAAGTCGCGGCTCACCGAATCCGCCGCTTGCAGTTGCGCAAAGATCGAGGGCGTCACAAAGGTCGTTGCGAGCTGCGAGCTGTCCGTGCCCGCGTGAGCTCGCACCGCGAGCCACGCGCCGCCACCGACCGCGGTCGCGAACAGCGCCGCGGCAATCGAGGCGCGTCGCCCCAGCACAGGAACGTGGAACCGCCGCACACTCGGCATCCGCACACTGGCGGCGGTTGCGGTGCGCGGCATTGCGCGCGCCAGAATGGCCACTGTGCGGGCGCGCAACTCCATCACATCCGCGTGTTGCGCCCGACAGACCAGACATCCCAGCAGATGGGCCGCAATTTCCCCGCGCTGCGACGGTGAGAGCTCGTCGTCGCAGTAAGCATGAAGCTCTTCCTCAGGAATGTGCGGACGCACGCCGATCTCCGCGAAAGGTTTGGCGCTCCGATGCCATGGCATCGTGCGCAGCCACAAGACGCTTGCGCGCCCGGGCGAGTGTCGTCCCCACCGCGCCCACGGCAAGTCCGGCCTGGTCGGCAATTTCGGGGTAGGAGAGTCCGGCGTCCCAGAGCAGCAGGACTTCCCGATCGCGCGGACTCAGCGCCGCCAGCGCCTCGCGAACTTCGGCTTCCTGCTCATCGCGATCCATGTCGTCCTCGACAGCGCTTGGGCTGGAGGGCGCAACGGACGGCTCATGGGTCATCAGCACCAGATGCTTGCGCCGCCGGATCGCAGCGCGGGCTTCATCCCGGGCGATGTTGGCGGCAACGGCAAACACCCACGCCCGCGGCTTTTCGGGCTCGTGGGCGAAGGCACGCATGAAGACTTCCTGCGCCAGATCCTCGGCGCGATCCGCATCCCAGACTTTGCGATAGAGAAAACGGACCACTGAGGCGTAGGTAGTCCGGTAAAGTTCTTCGAGATCGAAGGCCATGCCGGTCCTCCTTATTGAAAAACGGGGGCTACGTGCTGGAGACGAACTCCGGGTCCGTAGTCGCACACCGTTTCCAACTCCATACGCGTCAACGACTTAGACCGGCAGCCTCCGGTTGCGGAATGCACATCCCACATGAAGACCGGTCCGCTTCTCCGGCCATTCCGAGCACATCTCCGGTTTGGCCGGCCGGCCATCGGCGCGCTTTCGGCCATGGAGCGAGCAGAGGATTCCGTCATCCTGAAGATAGCCGCAGGCCGAGATGATCTCGGCGTTGAGCACATGATCCTCTTCGCGCTCCACGCGGCAGAGGTAGGGCGACTGGCGGTTCCGGATCAGTGCCTCGAGCAACGTCTGTCCCTTGGTGCAGCGGATTTCCGTCTGCAGGTCGCGGCAACAGGCAGCGCCCTGGCGGTGGTCGGACGTCTCGCACGCCGCGGTGGCGCACGGATTGGCGTTGGCGATGACCGGCAACGTCCGCCGCACTGGCCGCGGATCGACCAGCCGCCGATTGACCAGCCGCTTGTGGTCGACCACCCGGAAGCGATCACCGCCGAGGCGGCGGGGAGCCGGCGCATGACGAGGCGTAGCGACGCGTCCCTTGAAGCCATGAGCGGCGCAGCGCGAAATGCCGCTGCTATCATCGGTCTTGAGGTGCCGGCACGGGACATGGATTGTGGCGTGGCACCAGAGTTCGTCGTCCTTCTCAAAGGTCGCACCAAACGCGATCCGCTCTGTGTGGCCAAACAGCCATGTGGAATCGTGGTCCGGATCGCCGTCGAGCGCGGCGACGCGCAACGTGACGTTGAGTGCTCGACAGCGGCGACCCAGGTTGCGACAGGCAGGAGGAGCCATGATTCTCCGAAGCGGATCAAGGGAAGACACCACAATGCGACCTGAAGCTAGCGTGCGCGCGGCATGACGCCAGCGCACTACCATGCGGCCAGCCCGTTCCGTTATCCTTGTCGCGGCGCGCCGGGCTGGCGCGCACCAGCGTTGCCGGGGGGCAGCGCCGATTCACTCAACCGGATGTGAGGCATGTCTCGTATGCGCGTTTCTGCAATCGTACTCGGCGTCGCCGTGCTGTTGACGGCCTGCGGCGGGGAAAAGAAGCCTGAAGGCGGCACGGACTCGAGCGGAGCCGCAGCAGCGGCGACTGCGCCGACGACGGCGGCGGCTACGGGTGCCAACCACGACGTCCAGATGGTCCAGGCGGGC
>DATAVM010000057.1:0-5947 GCA_036267775.1 Gemmatimonadales bacterium
GTCAACACCTTGGGATCCAGATTGAGCGGCGCGATCTGATGCATCAGGAACTCGCGCGGGTCCTTGAGCGAATCCCACTGGTCCTGCGTGCTGTAGAGCCGGTCGTGCGTCTGCCAGAACTTGCCCTGTTTGCCGGCACAGGCCGCGAATTCAGCGGTGCGCTCCGCATTGGGATGGATCTGCGTCAGCGGCATGTTGATGAAGATCCAGCGCACCTTGCCGGTGGCGATGTACTCCTTCTGGATCAGCGGCAGCGTCGTCAGCGCAAAGGTGCGGCAGTACGGACAGGCAAAGTCGGCCATCTCGTACACCGTCACGGGCGCCGTCTTGGAGCCGCGCGCGCGGGCAGCGAGGAGCGAATCCTGTGCGGTCGCCCGGTGCGGCGCCGCCACGGCGATCAGGACGGCAGCGGCAAACAGCGATTTCATCGGAGATCCTCGGCCCGCGGGGCCGCGTTCACGTTTCACGGCTGCGACAATGCCGGTCGCGATTGGGTGGTATCTTTGTCGCCACTTGCAACTCGCCGAACCGCGCGAGTGGTGCTCTGACCTAGGGAGCGGCAGTCCACAGTGATGAAAGCTATCGGTTCCCTCGCATTGGTCCAACTGGCGCTGGCGTCGGGACTTGCCGCGCAGTCCAAGGGGATCACCACCCTCTTTCCGGCCGCCCCGACCGGCTACGTCAACGATGTGGCTCACCTGCTCGATCCGGCCACCACGGCACGCGTCGAGGAGCGCCTGAGCCATCTGCACGACGTGACCGGTGCTGACGTCGCGGTGGTCACCCTGCCGACGATCGGCGACTATGCCGCGGCGGATGTCGCGCTCACGATCGGGCGGACCTGGAAGGTCGGCGCCGACGCGGCCATCGGCGACAAGCGCCGCAATGCGGGTGTGGTGATGCTGCTGGTCCCGCACACCGCGGATCACGGCGGAGCGATCCAGTTTGCCACCGGCAACGGGACCGAAGGCTTCATCACGGATGCCAAGTCGGGCGAGATCGCCGACTCGATGCTCCCGGCGCTCAAGGACCAGGACTACAACGCCGCGGTCGATCTGGGCACCGGCATCGTCGCCGACCTCATCGTTCGCGATCTTGGCGTGCAGGACAGCGCGCTCGAGCGACACGGATCGGGCAGCTCGAGCGGCATTTCGCCGCGGCTGATCTTTTACCTGATCATCTTCGGCATCATCATCCTCGTGAACATCATTGGCCGTGGCAGGGGTGGTCGCGGCGGCGGTGGGGGCGGCGGCACGGGTTGGTGGCTGCCCTTCCTGATCGGCCGTAGCATGGGCGGTGGCGGCTTTGGTGGTGGTGGGTTTGGCGGTGGTGGATTTGGCGGCGGTGGGGGCTTCGGCGGGTTTGGCGGTGGCGGCGGTTTCAGTGGTGGTGGCGGCGGAAGGAGCTTCTGATGGACCAGAAAGAGCTCGATCAGGCGATTGCGGCCCTCGTGGCCGATCTCGATGCCCAGGCCGGTCTCAACGAGAGCGCGGTGCTCTACGGCTCCGCCGCTCGTGGCGACTGGGTGCCCGGGCGCTCCGACGTGAACGTTCTGCTCGTCGTCGACGATCCGTCGCCCGCGGCGCTCAGCCGCCTTACCCCGGCGGTCACCGATTGGCACAATCGCGGGCTCATGCCGCCGCTGATCATCGGTCGGGCGGAATGGGCCGCTGCCGCGGATGTCTTTCCGATCGAGATCACCGACATGCAGCTCGCACACCGCGTGCTGCGCGGCAGCGATCCGATCAGTGGCATGCGCGTCGATCCGTCCGACCTGCGCCGCGCGCTGGAAAGCGATCTGCGCGGCAAGCTGATGCGGCTGCGCCAGGCGCACGTGCGCTTTGGTGATGCGGCGCCAATCCTCGGCGGCTTTGCGACGGCGTCGATTTCCTCGCTCGTGGTGCTCCTCCGGTGCACCGCGACGCTGATGGGCCGGGCACCTGGACGCACGCCCGACGAGGTGATCGCGGTCCTGGCCACCGAGCTGGGACCCAACGCGTCGGTGGTGGCCGAGATCGCAAAGCACCGCCGCGATCACGATTGGAGCTGCCCGGCTGGAACCTTTGTCCGCTATCTCGACGTAGTGCACCGGGCGGTAGACCTGGTGGATCGTTTGTCGTCGGATCACAACCCTCACGGAGACCGCTAGATGCGTCGTTCCCGATTCGTGGCTCTCTGCCTGCTCGGCCTTGCCACGGCCGGCTGCGGCTATAACCGCTTGCAGACTCTCGATGAGCAGGTCAACCAGGCGCAAAGCCAGATCAAGGTGGCCTTGCAGCGCCGTGCCGATCTGATCGGCAACCTGGTGGCGACAGTGCAGGGAATCGCCCATCAGGAAGACACCGTCTTCATCTCGGTGGCCAAGGCGCGGAGCACGCTCAATGGTGCGGTGCAGAGCAATGATCTGCAGCAGATGAGTGCGGCCAACGCGGCGATGAACGCGCCGCTCGCTCGCCTGATGGCGGTGGCCGAGGCGTATCCCACGCTCAAGAGCAGCGACAACTTCAAGCAGTTGCAGGACCAGCTCGAGGGCACTGAGAACCGCATCGCCACCGCGCGCACCGACTACAACACCGCGGTGGAGACCTTCAACGCGTCGATCCGGACGTTCCCCACCAATCTCACGGCCAAGATGTTCGGCCTGAGCAAGGCACGGGACTATTTCGACCTGACCACGCCGGGTGCGGCCAATGCGCCGGTGGTGAAGTTCAACTAGCGCGACACCGCACTGCAAACACGAACAGGGCCGGTCTCGCATTGCGGGACCGGCCCTGTGCTATTGCGACGCTGCCGATGGCGTCAGCTGTGAATACCGGCGTAGACATCGCTCTCGCTGTGCGCTTTGCCCAGCAGGCCGAGCGCCCTGGTCATCACCGGGTCGGTCGGAATGCTGCGAAGCACGGCGGCCGAATCGCCAAAAGCGATCTGCAGCGTCTGCCGCTCGAGGAGACGGTCGATCAGATTGCTGCCGGCATCAAACGCCGGGCGATCGACCGTGAGACCAGCCGCGGTGAGTCGCACATACAGACTGTCGCGCAGTGTCGGCGTCACGGTGAAGTTGGCCGGCACATGATCGCGCTGGTCGCGTGCCAGTTCGTAGATCGCGTTCCGCACCGCGGCGCCCTGCGTGCCGACGGCGCGCGAAAAGCGCTCGTCACCGGACGTCAGCGGCTCGGCCGCAATCGTCACGTCCGGCGTGATACCGCCGTTGGCGATGAGGACGCGGCCCGCATCGGAGTGCGTTTCAGGCCCGTGCGCATGTGCCGCCATCGTATCGGTCGTGGTATCCACCAGGGTCAGCACGCCGTCGACCAGCTTCCGATCGCGGTGAATCGACCGGCCACTCGGCGTGTACCACTTGCCGGTGGTGAGCTTGAGCGCATAGCCGCCGTCCAGGTCGTAGACGCCCTGCACCAGACCCTTGCCAAATGACGTCGAGCCGAGGATGACGGCGCGATCGTGATCCTGCAGTGCACCGGCCACGATCTCCGAGGCCGACGCCGTGCCCTGATCGATCAGCACCGCGAGCGGCTCGGTCGGATACGGTGAGACGGACTTGGCGACATAGACCTTGTTGTTGCCGCCGCGTTCACGCTGCGTCGCCACTTCGGCGCCCGTCTTGAGAAAAAGATTACTGACCGCGACGGCCTGGTCCACATCGCCGCCACCGTTGCCGCGAAGGTCGATCACAAAGCGGCGGGCGCCTTCCGTGCGCAGCGACGCCACCGCGTGATCCACCTCTGCGCCGGCAGTGTTGTTGAAGCGCTGGAGCGGGATGTAGCCGATGCTGTCCTTGAGCAGCAGCACATAGGGCACCGCCGAGGCGTGGACCTCGCCGCGGGTGAACGTGGTCACCACCGGCTCCGCCACGCCCGGCTTGCCAAGCGAGACCTTGACCGTGGTGCCGATCGCACCGGTCAGATGCTGGGAAACATTGTCGGTGGTCCACCCGGTCGTGGGAACGCCATCGATGGCCATGATCTGGTCGCCGCGTTGCGCGCCGCCGCGTGCGGCCGGCGAGCCGGGAAAGACATCGTTGATGACGACGCCACGCCCCTGGAGGATGATCGCCATGCCAAGGCCGCCATACGCATTCCCGATGGAATTGCGCATGAAGTCCTTGATCTCCTTGGGCGTATAGAACTCGGCGTAGGGATCATTCAGGCCGTCGACCAGGCCGCGCGCGGCCTTGACGTAGACCGAATCGGCCGGCAGCGAGTCCACGGCACGGGTAGCCACGATGGAGAAGACCTGATTCAGCAGCTCCGCGCCGCCGCGCTGCGTCCTCACAAAGGCGCCGAGTACCACCGGCACCGCCGCCGACAAGAGACAGAGCGCTGCCGTCCGCGTAAACCGTGACCATTTCGCCTGTTTCACACTACCTCCGTAGTCATCCGCAACGATTCGAGAACGCGATAAAGATAGCCAACCCGATGGGGCGGGCGTCAGAAAGCTGAACGCGTCTCACGACCGAACAGTTTCCCGTGCAGCGCCGGCGTACGGTTCAGGTCGCGGGCTTGGGGAAGAGATTCTCGGGCTTGCGAAAGGTCGCGCCGGCGACGGCCGGCAGCTGCGCCGCGTGCCACGCGTTGGCGAGGGGGGTGCTCTGTCCGAGCGCGTCCCAGAGCGCGGCGGCCTTTTCGGGCATGAACGGGAAGGCCAGCACTGCCAGGCGGACCAGGCAGCGGGCCAATGCGCCAAGTGCGGCGTCGAGCCCGGCGTCGTCGCCGGCTTTGGCGCGTGCCCAGGGCGCGGTGACCACGATATAGCTGTTGGCCGCGCTCACCAGGGCCGAGATCGCTTCGGCGCCGCCCTTGAGATCCACCGCATCCATGGCGGCCGCATACGCCGCGGCTGCCGCCGCACCGGCCTCGTCGAGCGGCTCGGTGGCGGCCGTGCCGGGCACGTGTCCCGCGCGATACTTCTCGATCATTGCTGTGGCGCGCGAGGCAAGATTGCCGAGGCCATCCGCCAGATCACCCAGATAGCGGGCGTCAAAACGTTCGAACGTAAAATCGCCGTCGTTGGCAAAGCCCACTTCGCGCAGCAGAAACCAGCGCAGCGGATCGGCGCCGTGGCGTGCGATCGCTTCGTCGAGCGATACACCGGTGCCTTCCGACTTGCTCACCTTGGCGCCGCCCCACTGCACATACCCGTGCGCCCAGACCATGCGCGGCAGCGTGATTCCCGCCGCCAGGAGCATCGCCGGCCAGATCACGCAATGAAAGCGCGTGATCCCTTTGCCAATGACATGAATGTCCGCCGGCCAGATAGCGTCCCAGCCGGGCGCGGGATAGCCGGTAGCGCTGAGATAGTTGATGAGCGCGTCGAACCACACGTAGACCGTTTCGTCGGGTGTGCCGGGGAAGGGAATGCCCCACGGCAGGCGGCTCCGCGAAATCGAGATGTCGATCAGGCCGTCGTCGAGGACGCGAAGCACTTCGTTGCGGCGGATGTCGGGTTCGACGCGAATCTCGCCGGAGTGGATTGCGGCACGCACCGCGTCGCGCCAGCGCGAGAGCCGGAAGAAGGTATTCCGCTCACGCGTGTGGACCAGCTCGCGTGACGGATGCTCGATGCAGCGGCCGTTCACAATCTGGCTTTCCGACTTGAACTCCTCGCAACCCACGCAGTAGAGGCCTTCGTATTCGCCCATAAACAAATCGCCGGGATGACGCGAGCGGATCTGCTCGATCAGCGCGGTCACACCCGCGGCGTGCCGTGGCTCGGTCGTGCGCATCCAGTCGTCGTGCGAGCAGTGCAGGCGTCGCCAGGTGGCATCGAAGCGCGCGCTCATCGCGTCGACCCAGTCCTGTGGCGTGCTGCCGGCGAGCTCGGCGGCCTGCAGCACCTTCTGCGCGTGCTCGTCCATCCCCATCATGAAGCGCACCGGCTCGCCCTTGAGGCGATGCCAGCGGGCAATGGCGTCAGCGCCGACCTTTTCCAG
>DATAVM010000058.1:0-7970 GCA_036267775.1 Gemmatimonadales bacterium
CGAGCTGACGCCCGACCGCGTATTCTACTTCCGTGCCCTCCCGACATCGCAACCTCCAAGATGTAAGGATGACAAAAGTATGACGATGGGGCGGTCTGTTGTGTTCGCCCAATCCAGCGATCTCCAGCCGGGAGGACGTCGTGAAGCCCAGAGGGACCCTGTTGATCTGGTTTGTGGTGACGTCGTTCTGGGCTTTCTGTTCGTCGCTGGTGTTTGTGATGTCCGTGGTGGTGGCGATCACGCCGGATGCGCGGACTTCGCCGCTGCTGGTTCTCGGCGCCTTGCTCTTGGCCATTCTCACGATTGCAACCGCGTTCGGTGTTCGGCGAGTCACCAGGCGGGCTGCGGTTGCAACGAGAGTGTTTGGCGTGCTGTCCGGGATCGTGCTGGGCATGATGGTCAACACACCGAGGGATCCGTCCGGTGTCGCAGCCGCGGTCAGCTGCCGATTGGCGTCGAGATCCCGAGCTTGAATCCGTCGAGGTCCTTGAACTGGAACATCCGCTGACCCCACGGACGGTCGGCGGGTTCGTTGAGGAGTGTGCCGCCAGCGGCCTTGATGCGAGCTGCGACGGCATCAACGTTTCCAGCGACATTGATCTGCAGATAGAATCCCTGTCCCTTGATGCGATCCCAGCCGAGTTTGCCGTCGTCCTGGTTGAGTACGATGGCAATGTCGCCGGCCGCGACGACGGCGCCAGCCAGCTTGCCGTCCTGTTCAAAGCGGTGGGCCACGGCAAACCCGATGGCTTCGTGGTAGAAGCGAACCGACGCTTCGATATCCTTGCAGGTCAACGAGCAGCCGAGGGTGGTGGAGTTGATCACGGACGGCGTGGCGGTCATTGGGACTCCGGAAACGGGTGAAAGGTGGCGGCAATCATAAGGGGGTCGCGGTCCAATGTCCCGCTGGCTGCAGCAGGAAGTCACCCAGCGCAATGCCGTCGCCGCCGACGAGGAGTGCGCGGCAGGAGGGGTATTCCTCGGTGAAGAACGTGCCCTCTCCGCGCATGGCTGCGTTCGCCAGGTGCGCATCAACGGCGGACTCCACGAGTCGAGCGAGTCAAGGATGTAGCGCGCCCGTCGCGCCGGATCGTCAACGAGCGGCGCGGCACCCGGATACCCCCCCATAGAAAACGAATTGCTCCAGTGACCATCCGAATGCAGCTCGCATCTCGGCATAGGACCAGTGCGACAGCGGGATCGTCTCAAAACGGCCAGCCAGACTTTCGGTCAGGCCTTGGGCGATCAGCAGCGGGGCCGACCCGAGGAGGACGACCTTGAGTGTTCGCTTGCGGCGCGTGTCTTCGTCCGGCCGCGCCTCATCCTTCTCCCTCGCGCCGCGGATCGGCGCGAATGGTGAACTTCTCCTCCATGGTCTTGCCACCGACACTCAGCCGCGCGGTGAATTCACCGGACGTCTGCGGCGCGACCGCTGCAGCACCGCGACCCCGGCCGCCGCGCCCACCACCACCGCCGCCGCCGCCGCCGCCACCCCGACCGCCGCCACCGCCTGGCGCCCAACTCACGCGATGCAGGCCAGCTACCGTCGAGAACGGCTCTGGCGTCTGCCGCCAAAGCGGCGACGTGTTGGGAATTCCGCCCCGCCCGCCGCGGCCTCCTCCGCCTGCAGCTCCCGCACCACCGGCGGCCGCCGGCGCCGATTGGAAGGTCTGTACCACATCACCGCGGGCATCGACGATCTCGAGCTTGACGTCCTTCGCTTCCGCCTTGAGGTAGTAGTAGATCGCGGCACCGTCCGGCGCCTGCGGCGCCTGCGGCTCGTCCTTCTGCAGCGGTGTCCCGTTGTCGCCAGTGCGGACAAAATCAATCGCCGTCGCCGGCCTGAAGAGATGCGCATCCTCGGCGACAACCGCGTCGGTGACCTCGCGCAGCGGCGAGATGTCGTCAATCACCCAGAAGCCGCGACCATGCGTGCCGACGATGAGATCGTTCTGATAAATCTCGAAGTCGCGCACCGACGTCACCGGAAGATTGAGCTGCAGCGGCTGCCAGTTGTCCCCGTCGTCAAACGATACGAACGCGCCGAGCTCGGTGCCGGCAAACAGAAGTCCGCGGCGTGCCGGATCTTCCTTGATGCAGTGCACGTACGCGCCGGCCGGCATCCCGTTGGTGGTCTTCTGCCACGTCCGGCCGAGGTCGCGCGTGCGATAGATGTAAGGATCAAAATCCTGCAACTGGTGCCGGTCGACAGTGGCGTACGCCGCGTTGAAGTCAAAGTGCGATGCCTCGAGCATGGTGACGCGGCTCCAGGCCGTCACCGAGGGCGGCGTGACGTTCTGCCAGCTCTTCCCGTCGTTCATCGTCAATTGAATGAGGCCATCGTCGGTGCCGATCCACACCATCGGAATGAGCAGCGACGACGGAGCAATGGCGTAGATGGTGCCGCGCTTGCCATTGCGGTCGACCTGCGCCGCGGCCGTTGCGTCGAGATTGGCCGGTATCCCCGGATCGGGGCGCGTGAGATCGGGAGAGATCGCCTGCCAGCTCGCTGCGGTGTCGGTGCTCTTGTAGAGGATCTCGCTCGCGGCATAGAGCACGCGCGGGTCGGCTGGGGAGAGGGCCAGCGGCTGCGTCCAGTCGGCACGGCCGCCCGGCGCACCCGTCGCCGGGGCGCTGGCGTTGAGATTCAGATCAAAACGCGTACCGCGGCCACCGTAGATGATGCCAGGGTGCAGCGGGTCGCCGGCGCAGTCGCCGCTCTCGCCGATCGCTCCGATCGGCTCCCAGTCGCGCATCGAGATCTCGGCAAAGCGCCCGCGACTGCACACCGCGACGCCGCCGGAATCCTGCTGCGACGCGACCACCCAGTACGGCAGGCGGTAGTCGACAGCAATCCGGTAGAGCTGTGCCGTTGGCTGATTGAGCCACGAACTCCACGTCACCTCCGCCGGATCATCCGCGCGGCCGTTGCGGGTGATGATCGTTCCCTGGTCGCTGGCGACGATGACCGTGTTCGGATCGTCGGGCGACACCCACGCCTGGTGGTAGTCGTCACCGCCTGGCGAACCGCGCAGCGCCACCCATGTCTTCCCGCCGTCCTTGGTGCGGCTGGTCGCGACGTTGGGCACGTAGACGATGTCGGCATCGTGCGGATCAACGGCGATGTGCTCGAAATACCACCCGCGGCCCCAGAGTGCCGTGTCACCAGACATCCTGGTCCATGTGACACCGGCGTCGTCGGAGCGGAAGAATCCTCCTTGCATCTCGGCGGCCGCGCCACCGCGTCCACCGCCGCGTCCTGCTGGCGCACCGGCTGCCGGCGTACTGGCTGCTGGCGCGGGAGCATTTGCCACGGGAAGGAGGCAATCCACCACCGCATACACGCGCTTCGGATTGGTCGGCGCGACCGCGATGCCAGTCTTACCAATCCCTTCCTTGGGCAGGCCGTTCGCGAGCTGCTTCCAGGTGGTGCCGCCGTCGACCGACTTGAAAATTCCGCCGCCGGGGCCATTGGTGGGAGCGTAGCTGTACCACGGTGGGCGGCGCGTGTTCCAGAGCCCGGCGTAGATCACCTTGCTGTTGGTCTGGTCGATCACCACCTCGCACGCACCGACATCGTCGTTGGGACCGAGAACCTTCTTCCACGTCCGGCCGCCGTCGATGGTACGGAAGACGCCGCGATCGGGACTCGCCGCGTAGAGTTTCCCGATCGCCGCGACAAAGACAATGTTCGGATTGTGGGGATCAACGGCGATCTTGCCGATGTGCTGCGTACCGTCGAGGCCAACGTGCGTCCACGTCTTTCCGGCATCGGTGGACTTGTAAACGCCGTTGCCAAAGCCGGTGGAATCCCGCAGCGTCGACTCGCCGGTGCCGACGTAGACGGTGTCCGGCGCCGAGGGGGCGACCGCAATGGCCCCGATCGACGCGACCGGCTGTCCGTCAAAGACCGGCTCCCACACTCGCCCGGCGTCGATCGACTTCCAGACGCCGCCGTTGACCGCGCCGAAATAGAACTCGTTCGGCCGCCCCGGAACGCCCGTGACGGCATCGGTGCGTCCGCCACGGAAGGGGCCGAGCATCCGCCACTTGAAGCCGGATGACAGAGCGTCGATCCATTGCGGCGCCGGAACGGTGCTGTTGGCAACGTGTCCGATCGCCGCCATTCCACGCCGGAGATACGGTGCGCCGATGGTAAGGCCGAGGCCGGCGGTGCCGGTGGCCTGGAGGAACTCGCGTCGGGTCGACGACATCTGTGACTCCTGCGGGACGGTCGCGCGGAGGGGGAACCGGAATCTCCTGCGAGGCGAGTTGATGTCAAGTGCGGACTCCCGACCTCGTTTCGCGGCTGCTATTCTTGTTTTATCCTGTCAGCCAGATGACACGCTGGCTTCTGCACTAGCAGCGACGAGGAGTATTTACGACATGACACGCACGTGGCGCACCATCGGAGTGGCGCTCATCATGCTGGCCGGCTGCAGTCGCGGGCCGGCCGGCGGGGCGGAGCGGGTGGTCTGCGTGTCCAAGCAGATCAATGAGTATCTCTACGACATCGGCGCCGAAGGCGTGCTGGTGGCGCGCGATCTGACGTCGATCTATCCCGCCGCGATCACGACGCTTCCCTCGGTCGGCTATCACCGCGCATTGAATGCCGAGGGGATCATCTCGATGCGGCCGACGATGTTCCTCAACGACGGCAATCTCGGCCCTGCGGCGGTCGTTGATCAGGTGAAGAAGGTCGGCATCCCGGTGGTGACGTTGCTTCCGGGCAATTCACTCGATAGCGCCGAGGCGTTGATGGACACCCTCGGCGCGCTCTTCCATCGGAAGGCGCATGCCGATTCGTTGATCGCAGAGTGGAAGGCGGGGATGGACTCGTTGATGGCCGACACCGCCAAGTTGGCCTCGGGCAAGCGTCCGCGCGTGCTGATCATCCATTTTGGCCAGATCCGCAACAACTATCTGGCCCTCAAGCAGGGCGGCCCCGCCGATCAGATGCTCCGGTGGGCCGGTGCTGTCAACGCGATCGATTCGGTTGGCGGGATGGCAGCGCTCACACCGGAGTTGATCGCGCGGGCCGCTCCCGACGTGATCATCGCCACCGAAGTCGGGTTCGATCGCTACGGAACGGTCGAGAAGTTCAAGGAGCTTCCCGGGGTCGCGTTGACGCCGGCGGCCAGGAACAATCGCATCTATCGCATCACCGAACAGGAGATCATGTACTTCGGCCCGCGCACGCCCGCCGTGGTGCGGAAGATCGCGGATCTGGTGCATCGGTGAGATGTTGTCGCGGCTGACCTTCCGGCAGGTGTATCTCCTGCTGGCCGTGGCGCTCGCCGGCGCCGTAGTGATGTCGGCCGCGATCGGAGATTTCATCTTTACGCCGCGGGCGATGGTCCGGTTTGTCGGTCAGGCGCTGCATCTGGTGCCACTCACTGCCGCCGATGCACTCGACCGCAACGTCTTCTTCAAGTTGCGGCTGCCACGCGTTCTCCTCGGTACTGTCACCGGCGCAGTGCTGGGCGTGTCGGGCACACTGATGCAGGGCCTCTTTCGCAACCCGATCGTGGAACCGGGGCTTGCCGGCACATCGGCGGGAGCGGCGTTTGGTGCAGCACTCGTGTTCGTCCTGGGGGGCCACGCGACGCTCGCATTCACGGCACCACTCGGATCCGCGGCGGTGCCGGTGCTCGCGTTTGCCGGCGGGTTCGCGGCGACGGTCCTCGTGTATCGCGTATCGACGTCGTTCGGCAAGGTGAATGTGTTCACGATGCTGCTCGCGGGGATCGCGGTCAATGCGGTCTGCGCCGCCGGCACGGGATTCCTCTCCTACATCGCGCGCGATCCGCAGGCCCGCAATATCACCTTCTGGAATCTTGGCACCTTCACCACCGCGGATTGGCCGGGGGCGCTGCTCGTCACGGCCACCTTTCTCATCTGCTGCGTCTTCGCCTTCCGGTACGGCAAGGCGCTCAATGCGCTCATGCTGGGAGAGGACGAAGCGGCCTACACCGGTCTCGATCCTCGACGGTTCACGTGGGGTCTGCTGGTCGTCAACACGCTGATGGTCGCGGTGGCCACCGCGATGGTCGGCGTGATCGCATTCATCGGTCTGGTCGTTCCTCATCTGTTGCGGATGCTGCGATCGTCGGACTACACCTTTCTGTTGCCGGCTTCGGCGCTCCTCGGCGCGGTCCTCATGGAAGTGATCGACACCGTGGCGCGGCTGGTGATCGCGCCGGCGGAGCTGCCGATCGGCATCATCACCGCCGTCGTTGGCGCGCCAATCTTCATCTGGATCCTCATGCGCCAGCAGCGGCGCGGCGCAGCGGGCTATTTTGGTTGAACTCCGTGGCGTCTCGTGGCGCGCCGGTGGGCGGCCGATTCTCGACAACATCGATGCGATCTTCGCGCCCGGGCGTTTCAACGTAATCCTCGGGCCCAATGGCGCCGGAAAATCGACGCTGCTCCGAATCGCCACGGGCTTGCTCGTGCCAGACACCGGTACTGTCCGCTACGGCGATCGCGATGTGCGCCAGATCGCGGCGGGCGAACTGGCACGGCAGCGGGCGGTGCTGTCGCAGCGGATGGAGCTGGCCTTTCCGCTTCCGGTGGATGATGTCGTGCTGATCGGCCGGTATCCGCATTTCGGGCGGTCGCCGTCGCGTCACGATCGCGACGTGGTGGCGCAAGCGCTCGACCTGGTCGGGATGACCGGCCAGCGTTCGCAGACGTATTCCACCCTCTCCGGTGGCGAGCAGCAGAAGGTGCAGCTCGCCCGCGTACTGGCGCAGACCTGGCCCACGGCAGACGGTAGCGCGACGTGGCTCTTTCTCGACGAGCCAACCACGTCGCTCGATGTGCACTACCAGATCCATCTCCTCGACGTCGCCCGCGGTCTGCTCACCAGCGGATGCACAGTGATCGCGGTGTTGCATGATCTCAACATGGCGCTCCGGTACGGCGACAACTTCCTGGTCCTCGACGGTGGGCGGGTGGCGGCGGCCGCGGACCACCGCGACGCCATTTCCCGTGAGCTGATCGAGCGGGTCTTTCGCGTGCACGCCGAACGGATCGGTGATCCTGTCACCGGGGGGACAGCTTGGCAGTTTTCGCTGTAGGCGCTGTGCCCACCGCCGCCTGAATCGCTATCATTAGATCATACCGCCCTGCAGTCCCCCGAAGCTCGTGAGGATCCCTAGATGATACGTGTCCCTCGATCACTGCTGTTCGCCACCATGCTTGTGGCTCCCGTGACACCGCTCCTGTCGCAGTCCCGGGTGCTCGACTCCGCCGCACTCGCGCCATTTCGCTGGCGGAACGTCGGTCCCGCCAACACCATGGGCCGGATCGCCGACATCGTCGGGATTCCGTCGCCGTCGCGGACGTTCTTCGTGGCCAGCGTCGCGGGCGGGATCTTCAAGACCACCAACGGTGGCGTCACCTTCCGCCCGCTCTTCGATCATGAATCGGTCGTCGCGATGGGTGCGCTCGCGATTGCGCCGAGCGATACGATGCAGATCTGGGCCGGAACGGGAGAGCAGAACTCCCGCAACTCGATTTCTCCGGGCGGCGGCATCTACAAGTCGATGGACGGCGGGATCACCTGGAAGTACATGGGCCTCAAGGAGACCCAGATCATCGGGCGTATCGTGGTCAATCCGACCAATCCGAATATCGTCTGGGTGGCAGCTCTCGGCGCGCCGTGGAATGCGAGTCCGGATCGCGGGCTCTACAAGACGACCGACGGCGGCGCCACCTGGCGCAAGGTGAAGTTCATCAGCGACAAGGCCGGCTTCATTGATCTGGTGATCGATCCGTCCAACCCTGACATTCTGTTTGCCGCCAGTTACGAACGGATGCGCGGGCCCTACTACCTCACCAGCGGCGGCCCGGGAAGCGGTCTTTGGAAGTCCACCGACGGCGGCGAAACGTGGAACGAGGTCAAGGGCGGTGGCTTTCCGGCGACGATGAAGGGCCGCATCGGGCTGGCCATCGCATTGAGCAAC
>DATAVM010000059.1:0-23397 GCA_036267775.1 Gemmatimonadales bacterium
GAGATGGTGATGCCGGGCGACAACATCCAGATGACGATTGAACTGATCACGCCGGTGGCGATGGATGAGGGCCTGCGCTTCGCGATCCGCGAAGGTGGCCGCACCGTCGGCGCCGGCGTCGTGACCAAGATTCTCAAGTAGGCTCGTGCGGCAGTGACGCGGCAGAGTGCCGCGCCATGATGCGCAAGTGAAAGGACCGATGATGGCAGGCAAGATCCGGATCCGTCTCAAGGCGTTCGACCACGTGGTGCTGGACCAGGCCGCGGCGGATATCGTGCGCACGGCGGAAAAGACCGGGGCGCAGGTGTCGGGACCCATTCCGCTTCCGGTGAAGATGGAGCGGTGGACCGTGCTGCGTTCTCCGCATGTCGACAAGAAGAGCCGTGAGCAGTTCGAGCTCCGGACGCACAAGCGTCTGCTCGACATTCACGACTCACGGCCTCAGACGATGGACGCGCTGACCAAGCTGGATCTCCCGGCGGGCGTGGACGTCGAGATCAAGGTCGAATAGTCATGTCCACCGGATTGATTGGCCGCAAGCTGGGCATGACGCGGGTCTTTGCCGACGACGGCACCGCCGTGCCGGTGACCGTGATCGAAGCCGGTCCGTGCCACGTGCTGCAGGTGCGCGATGCGCAGGCGCAGCTCGGCTGGGGCCGCAAGAAGACGCAACGCGCCTCGCGCGCGGCGGTGGGACATGGCAAGGCTGCCGGTCTCGACTTTGCGCCGCAGGTGATCCGCTCCTTCCCGCTCAACGGTGCCGAGCTCGCCGCAGGTGCGACGGTGACGGTCGAGATGTTTGCCGCCGGCGACCTGATCAAGGTGACCGGGACGACCAAGGGTCGCGGCTTTCAGGGCGTCGTCCACCGCTATGGCTTTGGTGGCGGTCCGGCGACGCACGGCAACACGCGGCATCGCAAGCCCGGCTCGATTTCACCGGGTACCGATCCGTCGCGCGTCATCAAGGGCAAGCGGATGCCGGGACACATGGGTGCCGAGCGCCACACCGAGTTGGGTCTGACGGTCGTCAAGATCGACACCGAGCGGAATCTGCTCTTTGTGCGCGGCGCCATTCCCGGATCCAAGAACGGCATTGTCACGGTGGCCAAGCAGGCCGGGAAGAGTCGCCATGATTAACGCGCCGCACTATTCGGCGACCGGATCGAAGCATACTGGCGCGTTCGCGCTGCCGGGCGATCTGTTCGACGGCACCGTCAACGAGGCCGTGCTGCACCAGGCGGTCAAAACGTATCTGGCCAATCAGCGCCAGGGTACGGCGATGACCAAGACGCGCGCCTTTGTGTCGGGCGGCAACCAGAAGCCCTGGAAGCAGAAGGGCACCGGCCGCGCTCGGCAGGGCTCGTCGCGTGCGCCGCACTGGCGCGGCGGTGGTGTCGCGTTCGGTCCGATTCCGCGCAGCTACCGGCACGAGCTGCCGCGCAAGGTGCGCCAGCTCGCGCGCCGCTCGGCGTTCAATGCCCGGGCCCGCGAGGGCATGGTGCATGTGGTCGACACGCTCACGATGGATGCGCCAAAGACCCGCACGGTGATCAACCTGATCGAGAAGCTGTCGCTGGGCGCGGTCAAGACGCTGTTTCTCACGGCTGGCAGCAAGCCGGCGGTGTATCTCAGCTGCCGGAACGTGCCGCACCTCGAAGTACTGCCGTTCAGCGATGCCTCGGCCTACGACATTCTGCACGCCGATGCACTCGTGATCGAGAGCGATGCCTTTGGTGCGGCGGACGCGATGACCGCGGGTGACGAGACTCCGGCCCCGGCACGCAAGCCGCGGGCGGCGAAGGCACCGGCCAGGAAGACTGCGAGCAAGGCGGCCAAGGTGACCACGGTCAAGAAGGCAGCGAGCAAGGCCAAGCCCGCGGCCAAGCGCAAGAAGGAGAGCAAGTAATGGCGGACCTTCATCACGTGCTGGTACGCCCCCTGATCACCGAGAAGAGCTCCGCGGCATGGCAGGATCGCCAGGAATACATCTTCGAAGTGCACCCGGGCGCGACCAAGGGACAGATCCGCGAGGCGCTGCACCAGTTCTTCGGGGTGACGGCCACGACTGTCCGTACCATGCAGATGCGCCGCAACGCCATGGCGCGCGGCCAGAGCCGCGGCACCTCGGCGCGGTGGAAGAAGGCCATCGTCAAGCTCCGACAGGGCGACACGCTGCCCATCTTCGAGGGATGACATGAGTATTCGCCAGTTCCGCCCGATCACGCCGGGCACGCGCTTCCGTTCGGTCTCGGGGTTTGACGAGATCACGCGGAGCACGCCCGAGAAGTCGCTGCTCGAGCCGATCCGGCATTCGGGCGGTCGCAACAATCACGGTCATGCCACGTCGCGCTACCTCGGCGGCGGGCACAAGCGCATGTATCGGAAGATCGACTTCAAGCGCGACAAGTTCGGCATTCCGGCGCGCGTGTCGGAGATCGAGTACGATCCGAATCGTACCGCGCGCATCGCGCTGCTGGTGTACGCCGATGGTGAGAAGCGCTACATCCTGCACGCGGCTGGCCTCAAGCAGGGCGACACGGTGGTGAGCGGCCCGGGCAGCGATGTCCGCATCGGCAACGCGCTGCCGCTGGGTGAGGTGCCGCTGGGCACCATGGTGCACAACATCGAGCTCAAGATCGGCAAGGGCGGCGCGGCCGCGCGTGCCGCGGGCCAGGGTGCGCAGGTCATGGCGCGCGACGGCGACTACGTCACGCTCCGCATGAAGTCGTCGGAGACGCGCATGATTCATTCGCGCTGTCTCGCGACGATTGGCGAAGTGGGCAACGCCGAGCACGAGCTCCTGTCGGTCGGCAAGGCCGGCAAGAACCGGTGGCTCGGCAAGCGGCCGAACGTGCGTGGTGTGGCGATGAATCCGGTCGACCACCCGCTCGGCGGCGGCGAAGGCAAGACGTCCGGCGGTCGGCCTCCGGTCTCGCCGTGGGGCAAGGCCGAGGGCAAGAAGACCCGGAAGCGGAAGAAGGCTTCCAATCGACTCATCGTGCGCGGCCGCAAGCGCGGGAAGGCGACGCAATAATGGCGCGAAGCATTCGGAAGGGTCCCTTTGTGCAGCAGGCGCTGCTCGACAAGGTGACCACGCTCAACGCGAGCAACGACAAGAAGGTCGTCAAGACCTGGAGCCGGGCGAGCACCATTCTCCCCGAGTTCGTGGGCCATACCTTCGCGGTGCACAACGGCAACAAGTTCGTGCCGGTGTACGTGTCCGAGAACATGGTCGGCCACAAGCTCGGCGAGTTTGCGCCGACGCGGCTCTTCCGCGGCCACAGCGGCAAGCTGGTGGTCGACAAGAAGGCGAAGGCGGTCTGATATGTCCGGACACGCAATTCAGCGCTCGGTGCGGCAGTCGCCGCGCAAGATGCGCCTGGTGATGGACCTGATTCGCGGCAAGAATGTGAATGAGGCGTACGCGATCCTGCAGTTCAACAAGAAGCTGGCGGCCAAGCAGATCGCGAAGACGCTCAAGTCGGCCGTGGCCAATGCGGAGCAGCGGGCGCTCAAGGACAATGAGTCGTTCGATGTCGACGCGCTGGTGGTCGTGGATGCGCAGGTGGACATGGGATCGCCGCTCAAGCGCTTTACGGCCGCAGCACAGGGCCGGGCGACGCCGATCCGCAAGCGGACCAGCCACGTGAAGATCGCCGTGGCGGCGAAGGAGACGAAGTAATGGGTCAGAAGACACATCCGGTCGGCTTCCGGCTGGGCGTCACCAAGCAGTCGCTGTCGCGCTGGTACGCGTCGGCCAAGGACATGCCCGGCCTCCTCACCGAGGACCGGCTGATCCGCGACTACATCCAGAAGCGCCTCGGCCACGCGGCGATCGCCGAAGTGCATATCGAGCGGAAGCCCGGCAAGGTGACCGTGACGATTCACACCGGCCGGCCGGGCGTGGTGATCGGCAAGCGCGGCGCGGAAGTCGACAAGCTCCGCGAAGAGCTCGCCGTGGTCCTCGAGCGCCAGATGCACACCACGCGCGAAGTGGCGGTGAATGTCGAAGAGATCAAGCGGCCCGAGCTGTCGGCCAAGCTGGTGGCGGACAACATCGCGGCACAGCTGGAGCAGCGCATCTCGTTCCGCCGTGCCATGAAGCGCGCGGTGCAGAGTGCGATGCGGATGGGTGCGCAGGGAATCCGCGTGCGAGCGGGCGGCCGGTTGGGCGGCGCCGAAATCGCGCGGGTCGAGGGCTATCGTGAGGGCCGCGTTCCACTGCACACGCTGCGTGCGGACATCGACTATGCCACCGGGACGGCGAAGACCACCTACGGCACCATCGGTATCAAGGTGTGGGTGTTCAAGGGCGAGATCGTCGAAGACGTCACCGGCAAGACCTACAGCACGGGAGCCTGAGCACCATGCTGGCACCGAAGCGGATCAAGTTCCGCAAGACCTTCAAGGGCAAGACCAACGGCATCGCGACGCGCGGCAACACCGTGGCGTTCGGGCAGTGGGGGCTCGTGAGCCTCGAGCCGGGCTGGATCACCAGCCGGCAGCTCGAAGCCGCGCGCGTGGCGATGACCCGTGAGATGAAGCGCGGCGGCAAGGTGTGGATTCGCATCTTCCCCGACAAGCCGATCACCAAGAAGCCGGCCGAAACCCGCATGGGCAAAGGCAAGGGCAATCCCGAGGGCTGGGTAGCGGTGGTCAAGCCGGGACGCGTGCTGTTCGAGATCGACGGCATCGAGGAAGTGCTGGCCAAGAAGGCGCTGGCGCTGGCCGAGGCCAAGCTGCCGGTGCTGACGCGCGTGATCAAGCGCGAGGAGATCTGACGATGAAGGAACTGCAATCGAGTGATCTTCGCGAGTTGTCGGTGGAGCAGCTCCAGGCCAAGCTGGCCGAGTTGCGCGAGGAGCGCATGAAGCTGCGCTTCCGCTCGGCGACCGAAGCGATCGAGAATCCGATGCGCTTTCGCACCATCCGGCGGGACACGGCCCGGATCCACACGATCCTGGACGAGATGCGCCGCAAGGCGTAGGAGAGATGGCAATGACTGAATCGACGACAGCGGACCGGGATGCGCGCAAGACCCGCACTGGCCTGGTGGTGAGCGACAAGATGCAGAAGACGGTCACCGTACTGCTGGAGCGCCGTCTGGCGCATCCCAAGTACGGCAAGCAGGTGACCCGCAGCAAGAAGGTCAAAGCGCGCAACGATCATGACGCCAAGGCCGGCGACACGGTGCGCATCATGGAAACACGGCCGCTGGCCAAGACCGTCTGTTGGCGGACGGTTGCGGTGGTCGAGCGGGCGCGCTGACGCCGGGGAGATTTCGATATGGTCCAGCAGGAAACGATTCTGAGGATTGCCGACAACTCCGGCGCCCGCAAGGCGCTGGTGATCCGCGTCCTCGGCGGCTCGAAGCGGCGTTATGCATCGCTCGGTGACCGCGTTGTCGTCGCGATCAAGGACGCCATTCCCACCGGTCAGGTGAAGAAGGGCGACGTGGCCAAGGCGGTGATTGTCCGCACGGCGAAGGAAGTCCGCCGCAAGGACGGCTCCTACATCCGCTTTGACGAAAACGCCGCCGTGCTGATCGACGACGCGGGCGAGCCGCGCGCGACGCGCATCTTCGGACCCGTCGCGCGCGAGCTGCGCGAGAAGCGGTACATGAAGATCGTGTCGCTTGCGCCGGAGGTGCTCTAGATGAAGCCACTCGTCCACAAGAAGGTGAAACGCCTGCGTCACGCGCCGCCGGTGCGGCAGAAGCTGCACGTCGCCAAGGGCGATCTGGTGCAGGTAATCCGTGGCGACGACAAGGGGAAGCGCGGGACGGTCCTGCGCGTCTATCCCAAGACGGGGCGCATTGCCGTCGAAGGCCTCAACCTGGCCAAGAAGCATCGCAAGGCGACGCAGACGACGGAGTCGGGGATTGTGACGTTCCCGGCGCCGATCCCGCATTCCAAGCTCATGCTGATTGACCCCAAGTCGAACGAGCCGACCCGGATTCGCCGTCGCAAGGACACGGACGGCACGGTGGAGCGGATCGCGGTCAAGTCGGGCGTGGCCATTCCGAGGAACCGGTAACGATGGCGAAGAATCCAGACGGTGCGGCGACCGAGAAGAAAGCGGCGCCGGCCAAGAAGGCCTCCCGTCCAACGGGCGGCGGCAAGGCGGCCGCAGCCGCGGCGATGGCGGTCGATGCGGCGCCCAAGGCGAGCATCGGCAAGCCGCGCATGCAGCGGCATTACGAGCAGCAGGTGCGTCCGCGGCTCGCCAAGGAGTTCGGCTTCTCGAATCCGCATCAGGTGCCGCGGATCACGAAGATCGTGCTCAACGTCGGCATGGGCGAAGCGGCCAAGAATCCGCGGCTCGTCGATGCGGCGGCGGAAGAGCTGGCGCTGATCACGGGCCAGAAGCCGGTGATCAATCGCGCCAAGAAGGCGATCGCGAACTTCGGCCTTCGGGCCGGACTGCCGATCGGCGCATCGGTGACGCTGCGTGGCGCCCGGATGTACGAGTTCCTCGATCGCTTCATCAATCTGACGGTGCCGCGCATCCGGGATTTCCGCGGATTGCCCAGCAAGAGCTTCGACGGGCGCGGGAACTACACGTTCGGCATCAAGGAACAGACGATGTTCCCGGAGATCGATTACGACAAGGTGGAGAATATCCACGGCATGGATATCACCCTGGTGACCACTGCGGGTCGGGACGACCTCGCGCTTGGCCTGCTGCGCGAGTTCGGCTGGCCTTTCCGTGGCGAGACCCCCCACGCGCTGCGCGTGGCTTGAAAGAGACGAGACGGTAACATGATGAATCAGGCGAGTGAGAAGGACGGCAACGCATGAGCATGACTGATCCGGTCGCGGATATGCTGACGCGCATTCGCAACGCCTGTTCGGCGGGGCATCGGCGGGTGGACATGCCCGCCTCGAAGCTCAAGCACGAGCTGGCGAAGCTGCTGCGCGACAACCACTACATCGCCGACTTCAAGGTGCTGGAGGAAGGGCAGACAGGTACGCTGCGCCTCTATCTCAAGTACCACAACGAGTTGCCGGTGATCCGCGAGCTGCAGCGAGTGAGCTCGCCCGGTCTCCGACGCTACGTGAAGTGTCGCGATCTGCCGCGCGTCAAGAACGGCCTCGGCATCGCCATCGTGTCGACGCCAAAGGGGCTGATGACCGACCGGCAGGCGCGCACCGCTAACCTCGGCGGCGAACTGCTCGCCGTGGTCTGGTAAGGAGACGCCATGTCACGGATCGGAAAGAAGCCGATTGAGCTCCCCGCGGGCGTCACGGCGACGATCAGCGGCAGCACCGTCACGGTGAAGGGTCCCAAGGGCACGCTCTCTCGCGTGCTCCCGAAGGACATCACGGCGGCGCTCGACGCTGGGGTGTTGACGGTGGCCCGGCCGACCGATGCGCCGCGACACAAGTCGCTGCACGGTCTGTCGCGGACGCTCGTCGCCAACATGGTCGAAGGGGTGTCCAAGGGCTACACGCGGTCACTCGAAATCCAGGGCGTCGGCTACAAGGCCGAGACCCGGCCGTTCGGGATCAATCTGGTGGTGGGCTTTTCCCATCCGGTGCAGGTCAAGGCGCCGGACGGAATCAAGCTCGTGGTCGAGACGCCGACGCTGGTGCGCGTCGAAGGAATCGACAAGGAACTCGTGGGACAGATCACCGCTGAAATCCGCAGCGTACGGCCTCCCGAGCCCTACAAGGGCAAGGGTGTCCGGTACGTGGGCGAGCGCGTCCGCCGCAAGGCGGGGAAGACGGGAGCCAAGTAATGCGGCCCATTCATGGACCGAAGAAGCGTCAGGAGCGCCGGTACCGGCGTCACCTCCGGGTGCGTCAGCGCGTGGCTGGTACCACCGAGCGTCCGCGCCTGGTGGTCTATCGCTCCCTCAAGCACATGTACGCGCAGCTGGTCGACGATCAGCGCGGCGTGGCTCTGCTGGGTGTGACCGATACGAGCGAGGGAATCACGTCGGGCGCCGAAGGGAAGATCGGTCAGGCCAAGGCGGTCGGCATGCTGCTCGCCGAACGCGCCAAGGCGGCCGGCATCACCAAGGTGGTCTTTGATCGCGGCGGCTATCTCTACCACGGCCGCGTCAAGGCCGTTGCTGAGGGCGCCCGCGAGGGCGGATTGGAGTTCTGATGGCGGATGAGACTGAAACCACGCCGGCGGCAACTCCGTCGGCTCCTGAAAGCGCAGCACCGGAGCAGTCTCGCGGGCGCCAGGGTGGCGGCGGCGGCACCGGGACGCACGGCGGTCGTGGTGGACGCGGCGGCCAGGGTGGGCGCGGTGGCCAGGGCGGCGGGCAGGGCGGACGTGGTCGCGGCGGCCAGGGTGGCGGCCGTGGCGGGCGTGGCAATGACCGCGGTGAGACCGCCAGCGAGTTCGTCGAGAACGTCGTGGCGATCAACCGTGTGGCCAAGGTCGTGAAGGGCGGCCGGCGCTTTTCGTTCAACGCGCTGGTGGCCGTGGGCGACGGCAAGGGCAAGGTCGGCATCGCGACCGGCAAGGCGAACGAAGTGGCTGAAGCGGTCCGCAAGGCGGTCGAGGCGGCGCGTCACGCCATGGTGGAGCTGCCGCGGTCCGGCACCACCATTCCGCACGAGATCATCGGGGAGCATGGCGCGGGACGCGTGCTGCTCAAGCCGGCGGCAAGCGGTACTGGTGTCATCGCCGGTGGTCCGGTGCGCGCGGTGCTCGAGTGCGCAGGTATCACCGACATTCTGACCAAGAGCCTTGGCTCGAACAATCCGCACAACATGGTGCGGGCGACCATGGCGGGGTTGCAGGCATTGGTCTCAGCCAAGCAAGTAGCGCGCGAGCGCGGTGTGGACGTCGATCAGCTCGGCTACCGCGCCCGCCAGGAGGTATGACGTGGGACGCAATCCAGTCGTTGGACGTCAGGGACCGGCGCATCACGCGGCCACCATTCCTTCCGAAGCGGAAGCGAAGCGGTTGCGCGTCAAGCAGATCCGGTCAGGAATCGGCCACGCCGAGACAATGAACCGGACGCTCAAGGCGATCGGTCTCAAGCACTATCAGGCCACGGTGGAACTCGATAACTCCGCCGGGCTTCGCGGAATGCTGTTCAAGGTGCGCCACCTGGTCGAGGTGACGCCGGTGAAGGGACACAAGAATGGCTGACGAAACCAAGACCGAGCGGATCACCCTCTCGACGCTGCGCCGCCCGCCGGGCTCGCACCGGGCGCGCAAGCGCATCGGTCGCGGTCCCGGCTCAGGCCTGGGCAAGACGTCGGGCAAGGGTCACAAGGGTCAGAAGGCACGCTCCGGCGGCAACACCAATACCGGCTTTGAAGGCGGCCAGATGCCAATGTACCGGCGGCTGCCCAAGCGTGGCTTTACCAATCCGTTCAAGATCACCTACGTCGCCGTCAATCTCCGCGATCTGGACCGGGTGAGCGGCGGGGAAGTCTCGCCCGACACGCTGGCCGCCGCTGGTGTGCTCAAGAGCGCGACCGAGCCGGCCAAGCTCCTGGGCGTCGGTGACGTGGGTCGTCCGCTGGTGATCAAGGGAATGCGTGTCTCGGCCTCCGCCAAGGCGAAGATCGAGGCGGCAGGCGGCCGGGTCGAGGCGTAATGACCGCTCCTCGCGTTGCCGGCCTGGGGATCGATCCGGAGCTCAAGAACAAGCTCCTGTTCACCCTGCTTGCGGTCCTGATCTACCGAGTCGGCGCGCACATTACCGCACCGATGGTCGACGTGACGGCGCTGTCGGACTTCATCAAGAATTCCAGCGGCACCGGCACAGCCACTCTCTTCAATCTGTACGACGCCCTCGGCGGCGGTCTGTCGCGCGCAACGATCTTTGCGCTCGGCATCATGCCGTACATCTCGGCCTCGATCGTCTTCCAGCTCGGCGGCGGTGTGATGCCGTCGATCAGCAAGATGCAGAAGGATGAAGAAGGCCGGAACAAGCTGACGCAGTGGACGCGCTACCTCACGGTGGCGATCTCGTTCTCGCAGGCCTACACCTTCACGCTCTTTGTCGAAGGCATCCAGGGCGCGGTGCCGCATCCGGGCTTCCTTTCCCGCGTGGTGATGGTGACGTCGCTCACTGTCGGCGCGATCTTCGTGATGTGGCTGGGCGAGCAGATCACCGAGCGCGGTATTGGCAACGGCATGAGCCTGCTGATCACCGTCTCGATTCTCGATCGCGTCTGGCCGTCGTTCCTGCAGCTCTTCAATTCGATCAGCGTGGGCGCGGTCACTGTGATCGGTGCGATTGCGCTGGCCGTCGTTCTCCTCGCCATGATCACGGCCGTGGTGGCCATGACGCTCGCGGCGCGGCGGATTCCGATCCAGATCCCGCGCAAGGTGATGGGCCGCGGCCGCGTGCGCGAAGGGCAGAAGACCTTCATTCCGATCCGGCTGATCACCGCCGGCGTGATGCCGATCATCTTTGCGCAGACGGTCATCATCGTGCCGTCGACGATCGCGTCCTTCGCGAATGTGTCCGCCTTGCGCGAGGTGTCAGACTTCCTCACGCCCGGCGACGCGGCCTACAACATCCTGTTCGGCCTGCTGATCGTGATTTTCAGTTACTTCTACACGTCGATCATCTTCAGCTCGGTCGATCTGGCGGAGAACCTCAAGAAGCAGGGTGCGTTCATTCCGGGCGTGCGTCCCGGCGCGGCGACCGCCGATTACATCGACGGTGTGCTCGGCCGGATCACCTTCCCGGGCTCGCTCTTTCTGGCAGTGGTGGCGATCGTGCCGATTGCGGCGGCCCGCATGGTGGGAGTGCAGCAGTTCCAGTTTGGCGGCACGTCGATCCTGATCGTGGTGGGTGTGTTGCTCGATACGCTCGCGCAGATTGAACAGCATCGCACGCTGCGCAAGTACGATGGATTCATGAAGTCGGGACGCGTCAAGTTCCGCGGACGCCAGAGCCGCTTCGGGATGTGACGTCGCGCCTCGCGCGCGGCATCACGTTCTGAGCGGAGCGAAGGATCGCTCCATGAATATTCTGCTGCTAGGACCCCCAGGCGCCGGCAAGGGCACCCAGGGGGTCCTGCTTGCTGAGACGCTGCGGATTCCCAAGTTCGCCACCGGCGACCTGCTGCGCGATGCGGTCAAGCGCGGAACCCCGCTCGGCCTCAAGGCCCGCGCGGTCATGGAAGCCGGCCACCTCGTCAGCGACGACATCATTCTCGGTGTGATCCAGGATGAGCTCGGCAACCCCGCCGCCGCTGCCGGCGTAATCTTCGACGGCGTGGTCCGCACCATCGCGCAGGCCGAGGGCCTGGCGGCGATGCTGGCCGAACGCCACCGTACGCTCGATCGCGTTCTCTTCTTCGATGTCGACGATGCCGAGTTGGTGGGGCGTCTGGCGCAGCGCCGGACCGTCGAGCATCGTGCCGACGACGATCCTGCCGCGGTTGCCACGCGGCTCAAGGCCTATCGGGAGCAGACTGCGCCGGTGATCGCCTGGTACGAGGCGCGCGGCGGCGTCACCCGTATTCCCGCCACCGGCAGCGTGGTCGAAGTCGCTGAGCGCGTGCGAAAGGCTGTGGGGGCGTGATCACCATCAAGTCGGCTCGCGAGATCGAAACGATGGCCCGGGCCGGACGGATCGTGGCCGACACGCTTGCGCTGATGCACGACTATGCTCGCGCGGGCCGCAGCACCGAGGATCTCGATCGCGAGGCGGAACGCTTTATCCGCTCGCATGAGGGTGCGACGCCATCCTTCAAGGGCCTCTACGGCTTTCCCAAGACGCTTTGCGTGTCCATCGACCAGGAGATCGTGCACGGCATTCCGTCGCCGCGGCGCGTGATGACCGACGGATCGATCGTGTCGGTGGATGTGGGTGTCTGCGTCGACGGCTTGCACGCCGATGCGGCGACCACCATTGCGGTGGGCGATGTGCCCGCCGAAGCCCGCCGCCTGCTGGAGGTGACGCAGGCGGCACTCGCGGCCGGCATTGCCGCGGCCAAGGTGAACGGGCACGTGGGAGATATTGGTCACGCGGTGCAGACGGTCGCGGAGGAGGCGGGCTTTGGTGTGGTGCGCGAACTGGTAGGCCACGGCATCGGCACGCGCTTTCACGAGGAGCCGCAGGTTCCCAACTTCGGGGCACCACATCGCGGCGCACAGTTGCGGGCGGGGATGACCATCGCGATCGAGCCGATGATCACCGCGGGCAATCCGGCGACGCGCACGCTGGGCGACAAATGGACGGTAGTGACCGCCGATGGATCACTCGCCGCGCACTTTGAAAATACCGTTGCCATCACCGACCAGGGCCCGCGAATCCTGACCAGGCGCGCCTAGACCGCCGTCTGGCGAAGCAGCCATTCGTGCATCGCGGGGTTGCCGGCCACCACGCCCGAATGCGCGAGGCGAATGGGTTCGCCGGCGAGGTCGGTAATCACCCCTCCCGCTTCTCTGATCAACACCACGCCAGCCGCCATGTCCCACGGCGCGAGCGTCAGTTCCCAGAACGCATCGAGTTGACCACGCGCGACCGCCGCCAGATCGAGCGCGGCCGATCCCGCCCGGCGCACACCGCTCGTGGCGGGAAACACCCGGGCGAGTTGCTGGAGGTAGCGCGGAACCTGCTCCGGGGTCTTGAATGGAAAGCCGGTCCCCAGCAGCGCGGGGCCCGGATCGCTGATCGTCGACACCGCCAGGCGCTCGCCGCCGATCCACGCCCCGCCGCCTCGCCACGCGGTGCAGCGCTCGCTGGTCGGTACCTGGAGCACGCAGCCCGCAAGGAATTCACCATCCACAACGGCCGCGATCGACACCGCCCACCACGGATAGCGGTGGAGATAGTTGGTGGTGCCATCGAGCGGGTCGACCACCCACACCAGACCGCCACGATCGGTGTCCTCGGGCGACAGCTCCTCGCCAAGCACCCGTGAATCGGGCTCGGCCGCGAGAAGGTGCTCGCGGACGAGTGCCTCCGACGTGCGATCGACGACCGTGACAAAGTCGTGTGGCGTCTTGCTGGTCCATTCGGCGCGTGCCGGTGGTACGGTCGTGCGGAGGTATGCCGCGGCAGCCTGTGCGGCGCGTTCCGCGATGCGGGCCAGTCCCGCCGCCGGATTGCTCACGCTGGATTTCCCAAGTTGCCGCTCCTTCGGCGGGCAGGTAGCTTGCCGCCATGGCACGAGTCTTTTCCGGCATCCAGCCGTCCGGTGAGATCCACATCGGCAACTGGCTGGGCATGATCCGCAGCGCCGTCACGCTGCAGGACCGCTATGAGTGTCTGTATTGCGTGGTCGACGAGCACGCCATCACGCTGCCGTACGATCCGGCGGCGCTGGCACGCCGGACGCGCGAAATGGCGCTGGGGCTTCTTGCAGCCGGGATCGATCCCGATCGCGCCACGCTCTTTGTCCAGAGTCATGTTCCCGAGCATACCGCGCTCGCCTGGCTGCTCACGACCATCACACCGCTGGGCCACCTGGAGCGGATGACACAGTTCAAGGATAAGGGTGGCCGGGTGGAATCGATCCCGGCGGGGCTGTTGAGCTATCCGGTGCTGATGGCGGCCGACATCCTGCTCTACAAGGCCGAGCACGTGCCGGTGGGAGACGATCAGGTGCAGCACCTGGAGCTTGCCCGGGAGATTGCGCGCAAGTGGAACAACGAGTTCGCGTCGGGCACGGCATTCTTTCCCGAGCCCAAACCGATTCTTTCTCCGGCCAGGCGGGTCATTGGACTCGATGGCCAGGCCAAGATGTCCAAGAGTCTGGGCAACACCATCGGCGTCACGGAGTCGCCGGAGCAGATCTGGGAAAAGCTCCGTCCGGCCATGACCGATCCCGCGCGCAAGACAAAGAAGGATCCTGGCACGCCTGAGATCTGCAACATCTATGCGCTCCATCAATACTTCTCGCCACCGGCCACGGTCGAGGAGGTGGCGGTCAATTGCCGGACGGCGGCGTGGGGATGCATTCAGTGCAAGCGCGTTCTGGCCGATAACATGATTGCTACCCTGGCCCCCATCCGGGAACGCGCGCTGGCGCTTGCCGAGCGACCGGACACGGTGACCCAGGTCCTCGGTGACGGTGCCGCAACGGCGCGGACCATTGCCGCCAACACGATGCGTGAAGTGAAGGATCGAATGGGCTTCCTGCCGGAGGGTGCATGAACGCGACGCCAATGCTCGCGCGGGTTCTCAAGGCCGCCGTGCAGCGCGGCGCATCCGATCTTCACGCCAAGGCCGGCGATGTGTTCCGGGCCAGGGTCGAGGGCACGCTGGTGCCGCTCACCAAGCAGCGATTGACGCCGGCGCAGACGCGGGCGCTGGCCGCCATGTTTGCCGGTCTCTCTCCCGACGATCCGCGCCTCGACTCGCTGCACGATTTTGACTGCTCGTGGGGGATTCCCGGCGTCGGTCGCTTTCGTGTCAATGTGCTCCGGCAGCGCTCGTCGTTCATGATGGTGCTGCGCGTCATCCCGTTTTCCGTGCCGACGCCCGAAGGCCTGGGCTTGCCGGAAGTCGTCACGACCTTTGCCGAAGCCGAGGAAGGACTGCTGCTGATCGCGGGTCCGAGCGGATCGGGAAAGACCTCGACGATTGCCGCACTGGTGCACCATATCAACCGATCGCAGCAGCGGCACATTCTCACCCTCGAGGACCCGATCGAGTTCCTGCATCGCGATCTGTCGAGCTCGATTGCCCAGCGTGAAATCGGGACCGATACGGTGGACGTCGCGCACGGGCTGCAGGCCGCGCGCCGCCAGGATCCGGACGTGATCATCATCGGGGACCTGCGCGAGCCCGCGGCGATTGATCGCGCCATTCGCGCGGCCGAATCGCATTGCCTGGTGATCGCGGCGGTGAACGCGCCGGACGCGGCGTCCGCGCTGTTTCAGCTGGTCGCCGCCATGCCGGTCGACGAACGGGATATTGCGCGCTTCCGCCTGGCCGGCGCGCTGCGCGCCGTCGTCGCGCAGCGTCTGCTGAGCCGACCCAAGGGCGGCGGCCGGCAACTGGTGGTGGAATGGGTGGAGGCGACACCGGCGCTCCGCGAAGCGATCGCCGCCGGCGCCGATGCTGCGCCGTTCCGGCGCGCGATCGAGAAAGCCGCCAAGGAGGGGAAGGCCGAGACCTTTGCCCGTGCCGCGTCCGAAGCCGGGGTCGACGCCGCAGGTCCCGCGCGTTAGCTTACGGGGGAGTCGTCATAACGGCCCCGCTGAGGGGCCGTTTTTCTTGCTCGCAACGGCGGATTCATGTTCGATCGCAAGCACAACTGCCTGGTCGTCGTCGGCGCGCAATGGGGCGATGAAGGCAAGGGAAAGCTCGTCGACGTCCTCGCCGAGCAGGCCGATGTCGTCGTGCGCTACCAGGGCGGCGCCAACGCCGGTCATACCGTCGTGGTCGGCGACCGGCAATTTGTGCTGCACCAGATTCCGTCCGGGATCCTCCATCCCGGCGCGGTCTGCGTCGTGGGCAACGGCGTCGTGCTCGATCCCGAAACGTTCTTTGCCGAGATCGACGCGCTGGCCGAACGCGGGATCGAGATTGGCGGCCGGCTCTTTGTGTCGGACCGCGCGCATGTGGTGCTCCCGTATCACAAGCTGCTCGACAACGCGAGCGAAAAACAGCAGCAGATTGGCACCACCGGACGCGGTATCGGCCCGGCCTATGAGGACAAGACCGGCCGGCGCGGCGTACGCGTCGCGGACCTGGTGCGCGGCGAAGGTGCCGCGGAGCTCCTGACGCCGCGGATCGAGCGCGCGAACGCGCTGCTCGCCATGATGGGCTCGTCCGCGCGGGTGTCGCTCGATGAGCATCTGGAGCTGGTGGCACGCCTGGGTGCCCGTCTGCGCCCGCTCACCTGCGACACCGGACTGCTGGTGCACCAGGCATTGCGCGCGTCACGTCGCGTCCTGCTCGAAGGGGCGCAGGGCGCGCTCCTCGACGTCGATCACGGGACCTATCCGTTCGTGACCTCGTCGAGCACCACGGCCGGAGGAGCGTCCATTGGCGCCGGGATCGGTCCCACCGAGATCGACGGTGTTCTGGGCGTGGTCAAGGCCTACACGACGCGCGTGGGCAACGGCCCGCTCCCGACCGAAGCGCACGGAGAACTCGAGCATCGCCTGCGGGAACTGGGCAGCGAGTTTGGCGCGACCACTGGCCGGCCACGCCGCTGTGGCTGGTTCGATGCGACCGTGGTGCGCTACTCGGTGCGGGTGAATGGCCTCACTGGCCTGGCGGTCACCAAGCTCGATGTACTCGACACCTTTGCCGAGATTCCGGTCGGCGTCGCCTATCGTCTGGGCGGCGGTGAGTGCGCCGAGATGCCGAGCGACGTGGAGTATCTCGACCGCGTCGAGCCGGTCTATGAAACGCTGCCGGGTTGGCGCCAGCCCACGGAAAACGCGCGCAAGCTGGCAGACCTGCCGCCGCTCGCGCGCGCCTATCTCGACCGTCTGCAGGACCTGGCCGGTGCGCCCATCCGCTATGTCAGCGTGGGGACCCGCCGCGATCAGATCATCGAGGTGCAGTAGAAGCTATTGGGCCTGCAGCTCGCGGAAGTACTGCGCCACCGTCAATTGCCGGAGCCACACCGGATCGAGCTCATAGTAGCGATTGGCGATGAACCGTCCCGTGGTGGGGAAGTAGGGCGGTGGATTGACGGCACCGCAGGCATCGTAGCTGTACGCCTCGCTCCAGCCATAGTTGCTCACGAAGAATGTTCCGCCATCAATCCGGCCTTCCGCCAATCCACCAGTCACGCGCAGCGACCCGTTCGCCGCAAGGCCTTGCCGTTGCGCAACTGCGGACGGACTGACCTTGGGATTCGAGAATGCCAGGTTCGAGATCGGCAGCGAAAAAGGTGGCAGTACCCACTCGCCCGCCACATTGCCGAGTCCGCTGCTGCCATTGCCGAGTGCAAAGACGAACATGTTGTAGTTGGCGTCGTTGGTGTCGTCAAAGCCCCCGTAGACGGTGTCACCCACGGCAAAGGGCGTCTGCAGGTTGTCGTCTTCCACCAGGGCGTTGCGCGTCGCGATCGCACCCATGATGTCGCCCTGGTCGTCACATTCTCCGCCAGGCACCGTGTTGTAGAGGAGATCGTCGGCGAGCATGATGTTGCCGGTGGCGACCACGGTCACGCGACCGCGGAGCGAGCCGCTGACTGCGACATCGCCCTGCACGAAGATGACGCCCTTGAAGTTCGGATTGGCGCCGAGGGGGATCAGGTACGAGCGGTCGCCGGACCGCACCGTGCTGAGTCCGGGCCATGGACCGGAGCGGCGCTTCTTCCACCAGCCAAAGCCAAAGCCCGGAGTGTTCGTGATGGTGGAGTCGGGCGTGAGCGTGTCGCCGGTGACGGTCGTAAAGAGATGGGGATCGCCGCCGAGGAAGCATCGGCGCGTGGGCGACGTGAGTGCATTCTTGGCGGCGGTCTTCTGCGCGGCCGCCCCGCCGGCAGTGGCGTTGTAGATGTCGCTCGCATTGTAGAAATGTGTACCGCTGCCGAGATCCACCTGGGCGCCGCAATTGCGCGAGATGAGATTCGGATCGGTGCTTGCGGCCGTTCCGCCACCGGGAGCGGTGGGCCAGCGCCGAGCGGTCGCGTAAGCACAGACGCTGTCGGAGAGTCCGACGCTGCAATTGGAGTTGGCGACCCAGACCCGCATGAAGCCTTCATCCCATTCGATGATGCCGTTGCCGTTGACATCGACCGGCACGAATTCAATCCGCAGTGCGGGATTCGTGCTGCCCACGGTCAGGTCGGGCGAGGTGAGGTCGTAGTCACCGTTGGCGGCATCGGCGGCTTGCGCAAAGGACTGCATGCGCGAGACAGCGGCCGCGGTGGGCCACTGGATGGGCGTGACGCCGGACTGCACCCCGGCGAGAAACGATCCCGAGCCTTGATTGACGATTGTGCCGACGACGTTGACTGGTCCGTGAAAGAGCGTCTTGGGCGTGGTGCAGCCCGCGACGATCACAATGTTGGCGTTGGAGAATACCGGGCCGGAGAACGACTCGTCGCAGCCATACGAGGCCGTGCCGCTCCAGTTGTTGATGGCCAGTGCGTACTTGGCCCAGGATTCCTGCGTCATCAGCAGCCGGCGGACCGCGGTGTTGCCGCGGATGTCGGTCACCACCGACAGCGCACTCGCAAAGTTGCTGCCGTACTGTCCTGCCGTGGCCGGGCCGCCGGTCTTGCCGCCCGTGCGCCCCACATACAATGAGCGGCTGATGCCCGGCACCGCGCTGCCAAAGGCGTCGGTGATCGTGGCGTTGTTGGCGAGCACGGTGTAGCCGCTGTCGGGCAGGAGCGAGTCGAAGGCGCCGCGATTGATGGAATCGCGAATGATCTCGAGGCCGCCATTGGCGGCGGCGTTGAGCGACGCCTCGCGCGCGGTCAGCGCAGTACTCAGTTGCGCACTCGATGCGAGCATGATCGCGCCGAGCGCCATGGCGGCGATCGCGATCGACACCAGCAGCGCCATGAGCAGGGCGGAGCCGCGGCGGTCGGCCGGGACGCGAGAATGAGCCGGGGTCATCGCGGGAGCTCGCTTCACGGAGGCGTGATGCTGAACGTGGTCATGGTCGACTGCGACGGCGTACAATCCTGCGCGGCCACGCCAAAGAGATACGACGTCCCCGGCGTGTTGCCGCCGATGGTCGCGGTGTAGCTGCTCTGCCCGGCCACCGCCTTGACCACCACCAGCGGACCGCCCCAGGTGGTCGCAGTCGCCGGACGGCGGAAGAGGATGTACTGCAGCACGTCGCCTTCGCCGCCATCCTGGTCCGCGGAGGAGCCCCAGGTGAAGGTGATGCTGCCGCTGCCCGGCAAGGCCTCGACGCCCGCCAGTCCGCCGGGTGCGAGCGGTGCGCGGCCGCAGACCGACGCCTGCGGAATGCCGTTGTTCGGCACTTCAATCGTGGTCGTGATGTCGCGGAAGCGTTCGTTGGTGCCGCTCTGCCCATTTGTGAGCCGGAAGTTCATCCGTACCGCGACCACCGAGTCCGGTCGCACAAAGTCGGCGCTGTCCGACGCGGAGACGGCCCCTGTCAACGATTGCCGGATCAGCGGAATGTCGGCATCCGGTACCGGCATGAGCGTGTCGCCAGTTGCGAGCGTGCGCTTCATCATGTACTGGAAGAAGGGATTGCCGTTGGGGTGCACCAGAATGTTGCGGGCCACGATCTCCGGTGTGCCGTTGTTGACGCGCTGATACAGGATGTAGTCATCGCCGCGAGCGGTGGATGCGTCGGGCTCGAAATAGAAGATGTACGTCTCGGCGGGCGAGACGGAGCCATTGGCCAGGTCGTACGTGGCCGACGGATACGTGTATGCGGGCGAGGAATTGGGGATGGTGGTGGCGTCGGCGATATCCCACGCGGTGGTCTCCGCCACTGGCGTGTCGGCGTTGTAGTACGTCGCCCACCGCACGCTGACGGTATCCGCTTCGATGTAGTCCGTGTTGAACGCCAGCACATCGCCGGCGCCGAAGACGATCACGGGCTGGCCGCTCACCGTCCCGGCACCCATGGTGCGCACCACGCGCTGCGCGCCCTCGAGCGCGCCGCGGGCGTTCTCGATCATCTCCCAGCGATCGACATTGTTCCGGAAGGCCTTGCTCTGCGATTGAAAGAGCGACCATGCCGCGGCGGTGACCGCCAGCAACATCGTCATGGCGACCAGCAATTCGATCAGTGAGTATCCGGCGCGCTGCCTGGCGCGATCCGTCGCTGCCGGCGTCACGGGCTCGCGATCACGGCCGTGACGCTCACCGTGTCCTTGAACACGGGGTCAGTCACCTGCACGGTGATCGTGGTGCGGTCGCGCGCCGGTGTGCCCGACTGATCCCGCACCACGCGCGTGAGGCGGTGCATGTTGGGATAGTCCGCAAATCCGGTCGTGTCGGCACCGCCGCCCGTGCCGTACAGGGCCACGAGCGAGGTGTAGCGCGGATCGGAGCGGATCGTCTCGAGGCGATCGTTGGCGACGCCCGTGGCGACGACGCGCACGGCGGAATCACTCATCGAGCGCGAAAAATTGGTGGAGAAGCGGGCGACGCCCGTGGCGACGACGACGAGGATGACGATCGCGATCAGCATCTCGATCAGCGTGAAGCCTCGGCGTCGCGCCATCAGTTTCCTCGCAACCAGGCGCCGGTCGCGTACGAATACCAGACCACGCGTCCCGTGGCGCGCGATACGGCGACGGCGCGGCAGTGTTTGCAGAGCGGATCGTACCCCGGCCCGATGAGATAGAACGTCCCGCTGCGGTTGGCGGAGCCATCACGGCGGAAGGTGAGTGAGGTCAGCGGCGTAGGATCCTCGGGCGAAGGCAGATTGGGGGCGGAACCCTGCGACAGAATAAAATTGTGATCGAGGGGATAGGTCACGACCCGTTCCCCCGAGTTCACCGCGTTGTCATCGTTCGTGTCTTCGTGCACCTGAATCCGCGCGCTGTCGGGCAGGATGATGCGTACATCGGCCTGCAGCGACACCGCCCGGCGCTGCGCCATCGCCAGCTGGCCCATCACACCACGGCCCACCGCGTCGGCGCGATAGCGCGTGAAGTCCAGCTTGGACGCCGCGATGCCCGATAGAATCCCGATCATGACAATCACGATCAGGAGTTCGATCAGGGTCACCCCGCGGTCAGACCGGGGGAGGCGCTGCTGCCGGGTCGGGGGCACAATGGAAAGTATCATGATCGTCGCCCTTTGTCCGTGTGCCCCCGGGCGGCTGCCAAGGGGCCCTGCTCTTGCGGGGGTAGCCCGACCCGCCCGCCAAACGCCGAAGAGGGGGCCCGGAGGCCCCCTGTGCGGTCTGCCAGCATACCCGTTCCCGGCCCCCGCTATTGGGCCTGGAGCCGCCGGAAGTACTCGGACACCGTGAGCTGGCGCAGCCAGACGGGGTCAAGCTCATAGTATCGGCTCGGGATAAACCGCCCCGTCGTCGGGAAGTAGGGCGGCGGGTTGACCGACCCACAGCGGTCGTAGGTGTGGGCCTCGGCCCACCCGTAATACCCTGACCCGTAGTAGGTCGCGTCGTCCACCCGGCCCTGAGCCAGGCCGCCGGTCACCCGGACACAGCCGTTGACCGCGGTCGCGCAGCTCTGATTGATGGCTGAAATGTCCCAGGACGCGTTGGCGGTTGTGGGCTCCTGCCCGGCCGTGCCTGAAAAGATCGTGTAGTAGGTAAACGGCGGGACCACGCCTTCACCGTACCAGTTGCCATCGGTGGTTCCACCACTGCCCGCCGCCAGGAAGAACATGTTGTAGTTGGCGTCGCCGGTGTCGTCGAAGCCGCCGTACACCTTGCTGTTGACGAAGAACGGCGTCTGAAGATTGTTGTCCTCGATCACCACGTCCTTGGTCGCGATCGCGCCGAAGATGTCGCCCTGCGCGTCGCACTCGGTGCCGGGCGGCGTGGTATAGAGCAGGTCGTCCGACATCACGATGTCGCCGGTCGCAAAGACCGACACGCGGCCGCGGAGGCGCCCGCTCAGCGCCACGTCGCCATTGACGAAGATGACGCCCTTGAAATTCGGGTTGGCGCCGAGCGGAATGAGGTACGACTTGTCGCCGGAACGCACGCTACCGAGCGTCGACCAGGCGCCCGAGCGACGCTTCTTCCACCAGCCGAACTTGAAGCCCGTGGCGTTGGTGATGGTCGAGTCGGGCGTCAGTGTGTCGCCGGTGGTCGCGGTGAACAGATGCGGATCGCCGCCGAGATAGCAGCGGCGGAGCGTGCCCTTGGAAAGCGCGGTATCCACCTTGGCGGTCTTCGCGGCGGTGGTGCCCGCGGTGCCGGTATAGATGTCGCTGGCGTTGAAGAAGCGCGTGGTGGCACCCATGGTCACGACCGCGCCGCAATTGCGCGACGCCAGGTTGGGATCGGTGGCGATGGCCGCGCCGCCACCCTGCTTGGTCGGCCAACGGCGGCCGGTCGCGTACGCGAGCACCGAGTCGCTGGTATTGGCCGCGACCCAGACGCGCATGAAGCCTTCATCCCATTCGATCTTGCCGTCACCATTGACGTCGATGGTCACGAATTCGATGTGCACTGCCGGCGCCGTGTTGCCGACCGTCGCCTGCGGGGAGGTGATGTCGTAATCGCCGTTGGCCGCGTCGGCATCCTGAGCATACTGGCGCATGAGGTTGATGCGAGCCGGCGTCGGCCAGGGAATCGCCGTCGCACCCGTCTTGACGCCTTCCTTGAAGTTGCCCGACGACTGATTGGTGATCGACCCCACCACGCTCACCGGACCGGAGAACGTGGTCTTGGGCGACGTGCAGCCGCTCTGAATGCTCAGCGTGGTGTTGGAGAAGAAGGGCCCGTTGACCGATTCGCCGCAGCCGTAGTAGGCGCTGCCGCTCCAGTTGTTGATCGCGACGGCAAACTGCGCCCACGACTCCTGCGTCATCAGCAGCCGGCGAGCCGCGACGGCTCCGCTGCGATCGCTGATGATCGACAGCCCGCTCGCGAAGTTGCTGCCGTACTGTCCGGCCGTCGCGGCGCCACCGGTGCGTCCGCCGGTGCGTCCCACGTACAGCGAACGCGTGATACCGGGCAACGCATTGCCGCTGGCGTCGGGTACGGTTGCTCCGGTCACGAGCGTCGTGTAGCCCGAGTCGGGAAGCAGCGCATCGAAGCTGCCGCGGTTGATCGAGTCGCGAATGATCGACAGACCGCCGTCCGCGGCAGCCTGCAGCACCTCTTCCTTGGCGCTGTACTTGGTCGAGATCTGCGCACCGGAGGAGAGCATGATGCCTCCGAGCGCCATCGCCGCGACGGCGATCGAGCAGATGAGCAGGGCGACGACGACGGCCGCGCCCTTGCGATTATTGATGCGGCTCTGACGGGTCATGGGCATTCTCTCCGGCTTACGGGCCAACACTGGCGGTCACGTTCCTGGTGGTCACAGTCGATTCCGATGGCGTGCAGTCCTGCGCGGAGACGCCGAAGGTGTAGGCCGTCCCCGGAATGTTGTCGCTGATCTGGGTGCTGTACGTGCCGTTGCCGGCGGTGGTGCGCACCACCTCCAGCGGATCGGACCACGTGGTGTCGCTGCTGAGGCGGCGGTAGAGGATGTACTGCTGCACATCTTCTTCACCCGCGTCCTGATCCACCGACGAGGGCCACGAGAGCCAGATGATGCCGCTTCCCGGAATCGTGTCGGTGGCGGTCAGCGACGTCGGCGCAATCGGTGCGCGACCACAGACGGTGGGCAGGGGAATGCCGTTGTTCGGCGTCTCGATGGTGGTCGTGACGTCGCGGTAATGCTGGTCGTTGCCGGTCTTGCCGTTGGTCAGCCGGAAATTCATCCGCACCGCGCGCACCGAATCGGGGCGGACGTAATCCGCGCTGTCGCTGCTGCTGATGCCGGAGACCCAGGTCCGCCGGATCAAGGGCAGATTGGCGGTCGGGACGGTGATGAGCGTGTCCCCGGTGGTGAGCGTGCGCTGCAT
>DATAVM010000060.1:0-5212 GCA_036267775.1 Gemmatimonadales bacterium
CTGACGACGCCGGTCGGCGGCGGGTTCCGCTCACTCAACGTGACGCTCCGCCAGCAGCTCGATCTCTATGCCTGCGTGCGGCCGGTGCGCTGGTTCACCGGTGTTCCCTCGCCGGTCAAGGATCCGGGCGCGGTGGACATGGTGATCTTCCGCGAGAACACCGAGGACATCTACGCCGGCATCGAGTACGCGGCGTACAGCGATGCGGCCAGGAAGCTGGTGGCGTTCCTGCAGCACGACATGGGTGTCAAGAGCATCCGCTTTCCCGAGTCGAGCGCGATCGGGATCAAGCCCGTGTCGGAGGAAGGCTCCAAGCGTCTCATTCGCGCGGCGATCCACTACGCGCTCGCCAACGGCCGCAAGAGTGTGACGCTGGTGCACAAGGGCAACATCATGAAGTTCACCGAGGGTGGCTTCCGCGACTGGGGCTATCAACTCGCCAAGGAAGAGTTCGGCGCGAAGGATCTTGACGGCGGGCCGTGGCAGGAACTCCCCGGCGGCCTGGTCATCAAGGACGTGATCGCGGACGCGATGCTGCAGCAGGTGCTGACGCGGCCGCGCGACTACGACGTGATCGCGACGCTCAATCTCAACGGCGACTATCTCTCCGATGCGCTGGCGGCGCAGGTGGGCGGCATCGGCATCGCGCCGGGCGCCAACATCAACTACGTCACCGGTCACGCGGTATTCGAGGCGACGCACGGCACGGCACCCAAGTACGCCGGCAAGGACATGGTGAATCCCGGCTCGCTCATTCTCTCCGGCGAAATGATGCTCCGCCATCTCGGCTGGAACGAGGCGGCCGAGCTGGTGCTCACGTCGCTGGCTCGCACGATCGAGCAGAAGCGGGTGACGTACGACTTCGAGCGTCTCATGGACGGAGCGACAAAGCTCTCCACCAGCCAGTTTGGCAACGCCATGGTGGAGAACATGGGCGCGCGCGCCTGACGGGCGCCGCCCTGTCCCTGCGCGCAATGCTTCCGGCGGACGATCCCGGCTGGGCGTCGTACGCGGACGCAATTCTGCGCCTGCACGGCACGCCTGCGGTCGAGGTGGATCTGGCCCAACCCGTGGCGGTCAAGGCGCGTGCGGCCTTTGCCTCGGCCGGACTTGATGGTCCGTTCGGACTGGTGACGCCGTGCAATCCGCGCGGCCAAGGCGCCTCGCCACACACCAACGAAACACTCCTCGCCCGTTTCCTCGCCGAACTCGATGCCGCCGGCAAGCGCTATGTCCGCGCCGATGGACTCTCGCGCGATCGGCGGCATGTCGAGCAGGGCGTTGCGCTCGCGTGGCCGCGCGCCGACGTGGTTGCGCTGGCGCGCAAGTGGGACCAGTCGGCGATCTACTGGTGGGATGGTGCAGCGTTCTGGGTGGTTGGCGCGCTGACGCACACCGCGCCGATGCGACTGGGCGGCGCGTGACCAGTCGCAACCGGGCACCGGCGCTTCCGCGGGCCGTGGATGCGGCACTGCGCGAGTTCATCAACGCGCTGAGCAAATCCGCGATGTATCCGCCGGGTCACCGGTTCATTGCCGAGAGCGCGGCGGCGCTGGCGGAACGGCTCGGCGCGGCCATGCAGGATCGCGACTCGCTGACCATTGGTGTCACACCCCGGGGCCTGCTGCTGGACGGCACCGCGATTGAACCGCTGCCTGCTGTCTTCCGCGACTTTGCCGTGCGCATGCACCGGCGCAATATCGGCACGATGCAGATCGCGCACGGCGTGGGTCCCGCGGAGATCTCCGCGATGCTGGGCGCGCTGGGCGCACCCGACGCCGACGAAACGGTGGGGCGAAGCGGTCTGCGCCTGCAGCACATCCGGATCGAACCGCTCACCTACGAAGTGCTCGGATTTGCGGACGGCGCCGGCGAGCAGGATCTCGACGACATTTTCTGGGTGTCGCTGGTCGAGGCGGCGTTCGGTCGCAGATTGTCCGACCTCGAGGGCACGCCTACGTCGACGCAGATCGCCGAAGCGATCTCGGAGCGCGCGGCGCAGGGCGCCGAAGGAGCGCGCCGCGTCTATGAAGCGCTCGCGGCATTCTCCAGCGCGCTCGCGAGCCGCGGCGACCGCGTGTCGGGCAGCGCTCGGCGCCGTTTTGTCGACATTCTGTCGGCGCTGTCGCGTCCGACGACGACCCGTGTGGTGGCGGCGGCCCCGTCGTCCGCGTCCCGCCGGCGCTTTGTGAAAGAGACGCTCGAGCTGGTTCCGCCCGCGCTACTGCTGCAGGTTCTCGAATCGGTGGCGGAAGCCGATGGCGAACCGATCTCGCCGCAACTGCGCTGGCTCCTCGGCAAACTCGCGGGCGGCGAAGCGGGCGATCTGCCGGCGACCGGCGCGTTCGCCACCGAAGTGGTGGGACTGGTGGCGCAGTGGGATGGTGTCGCGAGCGACGACGATGAAGAAACCGATCCCCGCATGGGCATCGAACCGGCGCGCGTCCTCGCGGTGGGACTCGAGCTCACGCTTGCGAGCGAGCTCGTAGTCGACGCGGGCCATGCGCTCGCCGAGCGCGGTCAGCTTCTCGAGGCCCTGCAGTTGCTCGATCACCCGCAGAATGATCCGGCCACCGTGCGCACGGTCGCGGACGCCGTGCTCGACCCCGGCCTGCTCGAGCGGCTGCTCAAGGCGCAACCCGTCGATTTCAATCTGGTGGAACGCGTGGCGCGGCAGACCGGACCCGCGGGCGTGGGCCAGCTGCTTGACGCGCTCTCCGCCGCGGCCGAGCGCACCACACGCCGCCGGCTGCTCGACATCCTGGTGCGCATCGGACCGGCCGCTGAACGCGTGCTCGTCGAGCGTTTGAGCGGTGCGCCATGGTATCTCGCACGGAACATTCTTGCCGTGCTGGCACAGTTTCCTGTGCTGGAGAATCTCGATCCGGTCTTTGCGGCATTCGGTCAGGACGAGTTGCGCGTACGCCAGGAAGCGTTGCGCGTGCTGATACGCCAACCGGCCGGGCGCGACCGGGCACTCACCGAGGCGCTCGAAAGCGGTGAGGAATCGCTGGTGCGCCTGGCGCTCGGCGCAATCGGCAGCGAATGTCCGCCGCGGCTGGTGGCGCCGGTGCTCTCCGTGCTCGCGATTCCGAATGAAGAGCTTCGTCTGGCCGCGATTCGTGCACTCTCGCAGAGCAACAATCCGCTGGTGGTGCCACAGTTGCTGGCGCTGGTGCGCGCGCGTCGCGGATTTCTGCGCCGCCAGCGACTGCTGCCACGCTCGCCGGTGATGCTCGCCGCGCTCGAAGTGCTCGCCGCTCGCTGGCACAATCACCGACCGGCGGTTGGCGTGTTGCAGCTCGCCACCCGGTCGCCCGATGCGGCGGTGCGTGCGGCGATCGGGATTCACGCATGAGTGAAGCGATCCGCTTTCTTCACGCGCTGGCGCAAGCGCTGTCGACGATGGCGCTCTATTCACCGGGACATCCCGCCACGCGCCGCAGCGCGGATCACCTCTGGCAGGCGCTCACGGCGTTGCTGGCCACCGAGCCGAATCCGGTGTTCCACTTTCTCGGATCATCGCCGGTCTTTGGCGGACGGGCGCTGCACGAACTCCGCGACTGGCAGCACAGCCGCCGTCTCGCGGACGCCGGAGTGCAGCGACTGGAGTTCGACAGTGCCGCCACGCTCGAATCGCTGGCGGCGTTTCTTGAGCAGATGATGGTGCGGCTTACCACCGGTGCCGCCGATCCCGCCGGTGAAGCACCGCTGCCGGGCATCGCGTTCGGCGCCGTGGCGGTCTTTGAGGATGTCGTCACGGAGGAGGAGCCGCGCGCCCAGGCAGCCGAAGGGGGCCGCGAGCTTCAGGTCGATCTGCACGACGAGCTCGACGCCATGGACTATATCCGTTCCGAAGCCGCGCGCGGTGTGGTCGCGCGGGCGGAGGCCGAGGCGGTCGTGCGCATCCTGGGCGGGCTGCTCGATCATCACGAATTGCCGCAGGCCGCCCACGGCGACGATCACGCGCTCTACCACGTCGTGCATCCGGTCAACACGGCGCTGCTCGTGATGGCGGCGGCGACAGCGTCGGGGATCGATCGTGTGGGCCGGCATCGCATTGGTGTGATCGCACTCTTTCACGACATCGGCATGGCGCGTCTGCCGGCCGAACTGGGCCGTCGGGAAACGCTCACGCCCGCCGAGCGCGGACTGGTGGAAACCCACACGGCGCTCGGCGCGCGGCTTCTGCTCGATGCCGGAAGTCACGGCCTCGAACTCGCCGCGATCGTGGCCTACGAACATCATCTGCGCCCCGATGGCGGCGGTTATCCCGCGCGACGCTTTCGTCCTGCCGTGCACTGGGCGAGCCGTGTGATTGCGGTGAGCGCCACCTATTGCGCTGTGCGGGCGCCCCGGCCGTTCCGCCCGCCGTGGTCGTCGGATCGCGCGCTGCGCTATCTGGAAGAGGGGGCCGGCACCGTGTTCGATGCCGACGCCGCGCGCCTGGTCGCGGGACTCGTCCGCCCGGTCTGAGTCGAGAACACGGCAGCGGTGAGCCAGATCAGCGCGAGCCAGAGCAGATCCGCCGTGAGCAGATGGAGCAGCTGCAGTGCCACCGGGACGAGCAGGATCAGTGCGCTCGCGCCGACGCACCACTGCACCAGGACCATCGTGACAACGGCGCGTGCGGCCGCCCGCACGGCGGGCTCGTCGCGCCAGCGAATCGCGGCGCCCGCCAGCAGGATGAAGCCCGAGCCCGCGAGAATGGCGAGCACGGGATGCCACACGCGGAGCCGGAGAAAGAGATGCGCCGTGCTGTCGCGATCCTGCAGCAGGCCCGCCGCAAGCGAGCGCACCGGAAAGAGCATGTCGCCGAGTGACGCGACGGTCCCCACCATGCCAACAGCGACGAACGCAGCGAGCGCCGCCGCGAACCACCAGCCGCGTTTGCCAAGCGCTGTGAGTGCGGGCGCGGGCCGGCCACTCGCCCACCACGCGGTGAACGCGATCGCGGCGAGCAGGAGCAGCGTGTTGGCCAGATGCACGCCAAGAATGAGCGCCCGGCCGATGGAGGCGTTGTCGCCGACGTACTTGAGCAGCACCAGTGCCGCGCCGATGCCGGCTTCGACACCCATGAGCACCGTAGCCGCAAGCGCAGTCTTCCGCGCCCAGTGGCCTGGTGCGAACGTGCGCCAGCAGGCGATGACCAGGAGCAGCACCGGGACGAGGGCGATGGCACTTCTGATCCGGTGGATGAACTCGACGATGG
>DATAVM010000061.1:0-4397 GCA_036267775.1 Gemmatimonadales bacterium
CCAAGACCTCGTCCGCCCCGAGGGCGACAAAACAACAAAAGGTCGATAGCTGACATTCTGCCGTCTGACCAACGGACACCTGAACGGACACCTGCCGCCCGACTTCACGCAAATGGAAAATCCCACCTGCTTGGCAATCGCAGATGGGACAAGCACTTGGAACCAATGGGCCCGGAGGGAGTCGAACCCACGACCTCTTGCTCCGGAGGCAAGCGCTCTATCCAGCTGAGCTACGGACCCGTTGTGCGGCGCTAACTTTATCGGATCACGCCCGGCCGGGCAACATTTCCGGCCAGGCACGGCCCTAAATGATGGGCCACACCGCCCCGGGAGCCCCAAATGGCAAAGCAACCAGGCCTCACACTCTATCTCGTGGTCATGATCGCTCTCATTGTCGCGGTCGACGTGCTGTTCTTCAAGAACCGCTTCTGGGAACGGCTGGCCATGAATGTCGGCATCGTCCTGGTCTTTGCCGCCTGCTACTTCCGGTTCCTGAATCGGTCATGATGACGCAAACCACCCGCGCCGCCCGTTCCGCCATTCTCTCAGCGGCCTTCGGCCTCTGCCTCGGCGCCACAGCCCTCACGGCTCAGGTGTCAGGTCTCAGGTCCCAAAGCCCACGTCCCAGACCTCAAACCGACACCATCGCCCTCCAGCGCCTGCTCGTCGCCGAAGACGCCCGCGGCCTGGGCGCCGACAGCATCGCGCCGATCACCGACGCTCTCACCAGTCCAGACACGCTCCTCCGCCGCGTTGCCGCCCGCGCCATTGGCCGCCTGCAGCGCCCGGAGCTCGCGCCGCGGCTCTTCTCGCTGCTTGGCGACGCCGACCCCGCCATCCGTGTCGAGACCGCCAACGCGCTGGCCCAAACACTCAACCGCATCCGTCGCCGCGCGAGCGATCCGGGGCAAGTCACCGTCCGCGTGGTAGAGCACGCCCTCGACAGTGCCCTCGCTGGCCAGCAGACGCACGACGTGGCCGGCGCGCTCGCCGATGCGCTGGGCCGCCTGCCCTATGGCGACTCCACCACTGCGCGCCTGGCCGAAACGGCCATCCTGCGCGACGCTGGCGTCCACCCGGAAATGGGCACGGCGAGCGGTCTCTACTGGCTCGCGCTCAATCGCCGTACCGGGGTACCGCTGTCGCATCCTGCCATCACGCTGCTGCGCGACATGGCGCTCCGGAATGCGGACGCAGGCGTTCGTCGCGTCGCCATGCTCGCGCTGACCAGCGGCATGGCGCTCGACAGCGCCACCACCCTCGCCGCCTTTCGCGATCGCGACCCGCAGGTGCGCAGGCTCGCGCTGGCCGGCGTGCGCGCCGTTACCGGCAAGCCGTTCTACGCGATGGTCGCCATCGCGATGGCCGACACGAGCTCCATCGTCCGCATCGCCACGATCGCGCCGGCACGCACGGCGGCAAAGCCCGATTGCCCGGGAATCAGCATTCTGTCGCACGATCCGGTGACCTATGTCCGCTTGACCGCCATCGATGCGCTCGGCACGACCTGCACCGATACCGCAAGCGTCAACACGTTGCGCGCAGACCTGGCGCCTACCAACGCCGCCGTGATCCGTGCTCACGCGCTCGATGCCTTCGCGCACGCCGCGCCGCGGCTGGCCGCGAGCAGTGTGATGGCATTCGCGGCCAGCCCATCGTGGCTGCTCCGCACCGCGGCTGCCACCGCCGCGATCCCGGCGCGCAATCTGGCGGTGCTGGTGCGGCTGGCGAGCGATACCAACGACGACGTGCGCGAAGCCGCGATTGATGGCCTGGCCCAGACGCTGGGCCACGACGCCGACAACGCCTACATCGCCGCTCTTACGTCACGCGGCAATCAGGTCGTCCTTGCCGCCGACAGCGCTCTCGCCGGCTCGGTCGATCCCACCGCACTCCCAGCGCTGCTCGATGCGCTCGACCGGCTGAGTGCTGAGAAGAGTGAGAATCTCCACGATCCGCGCATGGCTACGCTGCATCGGATCGCCGAGCTGGGGAACGCGGCGGACACGGGACGGATCGCGCTGTACGTCGCGGATTTCGATACGACCATGGCCGCCACCGCGGCACGGCTGATGTCGCAGTGGACCGGTCGCACCGTCGCGCCCGCAGCGGTACGGCTCCCGATCCAGAGTGAACCGCTCGCCATGTTCATGCTTGCACCCAACGTGGAGCTCCGCGTGACAATGGCGCGGGAAAGTGGCGGCGGCTCGTTCACGATTCGCCTCTTGACCGAGGAGGCGCCCGCTACCGCGGCCCGGATCGTCCGGCTCGCTCGCGCTCACTACTATGACGGGCATATCTTTCAGCGAGTGGAACCTGACTTTGTGGTGCAAGGCGGCGGCCCTGATGCGTCCGAATACGCTGGCGACCGGGAGTTCATGCGCGATGAACTCGGCCGCCATTCGCATCTCCGCGGGACACTCGGCGTCTCGTCCCGCGGCCGCGATACCGGCGACGCACAGTGGTTTCTCAATCTGGTCGACAACACGCGGCTCGACCATGAATACACGGTCTTTGGCGAGGTTGTCACGGGACGCGCCGTGGCGGAACGGATCAACGAGGGCGATGTGATTGCACATGTGGACGTGATTGGAGCACCCGTTGGCAACTGACGCCGCCGTCGCAAACGCATCGGCAGTGGCGGAGCAGGAAGCGCACGTCGATCGCTACCGCTGGTTCATTCTGGCGGGGCTCATCACCGCAGCCATCATGGAAGTGCTCGACACGACGATCATCAACGTGTCGCTGCCGCAGATGGCCGGCAACTTGGGAGCCACGCGCGAAGAAATCGCGTGGGTCGCCACGTCGTACATTCTGGCGAACGTCGTCGTGCTGCCCATGACGGCGTTCTTTACCCAGATCTTTGGACGCAAACGCTATCTCGTCCTCTCGATCATTCTCTTTGTGGTCGCGTCCTTCCTCTGCGGCACGTCGTCGAGCCTCGGCGAAATCGTGCTGTGGCGCCTGTTGCAGGGCGCGGGCGGTGCCGCACTTCTCTCCACCGCACAAGCCACACTGCGCCAGGTCTTTCCGCGCGAAGAGCAGGGGCTCGTCCAGTCCGTCTTTCTTCTCGGCATTATTGTCGCCCCGACGCTCGGACCAACGCTCGGCGGCTGGATTACCGACAACTACACCTGGAACTGGTGCTTCTTCATCAATATCCCGATCGGCATCGCCGCGGCATTTCTGGTGTCGGAATTCCTCGATGATCCGCCGCAGCAGAAGCGCTTCTCGGGTGAGGTGGACTGGTTTGGCATCGGGCTCCTGATTGTCGGGATCGGCGCGCTGCAGTACGTACTCGAAGAGGGCAATACCAAGGACTGGTTTGGCGACAAGCTGATCGTGGAGCTGGCGATCGTGTCGGCGGTGTCGCTGCTGACGCTCATCTGGTGGCAGCTGTCGAGTCTGAACAAGCACCCGGTGATCAATCTCCGTGTGCTCAAGAACCGCGATCTGGCCGGCTCGATCTTCCTGTTTGTGGTGCTGGGATTCGGCCTCTACGGCGGCACGTTTCTCTTTCCGCTCTTCACGCAGGGCGTCCTGGGCTTCACGCCCACCGAAACGGGCCTGGCCATGATGCCGGGCGGCCTCGCCACCGGTGCAATGGCGCTCGTGTGCGGTCTGCTCCTCAATGGTGCCAAACCGAAGGGTGACGCGCGCGTGATGATTCTCGCCGGCATGGGACTGGTGCTGCTCTCGATGTGGACGCTGGGACATCTCACCACCAGTGCCGGCGAGAAGGATGCGTACACCGCGCTCATCATCCGCGGCGCTGGACTGGGTCTGCTCTTCACACCGATCAACTACATCGCCTTTGGCAACTTGAAGCCGTCCGAAGCGCAGCAGGCATCGGGTCTCATCAATCTGGCCCGCCAGCTGGGCGGCTCGTTCGGGATTGCGGTCATCGGCGCGTTTCTCACGCGGCACATTGCGGCGCATCGCGCGGACCTGGTCACCAATTTTTACCCCGGCAGTCCGATCTATCAGCAGCGCTTCCAGGCGCTGGTGGGCGGAATGACCTCACACAGCGCGTCGCTCGATCAGGCACGGCAGACGGCCTACGCCGTGCTCGACGGCACCGTGATGCGCCAGGCGTCGATGCTCGCGTACAACGATTGCTGGCTCATCATTCTCGCGTCGTTTGTGTGCGTGGTGCCGGCGGTCTTTGTGCTCCGCAAGCCGCAAGGCGCGGCTGGTCCGGCGGTGGATGCGCATTAAGACGGCCCCGTTGTGTGATCCTGCGAGCAGCGAAGGATCTCGGCGCTGGCGTGGCAATGGGACGGTGGTGCTACGCGTCTGCAGTGCGATCCCTGCACCCCGACCCGCCCCGATGGCGCACTGACGCCGCTTCGCACACACTCCCATGGTCCGCCCAGTGATTCGCGCCACGGGGCCGT
>DATAVM010000062.1:0-20498 GCA_036267775.1 Gemmatimonadales bacterium
GGCGAGTGCCGTGCACGTCTTCATCCGGCGGCAACTCGATTCCATCGCGGTGCTCCGCACGCTGGGCGCCACATCCGTGCAGGTCTTTGCGATCTATCTCATGCTTGCCGTCGCCATGGGTCTTCTGGGCTCGCTGCTCGGCGCCCTGGCGGGCGTCGGGCTGCAGCAGGCCATGCCACTGGTATTGCACGCGTTCATCCCGGCGAACGTGCGGATTGTGCCGTCGCTGCAGGCGATCGCGTCGGGTGCCGCACTCGGCGTCTGGACCGCCGCCGTGTTTGCGCTCTTGCCGCTCGCGGGGATTCGCGCAGTGTCGCCGCTCGCCACGCTGCGCCGCAACACCGATCCGCCCAGAATGCGCTGGGATGCGTTGCGCATCGCCGCGGTCGCAGCACTCATTGTCAGCGTGGTTGCTCTTGCCGCGGTCGCTGCGGGGTCGCTGGAGCGCGGTGCATGGTTCGCCGGTGCGATCGGTGGCACCATTGCGGTGCTCTGGCTGGCGTCGCTCGCGTTGATGGCCGCGGCGCGGCGCTGGATTCCGGTGACGCTGCCCTATCTGTTCCGGCAGGGCCTGGCCAATCTCCATCGTCCCGCCAATCAGACGCTTACGGTCGTACTGGCGCTGGGTTTTGGCACTTTTCTCCTTGGCACTGTCTTCTCCGTGCAGCGGAATCTGCTGGAGGTGGTGCAGGTCGATCGCCCCGGTCGCAGTCGCGCCAATCTCGTGCTCTTTGACGTGCAGACCGGTCAGCGTGCACTGGTGGATTCGGTGCTGCGGGCAGAGTCCGTCGCGGCCGATTCGTTTACGCCGATGGTGCCGATGCGCATCCGCGAGCTCAAGGGTCAGGCGGTCAGCACGCTCGAATCCTCGTCCGACACCCTTACCGCCGATGCCGAAACCGACCGCAACAGCGGCGCTTCTGGTGCCGGTCCGTCGCTCTGGGCGCTGCGCCGAGAGTACCGCTCCACCTGGCGTGCCACGCTCAATCCCGCAGATCATCTGGTCGCCGGCCGCTGGTTTGTACCCAGCACAGCCGCTTCGGGCCGCACCGCTGCTGACCCGGCGCCGATCTCCATGGAATCCGGCTTGGCTGCTGAGCTCGGCGTGACTGTCGGCGACGCGATCACGTGGGATGTGCAGGGGGTGCCCGTCTACAGCCGCGTCATGTCATTGCGTGACGTCGACTGGGCGCGATTCGAGCTCAACTTCTTTGTCGTCTTTGCGCCAGGCGCACTCGAAAGCGCTCCGCAGACGTGGGCGACGATGGCGCATGCGCCCAACGACACTGTCCGGGGCCGTGTGCAGCGCGAGGTCGCCGAGCGTGCGGCGAACGTGACAGCCATCGATCTGGCGGAAGTGCAGGCCGCACTGGAGACGGTGATCAGCCACATTGCTACCGCTATCCGCTTCATGGCGCTCTTCTCCCTGTTTACCGGTGCCGTGGTCCTCGTCGGAGCCATTGCGACCAGCCGCTGGCAGCGCGTGCGGGAAGGAACGCTCCTTCGTACGCTGGGTGCCACGCGCGCGCAGGTGCTCATCATTCTCATCGTGGAATACATCGCCCTGGGATTCGCGGCGGCATTCGTCGCCTCGCTGCTGGCGGTAGCGGCCGGCTGGTCGTTGGCGCACTGGGAATTCAAGACCCCCTTTGTGGCGCCCTGGCTGCAGCTTGGTCTGCTTGCCCTCGTGCTCGTGGCACTCACCGTGACCGCCGGATTGTGGGGGTCGGTCGAGGTGCTCAAGCGCCCGCCGCTGGAAGTGCTGCGCAACGACTAGCGCCGGGGCTGTTGTTAGATTCGGGCATGCTCTCCATCGACCTGTCAGGCAAGCGGGCCTTCGTCGCCGGTGTGGCCGACGATGGCGGCTTTGGCTTTGCGATTGCCCGCGAACTCGCTCGCGCCGGTGCCACCATTTGTGTGGGTACCTGGCCGCCGGCCATGGGCATCTTCGAGAACCTTCTCGAGCGCGGCAAGATCGCGGCTTCCATGGAACTCGAGCCGGGCCACCCGTTCGCGTTTGAGCGGATTTATCCGCTTGACGCCGCCTACGACACGCTGAACGATGCGCCGGTCGACATTCGCGAGAACAAGCGCTATCGCGAGCGCGGCGACTTCAGCATCGCCGGCGTCGTGGCCCGCCTCCGCGGTGACTTTGGCGATCAACCGCTCGACATCGTCGTCCACTCGCTCGCCAATGGCCCCGAGGTTCGGAAGCCTCTGCTCGACACGTCGCGCCGCGGCTATCTCGATGCGGTCAGTGTCTCGGCCTATAGCAACGTCGCGTTTGTCCGTGAATTCGGCGCGCTGATGCGGTCCGGCGGCTCATTCCTTTCGCTCACCTATCTCGCGTCGGAACGGGCCGTGCCTGGCTACGGTGGCGGCATGTCATCGGCCAAGGCGGCGCTCGAGTCGGATACGCGGATGCTCGCGTACGAGGCCGGCCGTCGCTTTGGCGTGCGGGTGAACACCATCTCCGCTGGGCCGTACGCATCGCGCGCCGCGTCCGCCATCGGTGTGGTCGAGAAGATGATCAATTATGCCATGGAGAACGCGCCGCTGACTCGCCTGCTCGAGGCTGAGGATGTGGGCCGCACCGCGGCGTTCCTGGCATCACCGCTCGCCGCCGGGATCACCGGTTCTACGGTCTACGTCGACAACGGCTATCACGCGATGGGTGCTTCAGGCAGGCAGCCCGACGCGGGCGCACCGCCGGCATGAGTGAGCGAATGGCGGCCACCATCGGTGCGCTCTTTGGCGCCCTGGGGGTGATCCTGGGCGCCTTTGGCGCGCACGCACTCAAGACTCGCCTCGATGCGCATCTCCTGGGGGTCTACGAGACCGCGGTGCGCTACCAGATGTACCACGCCTTTGCCCTCCTGGCCTCGGCGTGGCTCCTCTCGCGGAACGCTCCTGGTGCGGCCGCTGCGGCGTGGTGCTTTGTGGCCGGTGTGGTGGTCTTCTCGGGCTCGCTCTACCTGCTGGTTGCCACTGGTCAGAACTGGTGGGGTGCCGTGACGCCGATCGGCGGGCTCGCGTTGATCGCCGGGTGGCTGCTGCTCGCGCGCGGCGCATGGGGAACGGTGGCGTAGGCAAACTCGATCAACCCGTTTGCCCGACCACAAAGCAAGCGCCCGGTATCGACTCGATACCGGGCGCTCGGTCATCTGACGCTATCGTGCGCTTGCTACCAGCTCCCGCTCCACCACCACAGCGACCGATTGTAGGTGAACAGCGTGAAGAGCGCCACGATCACTATGAACGCGAGCATCAACGAAAAACCGAAGAGCCAGCTCAGCAACCTGAAGTCGGACTTCAAGTGCATATAGAACATGGCGACCAGCCAGAACTTGGCGGCCGAAAGCAGCAGCAGAATCTCGACGAAGTACGGCCCGATCGAGAACGCGATGTTCGGCATCCCGGCCTTGAGATCGCCAAAACAGATCTCGAAGAGCAGCACTTCCAGCGCCGTCAGGACAAAGAGGACGGTCGCGATCTGGACGTACTTGGACGGCCCACTGTGGGCCACATCGTCGTGGGCAGTCAGATGGTCACTCATCGGTTCAGCGCCCCAGGCTCATGAGGTAGACGACCGGGAAGATGATGATCCACACCACGTCGACAAAGTGCCAGTACAACGCGGCGATTTCCAGATTCAGCGCCTTCTTGGGCGGGATGCGGCCCTTGATCGCGTCCTTGAGCAGCGTGCCCAGCCAGAGCGTGCCGATCGCCACGTGCGTGCCGTGGAAGCCGGTCAGCGTGAAGAAGCTCGTGGCGAACAGATTGGTGGTGTAGCGCATGCCCTCGTGATAGAAATGCGTGAACTCATACACCTGCATTCCCACAAAGAAGCAGCCGCAGAGCACCGTCAGCGACAGCCAGGTGATCAGCTTCTTGCGATCGCCCTGCTGCGCGCCATTGAGCGCCATCACCACAAAGAACGAGGAGAAGAGCAGCACCGCGGTACCGGCGGTCACCAGCGGCACCTCGAAGATCTCCTTTGGCCCAGGACCCTTGGCGTGCGAGTCCCGGTAGATCACAAAGGTGCTGATCAGCGAGGCGAAGAACATGCATTCGGACCCGATGAAGGTCCAGATCGCCATCTTGCGGTTGTCCACCGGGAAAGAGGTGTGATGCTCTTCCGGGGCGTGCGCGGCGTCGTGGTCGAGTACGGCGGCGGTCATCGAGCGCGCTTCCTAGTGATGAGACGTGGCGGCGTGGTCGACCGGCTGATACGACCACTTCAAGACGGCAAACGCGGTAATCGCAAAGCCCAGCATCGAGATCGGCCCGAACGGGAACGCCCATGGGCGCTTCACCATGATCCCGATCATGAAGATCAGAATGCCGCACGCGGCCACCAGCGGCCACCACGACGGGCTCGGCATATGAATGCCCTTGCCGCTCACCGGCTGCGGCTCCGGCAACTCACGCACACCAGCGGCGCGCTTCATGACCCACAGTGCGTCCTTGTCGGTGACCACCGGCTCGGTCGGGAAATTCCATTCCTGCGGCGGCGACGGAATCGACCATTCGAGCGTTGCGCCGCCCCACGGATCGGCCGGCGCCTGCGCGCCATTGCGCCAGGTGCTGAGCACGTTGTAGATGAAGACCAGGAAGCCCAGCGCCAGCACGAATGCGCCAATGGTCGACAGCTGGTTGTACTGCTCAAAGCCCAGACCGGCCGGATACGTGTACACCCGCCGCGGCATGCCCAGCAGACCGACAAAGTGCATCGGGAAGAACGTCACGTTGAAGCCGATGAGCATCAGCCAGAAGTGCACCTTGCCCAGCGTCTCGTTGAGCATGCGGCCGAACATCTTGGGCCACCAGTAATAGGCGCCGGCCGTCAGCGCGAAGATCGATCCGCCAAAGAGCACGTAGTGGAAGTGCGCGACGACAAAGTAGGTGTCGGTCTGCTGCAGGTCGGCCGGAGCCACGGCGTGCATCACGCCGGACAGGCCGCCCATGATGAACATCGCGATGAAGCCGACCGCAAAGTAGAGCGGCGTCTTGAACTGGATCGAGCCGCCCCACAAGGTGCCGATCCAGTTGAAGATCTTCACACCCGTCGGAATCGCGATCAACATCGTGGCCAGCGAGAAGAACGAGTCGGCGATCGGGCCCATGCCGGTGGCGAACATATGGTGCGACCACACACCAAAGCCGAGGAACGCGATCAGCGCCATCGAGAAGACCATCGCGCTGTAGCCGAACAGCGGCTTGCGCGCGAACACCGGCAGAATCTCCGACACGATGCCGAACGCCGGCAGAATCAGGATGTACACCTCGGGGTGACCGAACACCCAGAACAGGTGCTGCCACAGCATCGGGTCGCCTGCGGCACCCGAGGTCATGTTGAAGAAGTGCGATCCGAACGTCCGGTCGGCCGTCAGCATGATCAGGGCAACCGTGATCACCGGGAACGACAGCAGCACCAGCACCTGGGTGACCAGCACCGCCCAGACGAACATTGGCATCCGCATCAGCGTCATGCCGTGCGTGCGCATGTTGAGGATGGTCGTGAAGAAATTGACGCCGGCCGCGAGCGACGCGATACCCAGCGTCTGCAGGCCGAGCATCCAGAAGTCCATGTTCATCTGCGGCGCGAACTGCCGGGCCGACAGCGGCGCGTAGCCAAACCAGCCGCCGTTCGGTGCCGCGTTGAGCAGGAACGAGAAGTTGAGGAACAGGCCGCCGAGGATGAAGACCCAGAGCGACATCGCATTGAGGCGCGGGAAGGCCACGTCGCGCGCGCCAATCAGCAGCGGCACAAAGTAGTTGAAGAACATCGCGCTGATCGGCATGACGGCGAGGAAGATCATCGTCGTGCCGTGCATGGTGAACAGCTGGTTGTAGAACTCGGGAGTGACGAGGTGATTGTCCGGCCGCACGAGCTGCAGACGGATGATCAACGCCTCGATGCCGCCCATCAGGAAGAAGATGAACGCCGACGCTCCGTACAGAATGCCGACCTTCTTGTGGTCGACCGTCGTCAGCCATTCCACCAGCACGCTGCGCTTGTGCGTCGCAACCGCGTGCGCGGGCTCCAGTACCGTAGTTGCCATAGTTGTTGTGTCCTCGTGCCGGCTCAGCGCCGGGTGCGCAGATACGCGACCAGCGCCTGCGCTTCGGCGTCGGAAAGCGAGCGCACTGCCATGAACACGCCCGGCTTCACATCGTTGTAGTGCTGCAACCAGTTCTGCAGGTCCGCGTTGTTGTTGGGATACCAGCCGGCGGCGATCATCTTCCGCGTGCCGATGCCCGCCAGGTTCGGACCAATGTTCGTGGGGCTTTGCGGGTGGGCGGAGGAAATCGAGTGGCACGTCGCGCAGTTGGCCTGGAAGAGCTTGGCGCCCGCGTCAACCCTGGGGTCGCCGGATGCTGCCGGTACTGCGGCAACCGTGGTCGCAACAACGGGAGTCGGCGCCTTGACGTTCTTGCCCGGGGCCACCGCGGCAACGACAGGCGTCGTTCCGGGCGTTATCGCCGAGGTCGTCGTGGCCGGCGGCACGAACGGCGTGCCGTTGGCGGCGACGGCCGAGTCGCTGTGGCGCAGCTGTACCCAGGCATCAAAACTCTTGGCCGAATCCACCATCAGGTAGAAGTCCATCCGGCCGTGTTCGAGGCCACAGTATTCAGTGCACGAGCTCGGGAAGGAACCCGTTTCGCGCGCGATCATCCAGATCCGCGTTTCGCGATTCGGGAAGAGGTCGCGCTTGCCGGCAAACTGCGGTACCCAGAACGAATGGATCACGTCGGCCGACTTCAACCGGAAATCGATCGCGCGGTTCAATGGAACATGGAGTTCATTGGCCGTAGTGATACCGAGATCCGGATAACGGAACTCCCAGTACCACTGATGGCCGATGACCTCGACCTTGAGCGGCGGCTGCCCGTCAGGCGATGTCGTCGGCACCTCGGCCGTCGCGAAGATCGCGCGCACCGTCGGCACGGCCACAATCGCCAGTACCACCGCCGGCACGATCGTCCAGATGATTTCGACGACGGTGCTGCCGTGGATCTGCTTGGGCTCGGGATCGTTCGGCTTGCCGCGGAACTTGATGATCGCCAGCAGCAGCGCACCCTCGACCAGCAAGAACACGATGCCGGCGAGCCAGACCGTCTTCATGAAGACGGCGTCGACCATCGTGGCAAAGTCGCCCTTGGGCGACAGCGTCGATTGGGGATAGGGGCCGCTGCAGCCGGCCAGGAACACCAGAGTGAGGCCACAGAGCAGGCCGAAGGGCAGTAGCCACCCCAGCGCACGCGAACGTCGCATCAGCAATGCATCCTGGCTTCGGGTCGGGGGTCTTGTGAACTCTTTCACAAGAGCGATTTCGCGCGCAAAGCTAGTCGGGGCGAGGGGTATCGGTCAAGCGAAAACCGCGGCTGTTCCGCACCGCACCGCGCGCGCCGACGCCCCCTTTTCCCGGAAAGGCGGTATGTTGTTGCGTCAGCAGCGGTCCATCGGGCGTCGAGCCCGGTGGACCGTGGATTGTTTTTCGGCCGCGGGGAAGGATCGCTTCCATGATCAGGGCAATGCGGGACAAGCTGGGCAAGGAAATCGAGGAGCTCACCCACGAACTCACCGTGACGCTGCCGCAGGCGATCGCCACGGCGGTCGAGATGGGAGACCTGCGCGAGAACTCGGAATACAAGTCCGCGCTCGAGCGCCAGCAATTCGTCCAGGCCCGACTGGGGCAGCTCCACCAGCGCCTCAACCAGCTCACCCAGCTCGCCAGCACCGAGGCGCCCACCGACCGTGTCGGTCTCGGTTCACGCGTTCAGGTGGAGGACGTCCAGACCGGCGAAAGCGAGGAGTACACCCTCGTGCTCGCCGAGATGATGGACCTTGACGCCGGCCACATCTCGCTCGCGTCACCCCTGGGCCGTGCCCTCAAGGATCGTCACGTCGGTGAAGAAGTGCTCCTGCAGCTTCCCACCACGCGCCGCAAGCTCCGCGTCACCCATCTGCTCACCATTCATGAGCAGGACGGTGTGGAGCGCTGACGTGGACTCGATCCCCAAGGAACTGATCGTCGTCGGCGATCGCGTCCTGATCGCGTCGGAAGACGGCTCCGACCAGCGCACGCATGTGGGGCTTTATCTCCCGGCCACCGCGATCGATGCACAGACCGTCCAGACCGGCATGATCATCGCAACCGGGCCGGGCGATCCTCTCCCCGATCCATCGGCCTACGAAAACGAGCCGTGGAAGGTCGAAGCGCGTCCCCAGCGCCATCGCCCGCTACAGGCCCGGGTCGGCGATCATGCGATCTTCTTCCGCAAGGCGGCGGTCGAAATCACCTTCGAAGAGCGCCGCTATCTGGTCGTGCCCCAGGCCGCGATTCTGGCGCTCGTGCGCGACGCCATCCCGCTCCCGTAAGCCCGGACATCTTCCCAGTCTCGCGCGAAAGCGTCCGTGGCCACTCATCCGCTGCGCATTTTCGGTCGAGCACTCCTGCTGCGCTGCGTCGCGTGCGGCGGCCACCCGGTGCTGGTGAGCTGGTTTCGCGAAGCGCCCAACTGCCCCCGCTGCGGCTTCCGCCTTGACCGCGCCGAAGACGGCTACTGGCTTGGCAGCTACAACGTGAATCTCTGCCTGACCCTTTTCTTGCTCGTGCTGCTGATGGTCGCCGCCATCATGCTCACCTGGCCGCATCCGCCCTGGACAATGATCACCTGGGGCAGCGTCGCGGCGGCGATCGTCATTCCGTTCGCGATCTTTCCCTGGACCAAGACGCTCTACCTCGCCGTCGATGTGATCTTCCGGCCCCCGGAAGAACAGGACTTCATCGCGCCGGCCGAGCCTGGACTCAACCGACGGCGCTGACCGCTAGAGATATCGCGCCACGGCCATCGAAACCACGACAATCAATAGCAGCACCATCGCGACGATGCTGACGGACTTGACGCGTTGCCGCGCCGCGTTCATCTCGGCGGTGAGTGCGGCGCGAGTCGCGTCCGTCGCCTGCGCGAGCTGCATCCCAGCCGCGCCCAGCTGGTTGAGCCGCGGCTTGAGGACAAAGACTCCCAGAATGTATGCGATGATCGCGAGCAGCATGCCGACCGAAATCGCCTGGCCGAATGCGCCGCGGAACCAGGTCGGATCGAACCCGGCGGAGTCGACCCACACGAGGTAGAGTCCCGCGAGGATCGTCAACGTGGCCATCACGATGATGAACTCGAAGTACTTCCGCGCCTTCATCGCTCTCATCACGCTCATGCCACTCGGTCCCGCGTCGTCCAGTGAGGGCCCGAGAAAGATGTTGATGAAGAACACGGCACCCACCCAGTAGATGCCGCAGCCGATGTGCACAATGCGCGCAAGCAGCAGAACGATATGCATGGCTACCTCGCGGGCTTGGTGGGTGTGGTCGGAACAGCCGGAACACCTGCCAGAGTGGTGGTGTCGCTTGCGGGCACCGCCGGCGCGCGGTCGAGCAATCCGCCCTGGGTCACCATCTGGGCGGCGAGCACCGTCTGGATCACACTCACGATGCTGTTCGTGGCGTTCTCTCCAGCTCCCGTACCTCCGCCGCTGATCGTCACCAGTCTCGCCTGCGCGAGCGCGTCCGCAATCACCGGCGCGATCTGCGGCAGCATTTCGATCTGCCGATAGCGGAAATAGCTCTCGCCGCCCGCTTCGATCGCCTGGTTCACCTTCTGAATGCTTTCCGCGGTAGCGTCCGCGATCCGCCTGATCCGGATCGCGTCGGCATCCGCCGACGCTTCCGCCGACAGCCGCACACGCGCGGCATCCGCCTTGGCTTGCGCAATCTGCGTCGCGTCGAGCTCGGCGATCCGCTGCAACCCCTGCGCTTCCTGGCGCTTGGCTTCCGCCTGCGCGATCAGCGCCGCGTTGGCGGCCTTGGTCTGTTCCAGCTCGCGCTGCTTGTCGGAAATCGCGCGCTCGGCATCGAGCTGCGCTTCCTTGGCGCGACGCGCCTGCATCGCGGCAACAATCTCGGAATTGGCCTGCGCTTCCGCCGCCGACTGCCGGCGCCGCGCTTCCGCCACTTCCGACTGCACAATCTTGATGTTGAGCGAATTGAAGATCAGGCCCAGATCCGTGAGCTCGCGCGAACAGGCCTTGCGAATGATCACAGCCAGCGGATCGTCATCGTCCTCGATGACCGCCTGCTCCGCCGGTGTGAGTGCCGTGACGACAGGCGCAGTCTTGATCACCGCCGTGCTCGGCAGCAGCGAGCGCGATGCGCCCGGTGTGGCCTTGGCCGAGAAGAGCTGGTCGTGGGTCAGCAGATTGATCGCGCGCCGGCCCGAGCTCGAGAGCAGGTCGGTCAGCGTGCTCAACTGATCGGCATCGCTCTTGGAGAAGAACCGGTTGGCCGCCGTCCGGATCAGCACGTCGGAATCGCCCACCGACACGATCGCGCTGGCGAGCACGCGCACCTTGATGGGACGCGGCGTGCCGCCATCGTCGATATCCGCCGTCTGGTCGGTAATATCGAGGTCGACGTTGATCACCTTGCTCGAAATCGTCGTGCCAGTGGTGAGCAACGGGATTTCCTTCGACTTGCCGGGTCCCCGGTAAATCACCGTGCCGCCCTGCAGCCAGCTCACCATCCGGATCGTGCCCGCCTCGACATTGCGGAGAAAACTCGCAACGATCACCGGCACGATCACCACCAGGAACACCACACCGCCGATTGTCAGCAGCGCCAGTACACCCATGAGCACTCCCTCAGACTGGAACGGTTGACCAGCAGAACATCAGAGAATCGAGACGGTGCACCGATTGCGCGCACCGTCGACTTCCTCCACCCGCAGCACCTGGCCGGCGCGCACCTTGGGCTGCCCCTGCGAGGTGGGTAGTAACGTGGCGAGCACTTGCACCACCTGGCCGTCAATTTCAAGCGCCACGATGCCGTGGCCGTTGGCATCGAAGGAGGTGACCGCTGTGGCATCGCCCGTGGTCGCACTTTCGATGGTGAGCGCCGGTCGCGAAGCAAACCGCATGGCCACGTTCCAGAGCGGTGCCACCAGGAATCGCTCGACCACAATGCCGCCCGCTACCGCCACGAGCGCCAGAATCGGCCCGCCCAGCAGCGACCGCAGCAGCAGTCCCGTGGCGCCGAGGCCAAAGAGAAACGCGAACACCAGCCTCGGCGAGGTCAGCATCAATACGGCGTTACCAATTCCGCCGTGATCACCGGCGCCGCGGCCGCCACGCGCGTGTTGACCCCGGCCACCGTGACCGTGATGCCGTCCCACGCCGGTAATCGCCATCGCGGCGAACCCCACGGCACCCAGGAGGAACGTGAGGAGATAGAAGCTCATGACCCTTCGAAGGTAACGCCGGATTGTGAGGGGGTTTGGCGCCGGTGGTTGCGTGGCGCCGGTGATTCGGTGTTTATTCGGTATCCAGCCAGCCCGAGATGCAAATGCCAGATGCCACGATCGAGCCGCAAATCAGTCAAAGTACGCAAGATACGCCCGAAGCCCGCCCGAAAATGACGTACTATCGCGAAACGACCTGCACGGAATGCGGCGGGCCTGTTGTCCGCCAGTCCAGCTGTGCCACCTGTCTCGCCTGCGGGTCGAGCCGGTGCGGCTAGACGAGCTGCCACTCGGCGTCGCCGCCGAATCCACACCTGCGGATCCGGGGTGGCTGGCGCTCGACACTCGCGAACGCGGCACCCGGTTCATTTCGCTCCCGGTGCGTTCGGTGATCAATCCGCCGATCTCGACCCAGATGCCGTTCTGGTCGATCAACCCGTACATCGGCTGCGAGTTTGGCTGCGCCTACTGCTACGCGCGCGAGACGCATCGCTGGGCAGTAGAACGCGCCGCCGCGCGTGCGGATGCATCGGCTGCCACGCGCGAGGTGACGACCTTGCCGCCGGCGGTCGCGTTCGAGCGCCGCATTCTGGTCAAGGAGGGAATTGCCGATGTGCTTGTGCGGACACTCAAGCCGCGACGCCTCAACGGTGACGCTCTGGTAATCGGCACGGCCACCGATCCCTATCAGCCGGCCGAGCGGCGCTTTGGCAGAACGCGCTCCATTCTCGAAGTGCTCCTCGCGTATCGAGGCCTGCACCTGGGAATCATCACCAAGTCGCCGCTCATCGCGCGCGACGCGGACCTGCTGGCCGCACTCACGGAACGCCATCAGTTGCACGTCAATATCTCGCTGGCTTCGGTCGACGCGGCACTCCTGCGCCGGCTCGAGCCGCGCACACCTGCACCACATGCCCGGCTCCGTGCCATGCGAAAGCTCGTCGACGCGGGCGTCCATGTGGGGCTGCTTATCGCGCCAGTGCTCCCGGGACTGACCGATGGGCGCCAGGCGTTGCGCGCGCTTCTAGTCCGCGCGCGGGACGCCGGCGCGGCATGGGCCGGCGCGGGTCCGCTCCGCATGGGCCCCGCCACGCGCAACACTTTTCTGCCATGGCTCGCGCGTGAATATCCGGTGCTCGCCACACGCTATGCGCGGCACTACGGCGCCCGCCGCGGTGTGTCGCGCGCATACAGTCACGCGCTGGAGCAACGTATCGGTGAGTTGCGGAACGAACTGGGCCTGGCGTCGCGCGGCGCGCAGATGCTGCGCGCCGGCGACCAGGAAAAGCAGTTGGAGCTCTTGTGAAGTGCGCTACCGCCGCGTGCAGACGTTGTCGAGCGCCGGCCGGACGGGCTGATTGGCCACGTTCACCAGCAGATCGCGGATGTAGTTGGTGATCATCGAATAGTGCGGATAGTCGATGTACTGTGGCTCATCGGTGTTCTGATGGTAGTCGCCGTGCAGCCCGGTAAAGAAGAACACAATCGGAATGCACTTGTTGGCATAGTTCGCGTGATCGCTGCGTCCGTAGATGTTGTTGTAGCCCGGCCAGCTCACCGGCTTGCCGTCGACGCTGGTGCCGAGTGTGGCATCATCAAAGCGATAATCGATGCGGAGCGGCTTGGCTTCCTTGGCATTGACCGCAAGCATCTCGTGATTGAGATCGGTGGAGAGACGCTTTGATCCCACTGCGCCAAGGTACGTCGGACCGCCGCCCACCATGTCTTCCGCGCGGCCGCGACCGATCATGTCGATGTTGATCTGCGTGACGATCGAATCGATCGGTACTGTTGGATTAGCAGTGAAGTAGGTCGAGCCCAGGAGACCCGCTTCCTCGCCGGTGTGCCAGACAAAGATGATGGAGCGCTTGGGCTTGACGGGCATTGCTGCAATAGCCTGCGCGATCTCCAGCACGCCCATCGAACCCGAGCCATCGTCGTCGGCGCCGTTCTGAATCGAGTCCATGCGCGCGACCGGGTGGATCTTGCGAATGGAATCCATGTTGACGTGAACTGTCGCGAGCATCGCCGGCGTCAGCGCACGAAGATCGCCCTTCACCACCGACATCTCGAGCCGCAGCTTCGCGTCATTCGCCGCCTTGGCCGAGTCGTGATCAAACGGCGCGTTGTTGAAGCCATTGTGATCGTTGTGCGCGCCGATTGCCACATACTCGCCGGCCAGCCTGGGATCGCTGCCCCGTACAATCCCCACCACGTTTCTCGCCCAGCTGCTCGGCGCTTCCACAAAGTCCAGCTGCGCCGTCACGCTGCTGCCGCCGGTGCCCGGTGCAAGTCCCGCAATGTCGCGTCCAAAGAGCTTGGCCGCTGCCGCCTTGGTGATCCGGAACGTTGCGGCTGGTGCGGCGTCCGCCGCGGCGCCGTTGCCACGACCACCCCGAGCACCGGCGCCGCCGCGTCCGCCCGCCGCACCGCGCCCGCCAGCTGCGCCACCGCGACCAGCAGCGGTCGGCGCGCACGCCAGCGTGACGATCTGTTCGCTGTCGAGCGGAATGTTGACGCCGTGGAAGACCGCGTGACCCGCACGCGTTCCAGCAGCGAGAAGCCGGTGCGCGGTTGCGTTGAGCGTATCGGTGCGCTCGCGCACCGTTGCCACCGAGTCGGCCGACTTCTTTGCGAGCGAATCGGCCTTGGCCTTGACGGTCGCCGCGGTCCAGCCGGCGGGCAACGTGCCGGAGATCACCTGTCCGCCGCGCACCACCGCGACCTGATTGCCGTTGGTGACCACCATGTCACCGGCCGTGCCCTGATACATCGCATTGGGCACCGGAACTTTGGCTGCGTTATCGGCGCCGAGCGCAGGACCGCCGCGTCCACCGAGTGACTGCGCCACGGTCGGAATGTTGAGCGCCGCGCGCTGCGCCGCGGAAAGCCCGTCAAGATCGATCACCGCCAGGCCAGCCGCATCGGCAAAACGCGTCGCGGTGGCTGCCGTGATCCCGCCGCCTGCACCACCGGCGCCGCCACGACCACCGCCGCCGCCCACGCGCCCGCCACCCGGAGCCGGACATCCGGCGGGAAGTGCCGCGGCATTTCCGCCAACGTTCACCGTGAACCCGCCGGCATTGATCTGCCCGCGGCCAAGACGGCCGCCGCCATTGCTGGTGCCCGGCAGGAAGACAACAAACTTCCCTGCTGCCTCTTCCGGTGAAATCTCCTGGGCGGAATCACCTTCGACACCGCCGTAAATCACCTGCGCATTGGCGATCGCTCGCGGCGCGCGCGTGCCGCTCGGCACGGGAACAAAATCACCGTTGAAGCTCAGTGCGTTTCCGTTCACGGTGAGCGACGAGGAGCTGCCATAGTTGACCGTGACATACGGCAGCCGCTGGAAATACGACGTCCCGCTGTCGCCACCCGGCAGCACGCCAAAGCGCTTGAGCTCGGAGGCGATGTACGTCGTGCCCTTGTAGTTGCCGATCGTCGCCACCTTCCGACCCTGCATCGAATCGTCAGAGAAGATGTAGAGACGGGTGCGCAGCTCATCGGGCGTGATCGCCGCGGTGGTGGGCTGGGGCGGGTGCTTCATCGGATTGCCATACTTGTTGAGCGTGTTCTGGGCGCGCGCGGCAGTCAGCGATCCTGCAATCAGGGCGCACCCGAGCGCGCTCACGCGCGCAATACGGCGGGCATTCGACACGAATCGAGCTCCAGGCATGGTGTTGGGGGCGTTCCGGCGGCGCCGGACCGGACCAGAAGATGCATCGCCGGCCGCCAAAGCGTCAGTGCTGGGAGACTTGAGACTTGAGACCTGAGCCCTCAGGTTCGCTACCAGCGCAGCACCACTTTGCCAAAAGTCTCGTTGGCCTGAAGCAGATCGTACGCACGCGCGGCCTCCTCGAATGGCAACACCCGATCGACCACCGGCTGCAGGGCGCCGCGGGCGAGCGCTGGCAGGATTTCCGCGCTGAATCGGCTCACCAGGGCGTCGCGCTCCTCGATCGGGCGGCCGCGCATGGCCGTTCCAATGATCTCCAGGCGCTGACGCAGCACCGTGCTCAAGTCAAAGTCGTGTGCCATCCCACCGGTCATTGTGCCGAGGATCACCAGCCGGCCGCGGCGCGCAAGCAGCGTGAGATTCTGCGCGAGTGCCGCAGCACCGAGGGTGTCGATGACGATCGCGACCGGCCCGCCCACCTGCGCCGGCCAGTCGGCGTCGGTGGTGAGCACGCCGTGTGTCATGCCAAGCGCGCGGCTGCGCTCGAGTTTCGCGGCGGTGCGCGACGTGCCGATCAACTCCAGCTGAAGCATCCGGCCCAGTTGTGCCGCGGCGGTGCCGACGCCGCTGCCAATCGCGTGAAAGAGCACGCGGTCGCCGGCAGTCGCGCGACCGCGCAGCACCAGCGCATCCCAAGCCGTGAGAAAGGCTTCGGGGATCGCGGCCGCTGCGTCGAACGCCAGACGCTCGGGAATGGCGATCGCTTCGCGCTCATCGACCACGAGTTGCTCAGCCTGCGCCCCGCCGCCGGCGAGTCCCATCACACGGTCGCCCGCGCGCCATCGCGTGACGCCGCTGCCCGTGGCGATCACCTCGCCGGCGTACTCCATCCCCGGGATGTCGGCGGGCCATCCAGCCGGCGCGGCATACTTGCCGGCGCGCTGCAGCAGATCGGCGCGATTGACGCCCGCGGCACGAATCTGCACCAGAATCTGGCCCGCGGCAGCAACCGGGTCGGGCCGCGTGGCGAGTTCCAGAACGCCGGGCTGACTATTGATCACGGCACGCACGGGCAATTCCCCCTGTAACGCGTAGGATTACGGAACGAGGCCACGCGCGATTTGCGTTTCTCAACCATTCGTTCCAAACTGACGTAGCAGCAATAGCAATCTGGCCAACAGACCGGGCCCGGCTCAGCCGGCGCTTTCGTGTCACTTCACGTCATGGAGACGAAGAAATGCTGAGAAGGACCGCAGGACTGATGTGTACCGCTGTGCTGTTTCCCGCGCTGATGGCAGCCCACATGCCGGGCCCGGGGCCAGGAGCGGCGGCTCCCGTGCACCTGGTACTGGCGCCGACCGGCAACCTGGCCGCGTTCATCGTCCGGGAAAAGCTTGCCGGCGCTGTCGACATGAACGACGCGAAGGGTACCACCACCGCCGTCTCCGGCAGCCTGGTCATCGATGACAAGGGCAAGGTGGATCCGGCCGGCTCAAAGATCACCGTCATTCTCGATTCGCTCGCGACCGACAAGACGCGCCGCGATGGTTACATCAAGCGCAACACGCTCGAGACCGCCGAGTTCCCCACCGCGGTTCTCGTCGTCAAGGAAATCCAGGGTCTCGGCGGCAAGCTGCCGCAGTCGGGCAATCTCACCCTGACGCTACTGGGCGATCTCACGGTGCACGGCGTCACCAAGCCGACCGTCTGGCAGGTCACCGCCACCGCGGACAAGGGCGAGTTTACGGGCAAGGCCGTCACTCACATTCATTTCGGCGATTTCAACATGAAGCAGCCGAGCGTGGCCATTGTGCTGACGGTTGTCGACGACATCACCCTCGAGTACGACTTCCATTTCGTTCCCGCCAAAGGCTGAGCATCAGGGGATGTGCACCTTGATTGGCACATCCTCCGTCCACAGAATCTCCCGCGCGCGCTTGACGACCAGGCGCAGCGTGGGAGTGCCGGACTGGAAAGCCTGCGCCAGCCACTGCCGGTCCAGGATCCCGATCTCCAGCTGACCGTTCGCGTCACGCACCAATCCGCGTGCGAGGCGATCGCAGTCCAGCACCTCGGCGTTGCGCGTGCACGTGCGGAAGCCGCCGGCGTCGAACGCCGCCTTGATTGTCCGGTAGCGATGGATGATGAGTGAGTCGTTGACCGGAATCACGAACGCTGTCAGCAGCGCTGACGTCTTGCCGAGCAGGATCACCCGCCACTCGTAGCCCGAGAAGAGATCGTCGACGCCCATCTCGCGCGTGATCGAATCGGGCGACATCGAGCGCGGGAAGCGCACCACGAGCCCGGAATCGCTCAGTGTGACGATGGCGTGTCCGTGGATCGAGTCGCTCGTCACCGGTCCCGCTAGCACAAGCGGCGCCTGCGGCAATACCGGAGTCACTGCGCTCTGCGCCGCCGCGAGTTGAACGCTGAGCAGCATGGCTGAAAGTGTCGGCGCCATTGCACGCATGTCAGATACGCTACCTCAAATATCGGGGAGTGCCAACCCGCGCAGGCTGCGCGACAGTATTTTGGGAGAGTCACCTCTCAAGGGTCAGCCATGCTCCCACACCTAATCGTGTCGCTCCTGCTTGCGACGTCTGCTGCGCCGCCGCCCGCACTGGCGCTCGAGACCGTGGCCACCGGCATGGATTTTCCCGTCTTTCTGACCGCGCCCCCGGGAGATCCGCGCCTCTTCATTCCCGAAAAGGGCGGGCGCATCATGATTATCCGTGACGGCAAGATCTTGCCGGCGCCCTTTCTCGATCTGTCGCGCCAGGTCGCCAACGGCGGCGAGCAGGGATTGCTCGGCGTTGCCTTTGACCCGCACTACGCCAACAACGGCCGCTTTGTGGTCTACTACGCCGACAAGAGCGGCGACAGCCATATCGCCGTTTTTCATGTGTCCACCGATCCCGATCGCGCCGACCCGGCCAGCGAGAAGGTCGCGCTGACCATTCCGCAGCCGTTCTCGAGTCACTACGGCGGCGACGTGATGTTCGGTCCCGATGGCATGCTCTACATCGGCGTTGGTGACGGCGATCTTGGCGGCGATGCCCAGGGGTACGCGCAGAACCCCGACGATCTCTTCGGGTCGATGCTCCGTGTCGGGCTGCACGACGATGGCACGGTCCACGCGCCCGCCGACAATCCTTTTGTGGGCCGCGCGGGCTATCGTCCGGAAATCTGGGACACGGGCCTTCGCAATCCGTGGCGGTATTCGTTCGATCGCACCACGGGCGATCTCTACATCGGCGACGTCGGGCAGGACCAGCGCGAAGAGATCGATGTCGCCGTTGCAGCCACCGGTCGCGGCCGCGGCGCCAACTACGGCTGGCCGATCTACGAAGGCACCAGCTGCTTTGCGTCGGATACGAGCCGTTGCACCGGTCGCGGCTTTGTGCTTCCCGCGCTCGAATACGATCACAATCAAGGGTGCTCGGTCATCGGCGGCTACGTCTATCGCGGCAACGCCATTCCTGCGCTGCAGGGCACCTACTTCTACTCGGACTACTGCAAGGGTTGGCTGCGGTCGTTCCGCTATGTCGGCGGCCAGGCTACCGCAAAGACTGAATGGCCCAACCTGGTCACCAAGGGGCAGGTCACTTCATTTGGAGAAGATGCCGCCGGCGAACTCTATGTGCTCACGCAGGAAGGAAGCATCTGGAAGATCATTCCGGCGCACTGAGAAGTGTGAGGATCGGGGGACCGCTGACCGACTCGGCGTCCCGCACCGCGCGCTCGGCTGCCGGCGTTCGCGATCGCCACATGTTCCGCGCGGTGGGCAGGTCGTAGGCAATCGGCTTGAGGTCTGCGCCAAAACGGCCGAGCATATCGGCGCCGGCGGCAACGAAGCGATGCTCCCACGCCGTGGCCGCGGCGGGCGTGGTGGCCAGGATGAGGAGCTCGACCGGACTCTCCAGCCGTTCCAGGTGCCGCGCGACGGGCCCGACGATGGCCACCGCGAGCAGTTCCGAGTGGAGGCCCACGGTCACGGCGCGGAGCGCCACCCGCAGGGCCGGGTAGAAATCCGCTTCGGCATGAAAGAGTCCCGCCACGATCGGCGCCAGGCGGTGCGTCGAGCTCAATCGAACCAGGCGCTCGCGGCCAAACGACGTCCGTTCTACCAGCCCGGACGCCACCAAGTCCTCCAGCGCCAGGTCGATGCTGCGGTAAGCCATACCAGACCGGCGAACGGCCTCCCGATAGGAAATGGGGGCATTCGCATGGCAAAGCAGCCTCAAAACAGCGGTTTTTGCTCGGGTTCCAAGCAAAGCCGTGATTGGGTCATGCAGCCATCCGACGATCGGCTCTTTTGCCATTGATAATAAAGTAGGCAAGCGCCTACTTTATTTCAATGGCAACTCCGGCGCTTTCGCAGACCCGGGCGATCGTCTCGCCGATCTTGTTGTTGGGGGTCGAGGCGCCGGCAGTGACGCCGAGTACGCGGGCGTTGGTGAGCCAGCCGCCATCGGTCACTTCGTGCTTGGTGCGAATGGGTTGGTGGCGGATGGTGCCGCTCTCCGCATCGATGCAGTCGGCGTCCTCGATGTGGTAGGTGCGGACACCGCGGCTCGCGGCGAGTGCTGCAAGTGCGCAGGTGTTCGACGAGTTGTAGCCGCCGATGACCAGCATCACGTCGAGCGGCTCCTTGAGCATCTCCGTGATGGCGTCCTGGCGCTCCTGGGTTGCGGAGCAGATCGTGTCGAAGGAGCGAAAGTGCTCGACGACGTGGTCTTCGCCGTAGCGGCGCGTCAGCGAGGTGCGGAACTCGGCCGCGATCGCCAGCGACTCACCCGACAGCATGGTCGTCTGGTTGGCGACGCCTACGCGCTCGAAGTCGCACCGGAAGTCCAGGCCCGGCGACATCGCCTCGGCAAAGTGTGCTGCAAGTTCCGCCGCGTCGCCGCGGCCTTCGATCAGTTCGCAGACGCGCCGCGCTTCGGCCATGTCGTAGACAATGAGATACTTGCCGCCGGGATGGCGCGAGACCTGGCTCGCCGTCGCCTTGGTTTCTTCATGATAGTGCTTGCCATGGATCACCGCGGTAAAGCCGTCGCGCGCATAGCTCTCCACGCGCTTCCACACGTTGAGCACCGAACCGCAGGTGGTGTCGACGACGATGCATCCGATCGCGCGCAACCGGTCAAAGTCGCGCATCGTCACACCGAAGGCCGGCAGGAGAACCACGTCTTCGGCGGTGATGGCGGAAAAGTCGAACGGCTGGTCGGGATGATGGTCGAGAAACGTGATTCCCATGGCCGCGAGCTTGGCGTTCACGTGCGGGTTGTGGATGATCTCGCCGATGAGAATGCGGCGGCGGTCCGGAAACTTGGCGCACGTCTCGTACGCATAGTCGACGGCGCGATCGACGCCGTAGCAGAAGCCGAATTCCTTGGCGAGACGGAAGGTGAACGGTCCCGCGACGAGCTGGTTGTTCTGTTCCCGCAGGCGATCGACGATGGCGCTGTGATAGTCCGCCGAGCGCTGTCCTTCGATGTTCGCCTTGAGGCCGAAGCCG
>DATAVM010000063.1:0-12155 GCA_036267775.1 Gemmatimonadales bacterium
ATAGCCCAGCCACTTGCCATCCGGGGACAGGACCGGACCAAACTCGTCCGCCGGATCGTGGGTGATGGCGTCGGGTTGACTGACACCAACGATCGTGCGCCAGATATTCGCGTTGCCGTTGCGGTCGGAGTCATAGAAGAGGGTCTTGCCGTCCGGAGTGACGGACATGGTCTCCAGGAGCTGGTGGCCGAATGTGACCTGCGTGGCCATCGCCGATGTCGCGACGCCACCCGGGACGATCGGCACGGACCAGATGTTGGCGCGCGGCACGTACTCGGAGTACGCGAGCTCGTGACCGTCGGCCGAGATCGACAGCGACGCCGGCTGCAGCGCTGTGGTGAGCCGATGCGGCTCACCTCGGGCGTGGCCATCGCGCGTCATGGCGACGTAATAGACATCGCGCTCGTGATTTCGGTCAGACACGAAATAGAGCCGCCGGGCGTCGGGCGACCAGACCGGCGATGCATTCAACGACGCGCTATCGGTGACGGGGACAGGTCGACCGCCGTCCGCCGGCGTCACGAGAATCTGATTCGGACCGGCGTTGCCGAGGACGGTGCCGATTCTGGAGAACGCGCGCGGAGCGCCGCAGGCGATCAGATCACCGCGTGGCGACCAGTTGCACTCCGTGCCTTGTTCTACGGCGGCAAAGCGTATTGTCCCGTTCGCGATCGCGTAGATCAGCAACGAGTCGTGCCGGACGAATGCTATGCGATGCCCGTCGGGAGACCACGTCGCCGTGGCGATCGCACCCGCGGCGCCGTTGATCACCGTGACCGCCGAAGCGCCACCGAGCCCTGCAACAACGGTGTCGACTCCGTTGTTGACAAGAAAGAGTACGCTCTTGCCGCTCGGCGACCAGCGCGGATCCTGCTGCACGGTGGCCGAGTCCGCCGTGAGCGCCACGGCGCGGCCGCCCTCGACCGGGCGCAGGAAGAGTCGAACGTGCATCGATGTTCCGGCGGCGTACACCACCATCTTGCCGTCCGGCGAGATGGCCGGCTGGATCTCGAGGCCGTCTTCGACAGTCACGTGGGTGACGTTGCCCGTGAGTACGACAGGTTCGTGCCGGGCGGACATGACCGCAACCCCGATTGCGGCGCCGAGCACGCCACCCGCGGCCAGGGCGAAGACGACGGCCTGGGTGCGACCCGGTGCCGCGCTCGAGGGCCGACGCGAGCGAGTTTGCAGCACTGGCGCGCTGAGCGCGTCGGCAAACGCAGCAGTGGTTGCGAAGCGATCGGCCGGAAGCTTCTCGAGCGCCGTGAGCACCGCGGCTTCAACGTACGGTGGCACCGTCCTCCGCTGCAACATGATCGGGCGCGGCTCCTCCGTCATCACGCGCGCAATGATCGCCTGCGCTGTGGGACCGGTGAATGGCGGCTCGCCGACCAGCATTTCGTAGGCGACGCACCCCAGGGCGTACACGTCGCTTCGCGCGGTGATTTCCCGCTCGCCCATCGCCTGCTCGGGGCTCATGTAGTGGGGGGTGCCCAGACTCATGCCGGTCTCGGTCATCCGCGTGCCGGCGGAGCTTGCCGCCAGCGCGATGCCGAAGTCCGCGACGAGTGCGCTGCCGTCATGCAGGAGGATGTTTTCGGGCTTGATGTCCCGATGAATCACCCCGTGGCGATGCGCGTAGTCGAGAGCACTCGCGACTTCGATGGTAATACGCACCGCATCGGCGACAGGCAACTGCTTTTCCCGCTGCAAACGGTCACGGAGCGATTCGCCCTGAATGAACGGCATCGCATACCAGAGCAATCCGTCAACATTGCCAGAGTCGATGAGCCCGAGAATGTGCGGGTGCTGCAGGTTCGCGGTGGTCTTGATCTCCTTCAAGAACCGCTCGGCCCCGATCACTGCGGCGAGCTCGGGACGGAGGACCTTGATGGCGACCTTGCGGTCGTGCTTGATGTCGTGCGCGAGATAGACCGTGGCCATGCCGCCGGCCCCGAGCTCGCGCTCGACGCGGTAGCGGTCGGCCAGGCTTGCGCTGAGGCGGTCAACAATACTCACGGGTCGATCAACCCCGCCGCAGAGATAACGCTCATTGATGCCACACGATCAAGGAGTCGCTTGCCGCGATGGCACGCTTGCGCATCGCGTCGGTATCGATCCGCATCGACGACACGATTTGACGGAAGCGGGCGTTCGAGCGCAATCCGGCAAAGAACGTGTCCCGCTCGATCGCGCGATAGTTCTTCCATCCGGCGTTGTAACCGCGCTGCATCCAGTCCAGCGCCGCGACGGACTCGCCGCGCACCGCATGAATAGCGGCGATCTCCATCGGGCGTTGCGGATCGTCGTTGCCGCTCGCGATGGCGTGCTCATCCAAGGCGAGCACGTCGTCCCACAGCCGCGCCGCCGCGGCGTGGTCCCCGTGCCGATTGGCGAACAACGCATGCCAGGCGGGAAAGCGCTCGGGCGCCAGATCCACGCCCGACTCCGGATTGGCGAGGAGTCGCGCGCTCAGCAGTGCATCCGCGTCGGGCGCTCCGGTGAGTGCCGCGAGTTGCGCCAGGAACGACGCGACCTCCTCGTCGTGCGGGTTGCTGGCCGCAGTCTGGCGGGCGCGAGCCATCGCCTCGCTGTCGCGGCCCGCCAGAAAATCCAGCGCGGCGAGCTCGATTGGCAGCCGGGCAAAGTCCGGGAAGCGCCCCACAGCCGCAGTGAGCAGGGTTTCGGCCGCCTGATCGTCAGCAAGCCTGAGCAGCGGAACTCCAATGTGGTAATAGACATGAAACTCATTGGGGTCCAGAGGCTGGGCGCGCAGCGCCCAGTACAGTGCCTCATCGTAGTGACCGAGCGCGGTCTCGGCTTCCGAGAGATCCTCCATTGCCGGGACGAGGCTCTGGTCCAGTTGCAATGCCTTGAGATAGGACAGGCGTGCGTCGGCGAGATGTCCCTGGGACGCCTGAAGATCACCGAGGGTGAACGAGGCGTAGGCCAGGTCAGGTTGGAGGCGCAACGCTGTGCGCGCCGCGACCGCGGCCGAATCGAGATACTCCGGCCCCGCAAAATCCGCCATGAAGATGAAGTCGCGCGCGAGGAAGGCATAGGCAAGAGCGAACGTCGTGTCGAGCGCGATTGCGTCGCGCAGCTGAGCGATTCCTGTCTCGTCGGCAGCGCGGTTTACGATCTTGGTGGCCTGCGCCTGCAGATACAGCTTGTACGCATCGACATTCGCCGTGGGAGCGCGATCCAACCGTCGTGCTTCGGATGGTGTGAGCCTCGCCTGCAGTGCCGCGGCGATGCGATGCGCGACGTCGCTCTGCACGGCGAAGATGTCGGCGAGATCACGATCGTATTGATCCGACCAGAGCGTCTGGCCGGTCGTCGCGTCCATCAGTTCGACGTCGATGCGGATGCGCTTCCCGGCCACCTGTATGGTTCCATCCACGACACTGCCGACGCCCAATTCATGGTGCATCCGGCCCAGGCGGTCTGACGCGTTCTCGTACTGCGCTGACGCAGCCTGACTCACCACGCGGAGCGCCGCGACCTTGGAGAGCTGTCCGCTGATCTCGGCGGTCATCCCCTCGCCAAAGTATTGCTGCGTGCTATCGGCCGCGATACTGTGGAAGGGAAGCACCGCGACGATCCGCGGGCCACCGGATGCGCTCGCCAGGGCCGTTGCGTTTGAGTGTCGCCGCACCAGCATGAGACCGACGGCAAGCGCGACTATCACGATGCCAGCGGCGGAGAAGGCGGTCCGCCGCCTGGGGCGAGCGGGCGGCTCGGCCGCTGTGGCGCCGGCCACGAGCGCGTCGCGGAACGCATGCGCGCTCACAAAGCGATCCGCGGGGAGCTTCTCCAGCGCACGGAGCACCACAGCGTCGACGGCGGGGGTGACGGTGTGGCGCTGTGCGTGCAGGCTGCGTGGCGTTTCCGTCATCGCTCGCGCAATGGCCGCCTGCGCGGTCGGCGCGGCGAACGGCGGTTCACCGGCGAGCATTTCATATGTGACCGCACCCAATGCGTAGACGTCAGTCCGCGCATCGAGACTGCGCTCGCCCATCGCCTGTTCGGGCGACATGTACTGCGGCGTGCCCACCAGGAGACCGGTCTGCGTCATCCGTTGTGCGTCACCAGCGTGCTGCAGGGCGAGTGCAATGCCAAAATCCGCAACAATCGGCCGGCCATCCTGGAGCAGGATATTGTCCGGCTTGATGTCGCGATGGATCACGCCGCGCTTGTGCGCGTACTCGAGCGCATCCGCAATGTCGGATGCGATATGCACCGCGTCACCAAGCGGCAGCTGCCGCTCGCGATCCAGACGCGCCCGCAACGTCTCGCCGTCAATGTACGGCATCACGTAGTACAGCAATCCGTCCGCATCACCCGAATCGAATAGCGACAGGATCGCAGGATGCTGCAGGTTCGCCGTGAGCGCGATTTCCTTGAGGAAACGCTCGGGCCCGAGCGATGCCGCCAGATCGGTGTGCAGTACCTTGATCGCGACCTTGCGGTCGTGCTTGATGTCGTGCGCGAGATAGACCGTGGCCATGCCGCCGGCCCCGAGCTCGCGCTCGACGCGGTAGCGGTCGGCCAGGCTTGCCTTGAGCGTGTCGATGCTCATCGCTTAAACGGGGCAGCCGTCAGTCGGGCTGGTGCGCTCACGCGCCTCGCTCAGGTGGGGAGGAATCCGTTGTGCGGGAGACCCCAGAAAATACTGCCAGATGCGGTCCGGGGGAACGGAGGACGCGGCGCGACCACCCCGCTCATGCGAGTGGCGCTAAGGTCATCAGCGCCTCCACCGACTCCCGGGCATGGATACCCGCCACCGCCGCGACCACGCGGCGCGGGCCGTCGAGTCCCTTGGATTCCGTCCGCACCAGGGCGCCGTGACCGACCCCCGGCTCACCGTTCTCCTCCACGAGAACCAATGTTGACGCATAGCGAAAGTACAGCAGCATCTCCGCCGCTGACTGCAACATCCGTTCGCCCAGGACGAGGAATACGATCCCGCCCGCGATCGATTCCGCATGTCGGGTGATCGAGGTTGCGATATGCGGATAGCCAATGAAGGAGAGCGTCCACCACGATACCGTCAGGCACTGCACCAGAGCGCCAAGTATGCCGAGCGTCACGCCAAGCCCGGATCCCTCGCGGTCCAGCAGCGTCGGATCGCTCTCGATAACCGGTCCGCGCACTGGATCCGCGCGGCCCTCGGCGCGATGCGGCAGCGCAAATACAAACGACTCGATGCGCGGCCCGTCCGACGGGATAAGCAACAGGCCGAGCGCAGCCCATGTCGCCGTCACAAAGAGGAGCAAGGCCATGAAGCTCGTGGGGAAGGGGCCGAGCAAGTCTATTGGGGTGATATAGGGCAACGCGAAATCCAGAACGCCGACCATGGTAGCGAGCCCGCACGCACGAACGAATGCGCGCGTGCCTCTGCCCACCAGATCGCGGCGCCACCAGGTGAGGTCCGGAAGTTGGTCAGCCAGGAAGCGTCGGAGTACCCAGTAGGGCGCTGTCGGGTCGTCGCCGAATGCTGGTGGCTCTCGCCGGACGAGAACGGCGACTGCCTCTTCCGGTGTGATGGGCTGCGGTCCAGTCGCCGGCAGCGGCAGGCGCCGCGTCCAGCGGACGCCTTTGGCGATCAGCGCCAATCCGATTGGAAGGAGTGCAGCGGCGAGTACCAGTGACACCAGCGCCCGAAGCGGCGCGTCTGTCGTTCCGGGGTTTCCGTTGAAGAGTCGTTCGGCCTGCGGAATGAGATAGTCGTCGCGCAGCGGTGTCCGTACTCCGGACACGATGAACCACGCGCCGACCGCGATCCGCGCCAGCCCGGGAATCCGGAGGGGATTGGCAATCGACGCCATGGAGTGTGGCGCCCTACCGCCCCTCGCCCGCCACGAGTTCAGCCATCCGCTTCTTGACCGTCGTCACGACCGGCTGCACGTCGGGATCGGCGTTCCGCCACAGGTCGACGAACGCACCGTAGTGTGCGAGTGCCTTCGTCTTGTCCTTCCGTGCGTCGTACAACTCGCCGAGCCGCTTCTCGACCACCGCGCCGAGGGCGAGCAGATACAGGCCCAGCACCTTGGGAAGCGCGCCAGGTGCGGAGAGTGCCAATGTCGGGCTCGACGTGGTGCTCACTGCGTCGAGCGCCCGGAGCACATCGTTCGCGGAGGCCGGGCGATCGGCGGGATCCTTGCGCAAGAGCTGCGTGACGAGTGCCGCGAGGCCGGGCGGGCAATCGGGGCGCAGTGTGCTCACCGGCATTGCCGACTCGCTCAGGTGTGCGGCAAGCATCTTTTGTGGCGTGCGATCCGCAAACGGCGCCCGTCCAGTGAGGAGTTCCTGCGCCATGCAGCCAAGCGCGTACAGATCGACGCGATGATCCAGATTGGGATCGCCGGCCACTTGCTCCGGCGCCATGTACGCCGGCGTGCCGATCGACGTGCCGACGGAAGTGAGCGTGGCACCCGCGCCAGCCGTGCGCGATGCACTCAATGCTTTCGCGATACCGAAGTCCGTGACGACGGCGGTACCGCCGGAGAGGAGCACATTGTCGGGTTTGATGTCACGATGCACGATGTTGCGGGCATGCGCGTAGGCCAGCGCCTTGGTGACGTCGCGCAGGATGGCGAGCACGTCCTGGATCGGCAGGCCCGCACCGGTCAGGCGCGAGCGCAGGGACTCGCCCTCGACGAACGGCATGGTGAAGTACGGCAGCCCGTCGATGTCGCCGGCCGCGAGCACCGGGACAATGTTTGCCTGCTGCAGCGACGCGGCCAGCAGAATTTCGCGCTCGAATCGCTCGGCGTTGAGTCCCTGGGCCAGCTCGGGACTCAGGACCTTGACGACGACCTCGCGAGAGAGGCGGACTTCGTTGGCGACGAATACCCGCGATATGCCGCCGCCGCCGAGCTCACGCTCAAGAACAAAAGCGTTGCCAAGATGGGCTTGGAGCTGGGCGCACAAGTCCAAGAGGGTCCTCGGGAAGCAGGGCGGTTGCTGGGGAAGGCCGTGCAAAGTTACGGCGGGAAGGGGGCCGATCCAATAGGACGGCGCCCGACGGCACTCACTGCTTGGCCTTGGCCTTGAGGTCCGCGAACCAGTTGTCGATCTGCACCAGGCGCGTTGAGGAGATTGTCCCGCTCAACGGGCCCAGAAAGATGAACCCGCCATCCTTGGTGGTTTCAAATGCCTGGTGATAACCGATGTAGGACATGCGCATCGCGTCGAACAGCGGCTTCACTTCCTTGACGCTGAAACCCGGGCCCGCACCGAGTTCGGCAGCAACGATCCGGTTGGCGCTGTTGATGAAGAACAGTTCCTTGCCGTCAGCAGACCACGCGGGGGACCCGCCGCCGCCGTTCGACACCTGCCAACGACCGGAACTGCTGTTGGGAAAGGGGCGTACGTAGACCTCGGGCGTCACCGCCTCGTTCGATACATACGCGACCCAGCGGCCGTCCGGCGAGAAGATCGGCTGGAGCTCGGTAAAATTGCTGGTTGCAACTGGCACTGGAGCCGAGTCGCTTTGAGTTCTTAATGCCAGGATGTCGCCGTTGCCCGCCGCGCCGGACTCCGTGCGCACCAGGATCCAGTGTCCATCATGCGACCATTGGATCTCCTGGACCGCCCGATCCAGGTGGGCCATCCGCCGCTCGGCGCCCCCGCCATCTACCGGGCGAACGAACACGTCACCGCCGCTTCCGCTGTCGCGAATGAACGCGATCTCGCGGCCATCAGGAGACCAGGCCGGTCGGCGATCGTGCCCGCTGAACGTCAATCGAGCAAAAGGCCCACGATCGAGGTCCTTGACCCAGATATCGAGGCTACCGCTGGGACCGCCGGCGCCGACCGCCACGCGACGTCCGTCCGGTGACATCGCGAACGAATTGAACTGGCCCGTCCACGTCGGGTCGAACGCGACCGTCTTGCCCGTGCGATCGGCGTGGTGCAGGGTGACGATGTCGATGCCCGAGCTGCCCGTGCCGTAGACCAATTCGCCCGACGGTGACCACGCAAGAGCAGCAACGCTCAACGTGAGCGCCACGCCTTGCAGGACAGGCACGGCCGCGCCGCGCATCTGCAGCGTGCTCAGGTCGAACGGGACGACCAGCGCAACGCCATCGCGACGCACGTACAGGAGATTTCCCGTCGGGAGATACCATCCCATGCCGACGTCATTGACAAGAAGCTTTTCCTTGCCGGTCTTGAAGTCCAGCACGTGAAGGCTCATCGCCACGCAGCCGGACGCGCAGACACCAAAGATGATCCCGCGCGCGTGCGGCAGCGGGGTGGGCAACATCGGGGCGAGCCCCTTGAAGAGTGCATCTGGAACGGTCTCTGTCGCCGCACCTCCGGATTGACTCACGCGCCGCAATCCCAGCAGTGATAGCGTCGGATACACCAGCGTTCCATCGTCCAGCCACGCAAGGCCACACCCAGGGCCGACGGAGTCAGCGAGCGCGATGCTCTGACCGCCATCGACCCGCACCTTCTTCACGTGAGTGTCGGCGACGTACGCGATCCAGTTTCCATCGGGAGAGAAGACCGGGCTGCTGGCGCCCTCTGTGCCGGCAATGACCGTCGGCTCGAGCGCGTCGCGACGCTTGATCCAGAGGCGCGCGAGGGTGTCGCCGACAAAGACCATCCGGCTTCCGTCTGGCGACAACGCCAGCGGCGGGCCAGTCGTAGCGAGCCGCTGAAGCTGCACACTGTCGCCGAGCGAGAGGTAGTGCACCTGCACCGGCCGATCCGCCGCGGCGCGCGCCTGGATCCATCCCCAGGCACCAACCACGACTGCGATCACCGCAACAGCCCAGGGCAGGACCGTCCGCCGTGGCGATAGCGCAGCATTGCGTCCAGTGGTCCGATGCGCGCTTGGCGCGCTGGCGTCGGACAATGCCGCCGCAAACTCCGCGGCACTTGCATAGCGATCGGCCGGGAGCTTCTCGAGTGCTGTCAGCACCGCGGCTTCAACATGCGGCGGCACGGTCTTCCGCTGCAACGTGATCGAGCGCGGCTCCTCCGTCATCACGCGGGCGATGATTGCTTGCGCGGTGGGCCCGTTGAACGGTGGTTCACCGACGAGCATCTCGTACGCGACGCATCCCAGCGCGTACACGTCACTGCGCGCGGTGATCTCGCGCTCGCCCATCGCCTGTTCGGGGCTCATGTAGTGTGGCGTGCCCAGACTCATGCCGGTCTCGGTCATGCGCGTGCCGGCGCTGCTCGCGGCGAGTGCAATGCCAAAGTCCGCCACGAGTGCACTGCCGTCGTGCAGCAGAATGTTCTCGGGCTTGATGTCGCGGTGAATCACTCCGTGGCGATGCGCGTAGTCGAGTGCGCTGGCGACCTCGATGGTGATGCGCACCGCGTCAGTCACGGGCAACTGCTTTTCGCGCTGCAAACGGTCGCGCAGGGACTCGCCCTGAATGAATGGCATCGCGTACCACAACAGCCCGTCGACATTGCCGGAGTCGATCAACCCGAGAATGTGCGGATGCTGCAGATTCGCGGTGGTCTTGATCTCCTTCAAGAACCGCTCGGCGCCAATCACCGCCGCGAGTTCGGGACGGAGGACCTTGATGGCCACTTTGCGATCGTGCTTGATGTCGTCAGCCAGATACACGGTCGCCATGCCGCCTGCGCCGAGTTCGTGGTCAACACGGTAGCGGTCGGACAGCGCCGGTGTCAGGCGGTCGATCGGGTTGCTCAAATGCGGATCACCATCCGGAGTGCCCGGCTTTATCCGCAAGCCAGATGTCCGGCGCCCTGCGAGCCATCTGGCAGACGACATGCCGCGCATCGGTATCCATCACCGCACCGACGCAGAATGCTGGCAGCGTCAACACCACCTTGGGCGCGCCGCCCCCCAGCGCCACGCGGAACACCCGGCGTGCGCGTTGTCCGTCCGCGCCGGCGGCATCGTCAACGCCCTCGAAATAGATCGCCTGACCATCCTGGCTCCATGCCTCCACGGCCATCTCGTTCCGCGCGCGTCCAGCAACCGTGAACGTCTTCCGAGCGAGGTCCACCACCACAATGCCGCCGGCGATGGCCGATGCGTACGCAATCCGCGACGATGACGGATCACGGACCGGGCGGCTGGACCCATCCGGTTGAAACTGCGCCGGAATCGCGAAGTCATCCCGGACATGGCCCGTCGTGTCCACGGTCGTGATGGTCCGAACGTTCAAGAGGACCAAGGCATCGTTTGATCGCCAGGTGAAGTTGGAGGCGTTCGCGGTGATTCGCCGCTCCGCGCCGCCCGATACGTCGCTCATCGCGATCGTTCCGGTGCCGGCGAACGCGGAGTATGCGACGTGCTTGCCGTCCGGCGTCCATTGCGGCCACTGATGGACGGCACGGGACACCGTGATCGCGTGAGATTCGCGAGTCGAGTCGAACGGGAACACCGCGATGTTGTCTCCCAGGTTGTCAGTGGCGGCGGCCGCCACCGACTGGCCATCCGGCGCGATCGACCAGGCTTGGACAAATCCCGTGCGCCGGGTCATTAGTCGCCAGGGCGCTTCGGCCGCACCGGTATGCAGCGTCATGCCCCAGCTGAGCTGGCTGGAAATGAACGCGAAGCGTCCGGTGAGCGATACGTCGAACAGGCCCTGGATACCGTCGTTGACTTGCCCCAGGGCAATGGTCCGACCGACCGTGTCGATGCGCTCGCCGCGGATCGGAATGCGAATGAGGTTGTCCGCCACGCCAGGCGCGAACTCGAACGTATAGATCGCTGATCCATCCGGCGCCCAGCGTATCGGCGCTCGTGCCGCTCCCGGTTCGGCTACGCTGTCGACGATCCGGCCATCCGCCGCGAGGAGCGCGACGACAAAGGTGCTCGCGACACCAGATTCGACCATGACGATCGCCTGCTTGCGGTCGGGCGAATAGCTCAGGTCGCGCACAAACCAGTTGGGCGGCAGCACAACGCTGTCAACCCGCGCCAGGGTGGCCAGATCATAGCGTTGCAACAATTGGCGGGCGTCGCCGACGGCAAAAACCATGAACCGGCTGTCGCCCGTGAACGCCATTGCAGTGGCCGCCACCCGCACCGGCCGCATCGACCCGCCGAGCTTGTCGGTGAGGTACACCGCATTGGGCGTGCTGTCGGGCGATCCGCGGATCGCCAGCAACGCGCCATCCGGCGACCACTTCAACTCGGCGACGGCATGCCACGATTTCGCGATCGTGACGGACTGTGTTCCGTCGACGTCGCGCACACGAACGCTCAGGTTGCACACATACAGCTGCCCGAGACAATCGTCCGTCGCGTAGGCAAGCGAACGACCGTCCGCGGAGATCGCGACGGCAGTCACGTTGCCATCGAAGGTGAGCTGCCTGGCAATCTGCAGTCCCGGGTCTGACCCCACCCGACGGCCCCCGAACCATGCGCCGACGAGCGCCGCCACGATCGCGACGCCAATCACAAGTCCTCCGGCCGCGAGTGGCGAGACCCGTGGAGTACGGGGTGGCGGTCCATCGGCAGCGCGCCGCAGCGCACTCGTCGCAGTGCTGGTCAACGCCGCCGCAAACTCCGCCGCGCTGCGGTAGCGATCGGCGGGCGTCTTCTGCAAGGCGACGCGGATGGCGGCGTCCACGTTTTCCGGCACGCTGGCACGTTTAGTTCGCGCGGACGGTGCCGCTTCCGTCAAGACCTTGGCGACAATCGCCTGCGCGGTCGGACCGGTGAAAGGTGGTTCGCCGCTCAGCATCTCGTACGTCACACATCCCAACGCATACACGTCCGTGCGCGCATCGAGCTCGCGCTCGCCCATCGCCTGCTCGGGACTCATGTACTGCGGCGTGCCGAGGCTCATTCCGGTCTCGGTCATACGGGTGCCGCCGGTCTTTGACGCGGCGAGTGCAATGCCAAAGTCGGCGACCAGTGCGTGGCCACCCTGAATCAGGATGTTTTCCGGCTTGATGTCGCGGTGAATAATCCCGTGCGCATGCGCGTACTGCAACGCGTCAGCAACTTCGCGCGCAATCCGCACTGCTTCGTCGACCGGCAGTTGCTTCTCACGTGCGAGCAAATCACGAAGCGACTCACCCTCAACGAACGGCATGACGTAGAACACGGTGCCGTCGACTTGACCGGAATCAAACAGCGGCAGAATATGTGGATGCTGCAGGTTGGCCGTGGTCTTGATCTCGGCCAGGAACCGCTCGGCGCC
>DATAVM010000064.1:0-2263 GCA_036267775.1 Gemmatimonadales bacterium
GCTGAACGAGGCCACGCCCGAGCAGCACGATCGCCTGATCCGTTGGTGGCAGGACGAGATCGAAGGCACGGGCCGCGTGCCTCTGCTGAGCTGCGAACAGAAGCCGGAGGTGTTGCGCTTTGCCGGTGGCACCGATGCCGATCTGCGGCTGGCGTGGCAGGAGATGCTGATTCGGCTGATCGCCAATGCGTTTGACCTGCCGCCGATGCTGCTTGGATTGCAGAGCGATGTGAACCGCTCGACCGCGGGCGAGATGGCGGATGAGGCGTTCCTAGGCGCGATTGTGCCGGTAGCGAAGCTGCTGGCTGAGCACATCACACGCGATCTGTTCGCGAAGAAGCTGGGATGGCGCGAGTTCGAGTTCTGCTTCAACGATCTGGAGAGCAGAGACGAGACGGAAGAGTTGCAAATACAGACGGAGCTGCTGAAGGCGGGTGTGTTGACGGTGGATGAGGTTCGCCAGATGCGCGGACTGGCTCCGTTGCAGACCAGCATGACGGAGGGGGTGGCGCAGTGAAGATCACCATCGACAATCTGGATGGCGCGGGCGCGGTGGACTATAGCGGCGCGGTGGCGGCGGACAGTCCGCTGAAGATCGAGCGCGTGCTGAATGCACCTTCGCGATGCAGCGGCCTGCTCGACGTCGCGGCTGTGAAGCTGGCTGTGCCTGCGCGTCGCGCGCGCGTGGTGGTGACGTCCGATGCGGGAACAGTATTGTTCACGGGCTATGTCGCGACGGAACCGGAGAGCATCTACGCGGGCGTGGCGACGATGGGAGCGGTGTATCGCTATGCCTTCAGCGCGATCAGCGACGAGTGGCTGCTGGACAAGCAGGGGTTCGTGCAGAGCGGAGCGGGCCTCGCACAGGCAGGTGGACAGATACTGACGACGCTGACCAATCGCGTGGATGGCGGGCTGTTCACGACGACGGATGTGGCCAATGGGCGGCCGGTCGGCGTGTTCAAGCCGGTTGCGACGCAGACATGGTCTGCGAATGCGGGACAGCTTGCGAGTGCCACGTATGCAGCCTACAGGGTAGTCGATGGCGCGATCTCGATGCAGCCTGCGGGCGCGGTGACGCATGCGTTGAGCGACGGCGACGGCACGCTGCAGATCGCTGCATTGAAGACGACGGCGGTGAAGGAGCTGGCCAACGATGTGACCCTGAGCGGAGACATGGAGCCTGCGGCTTACATCGCCGAGACGTTCGCGGGCGACGGCGCGACGACGGCGTTTCAACTGGCCGAGAGGCCGTTTCGACCGACGGGCAGCACAACGCCGCTGCTAACTGACAGCTTCAACGAAGGCGCGTTCAATGCGCGGGTGTGGCAGGTTGCCGATGCCGGGGCCTACCTCGGATTCGGCGCGGGTGGCCTGGCGATGACGGGCGGCAACGGCTTCGATGGGCAGACGACTTTGACCGCCATCGACGCAGTAGAGCTGGGCGGCACGCTGGGGATCGAAGCGGGCAGCCTGCAACTGAATGCGGGCAGCACCGGCGTGATATGCGGTCTGTACTCCGGCACCATCGAGAACGCGAACTGCGTTGCGGGATACAACGTCCGGCAGAGCGGCGGGGCGACCGTGGTGGCTCCGCTGGTGAATGGCGCCGAGGTGGGAACGGTGTTCACCACGCTGAGCGGCCACGTCTACACGCTGCGCATCCGGCTACATTGTGTCGAGGCGCAGCGGGTGCTGCAGTCTTACTACGCGATGGTGGACGGCGCGGTGCAGGAGTTTGGCGGCGGCGTTGTGGCTGCGCCCATCTCACTTGTGTTTGAGCTGCAGGACCTGGGGGTTGCGTCGAATACACCGGCGACGATCTTGTACGACGGCGCGGTGGCGACCTCGCCGGGGAGTTGCAGCTTCGTCGCGGTGAACTGCGTGCAGCTGTTCGGATCGATGGGTTACTGCCGGATGACGCAGACCGGATCGGCGTGGGTGGTGAGCACACTGGCGAATGGGACGCGTGTGACGCGGCTGATCGGCGCGGCGGGCGAGGGCGTGGACTGTACCGTATCTGCAGCAGGAAAGGTTACATTTCTCGCGGGGCGAATTCCGGTCGCAGGAGAGCTGGTCACGGTTGGCTATCGCGGCGAGCAGAGGGCGGTGGCGCGGCTGGAGAATGCAGCGAGCGTAGCGACTGAGGCCGCGGGTGGGATGCCAGGAACGGCGCAGTGGCTGGGCAAGGTAACGTTGCCCGCAGCGCGCAGTTCGGTGGACTGCGAGAATGCGGCGCTTGCGGTGCTGAGCTTTTCGGCAA
>DATAVM010000065.1:0-27040 GCA_036267775.1 Gemmatimonadales bacterium
GCGTCGAGTCCGGTGGGGCCGCCATCGATGACGATGTTCTTGCCGTCGCACCGGCCGTTGCCCGCGATGTGGTCGTTGCAGGTGTGCAACCAGATCCCGTCGCCCTGGCCCACGTCGACCACATGGATCACGAGCCAGGCATCGGCGCTGTCGGCCTGCTGGGCGGTGGCGCGCCCGACCAGGGTCAGCGTGGCGAACAGGGTGCAACCAATGGTCCGGATCATGTGTCCTATTATAGATCGTCCGCGAAGCCCCTTCTGCTGCTGACCGAGGCTGCCCATGGACTCGCTGCTGTTTGATGTCCGCTACGCATTCCGCCGCCTGCGTCAGGCCCCGCTCTTTTCCCTGGTGGTGATCTTGACGCTGGCGCTCGGCATCGGCGCCAATTCGGCGATCTTCAGCGTCATCAACACTGTGCTGCTCGAACCGCTGCCGTATCGGGATCCGGGCCAGTTGGTCACCATCTACCACTACTACCCATCGCTCAAGATGGAAGCGCCGGTCTCCGCGCCGGGGTTCAAGGATTATCGCGACCGCACGCACAGCTTTGCCAACGTGGCGGTGGAATCGCAATGGAGTGCCAACCTCACCGGCATGGGCGATCCCGAGCGGTTGGCGGGCGCCAAGGTGAGCGGAGCGTATTTCCAGACTGTGGGCGTGGCGCCGGCCATGGGACGCGTGTTCACCGTGGCCGACGACCAGGCCGGGCATGACCATCAGGTGGTATTGAGCTACGGCGCATGGCTCCGCCTCTTTGGTGGCTCGCGCGATGCCGTGGGCCGGCAGATGGTGCTCAACGGGGAGCAGTATCAGGTGATCGGCGTCATGCCCAGGTCGTTTGTGGACTTCTGGGCCAATCAGACCGACGTCTGGGTGCCGATCGCGCTCGATCCGGCACTCTTTGTTCCCGGCAATTACACCAACGAGTCGATGCCGCTCATTGCGCGGCTCAAGCCGGGCGTCACGGTGGACGCGGCAGCGCGCGAGATGAAGGCATTCGCCGAGCAGCTCAAGCGCGACAACCCCACAAACTTTTCTCCGGATTGGACGCTCGAGGTAAAGGCACTCACCGACGTGCAGACGGGCCCGATCCGTCCCGCACTCCTGGTGCTGCTCGGTGCGGTCGGCTTTGTCCTGCTGATCGCGTGCGCCAATGTCGCCAACCTGCTGCTGGCACGCGCCGCCGCGCGGCAGCGCGAGGTGGCCATCCGCACGGCGCTCGGCGCTCGCGCCCGCGATCTCATCGCGCAACTGCTGGCCGAAAGCCTGATCCTCGCGGTGATCGGTGGTGCGCTGGGACTGGCGCTCGCGTGGATCGGGGTGCGCGCGCTTGTCGCGGCAAATCCGACCAATCTGCCGCGCGTTGCCGATCTGGCGATCGACGGACATGTTGTGCTCTTCACCGCCGGGGTGGCGGTGCTCACCGGATTGCTCTTCGGACTGGTGCCCGCATTGCAAGTGCGGCGGAACAATCTGCACGCGACGCTCAAGGAAGGCGCTCGCAACGGCACGGCCGATCGCGCCGGTCAACTGGTGCGGAAGGTCCTCGTCGTGGCGGAAATCGCGCTGGCGCTGACCTTGCTCACTGGCGGCGGCTTGCTCATCCGGAGCTTCGCGCGTCTCTCCGGCGTCGATCCCGGCTTTGATCCGCATCACCTGCTGACCTTCAATCTGGCCTTGCCGACGGCGCGGTATCCCTCCGCGACCACACGCAACGCCTTCTGGACCGCGGTGATGCCCCGGCTCGCACAAGTTCCCGGTGTCCAGTCCGTTGGCGGCACCACCGTGCTCCCCTTTGGCGGCGGATGGTCCACCGGCAGCTTCAACGTCGAGGGCTACACACCTCCTCCCAAAGGCAACAGCCCGTGGGGCGACATCCGTCTTGTGACACCCGATTTCCTCCGCACGCTGCGAGTGCCGCTGGTGCATGGGCGCCTTCTGGCCAGCACCGATGACGAACACGCCCCGTTGCGCGCCGTGGTCGATGAAGAGTTTGTGCATCGCTACTATCCTGCGGGCACCGATCCCATCGGCAAACGCCTGTGGTTTGGCGGTCCGAGCCCCGACAGCACCACGCAGTGGATCACGATCGTCGGGGTGGTCGGCCACACCAAGCACGAAGGGCTCGATGCCGATCCGCGGATACAGCTCTATCTGCCGGTGACACAGAACATTCCCAACGACATTGGTGGACTCGGCATCGCCGTGCGGGCGGCGGGCGATCCGCTCCGGCTCGTGCCGGCGCTTCGCAATGCCATTCACGAAGTCGACCGCGACCTGCCCATCGCGCGGGTGCGCACCATGGACGACATGCTCAGCGCATCGATGGGGCAACGCAGGCTGTCGATGGTATTGCTCGTGCTCTTTGCAGCCATTGCCTTGTTGCTGGCATCCCTGGGGATCTACGGCGTGATGTCGTTCGCCGTAGCGCAGCGCACCCGCGAGCTTGGCGTACGCGTCGCACTCGGCGCGAGCCGTGAGAATGTTCTTGGGCTGGTACTGCGCCAGGGAATGGCGCTGGCGGCCATTGGTGCGGTCCTCGGCATTGCGGGCGCGCTGGGGCTTACGCGCCTGATGACAGCGCAACTCTACGGCATTCATCCCGACGATCCGGCAACCTTCGCCACGGTCACCGCGGTCCTGCTCCTCGTGGCGGTCGCGGCGACGCTGATCCCGGCGCTCCGGGCCACCCGGGTCGATCCGATCATCGCGCTTCGTGAGGAATGAGTGTCGCCATGGCGCGCGCGACTGTCCGCAAATGGGACGCCGATTCGCGCCACCGGACAGTCTGGCCATATTGCGGCGAGCAGCTAGTGGTCAACCTATTGTCATGCAATGACTTACATGATTACCGACCGGCACGCGGATTGCCTTGATGCGCTGGCGTTGCTCACTGTGAACCCTCGAGACGAGGAACCGCGTGGACGTTGCTCGCCCGCCCCAGAAGCGTACAGGTCGCAATGTCCTCATCGGCGTCGGCATCGTCGCGGCCATCGTGCTGGGCGTGTTCGTGCTTCGTCTCAAGCCGGCGCTGCCATCGGTGCAGGCCGATGTGACGGTGATCGACTCCGTGCGTCGCAGTGACATGGTGCGCGAGGTGCGCGGGCCCGGCACGTTGACGCCGGAGGAGATCCAGTTCGTGCCGGCGCAGACCACGGCCCGTGTGGACAAGCTCGATGTGCAGTCGGGGCAGGTCGTCAAGACGGGCGACATCCTGCTTGAGATGTCGAGTCCCGACGCCGAGATCGCGATGATGCAGGCCGATCAGTCGCTGAGTCAGGCGCGCGCCGCGTTCATCACGCTGCAAAGCGATCTGCGCAACGGCATCCTGTCGCAGCAGGGGCAGGTGGCCACCACCAATACGCAATACGTCACGGCGACGCAGAATGAGGTGATGCAGGATACGCTGCACAAGAAGGGCCTTGCCGCGACCTTCGATGTGAACAACGCGCACGCGCTGGCGCAGGAGCTCACCACGCGCCTGGCCAACGAGAAGGAGCGACTGCAGATCATGACGCAGTCCGCCGATTCGCAGCTCGTTGCCGCGCGCACCAATATCGATCAGCTCAAGGGCATCGCCGAGTTCTATCATGCACGCCAGCAATCGCTGGTGGTGCGTTCGCCAGGCCCCGGTGTGGTGCAGGGGCTTACGCTGCAGCCCGGGGAGTTTGTCACCGAGGGGACCACCCTGCTCAAGGTGGTGCAGCCCACGCGCCTCAAGGCGGTGTTGCGCATTCCGGAATCCGGAGCGTCCGATGTGCAGATCGGTCAATCCGCCACGATCGATACGCGGAGCAAGGGGATTCTGGCCGGACACGTCACGCGCAAGGACCCGTCTTCCGAAGGCGGCACGGTCGGTGTGGACGTATCGTTCGACGGTCCCTTGCCCGCGGGTGCGGTGCCTGATCTGAGCGTCGATGGTGTCATCCAGATTGAAAAGCTGCATGATGTGCTGCATGTACAGCGCCCAGGATACGGCGCGGGCACCGGCATGGTGGGACTCTTCAAGCTGGTGGACAATGGCCGCGATGCCGTCCGCGTGCAGGTGGTGCTGGGACGGAGCTCGGTCACGGACGTTGAGGTCATTCGCGGATTGAGTGCTGGAGACAAGATCATTACGTCGGACATGTCGCAATACGATGGTGTCGATCGCGTACGCATCACCCGATAGGGGGACGGAATGGGAACCACTGGTGAGCCACTGATCCGGCTGCAGAGCATCAAGAAGGTCTTCTATACCGACGAGGTGGAGACGCACGCGCTCTCCGACATCCATCTTGAGATTGCCCAGGGCGAATACGTCGCGATCGCGGGGCCATCGGGCTGCGGCAAGACCACGCTGCTCTCGATCCTCGGCCTGCTCGACACGCCGAGCGACGGCCAGTACGTGCTCGACTCACGCCCGGTGGCCGGGCTCGACGCCGCCGATCGCGCACGCGTGCGCAACCGGCAGATCGGTTTCATCTTCCAGGCGTTCAATCTCATCGGCGATCTCACGGTCTACGAGAACGTCGAGCTGCCGCTGACGTATCGCGGGATGAGTGCCGCCGAGCGCAAGGAGCGTGTCCACGCCGCACTCGAGCGCGTCGGCATGGCGCATCGGATCAAGCACTTCCCGGCGCAGCTCTCCGGCGGTCAGCAGCAACGCGTCGCTGTGGCCCGCGCGGTCGCGGGCGATCCCGCCATTCTGCTCGCGGACGAACCGACCGGTAACCTCGATTCCGTCAACGGCGAGGCGGTGATGGAGCTGCTGCGCGAACTGCATCGCAACGGGGCAACGATCTGCATGGTCACCCACGATCCGCGCTATGAGCTCCACGCCGACCGCTCAATCCACCTGTTTGACGGGCGTGTGGTGGACGAGAAGACCGCGGCGGCGGCTGGGATTCCCTGAGATAACATTCCGGGCCGGACGGATGTCGTTCGGCCCAGGTCATGTCGAGGCACACGATGGGATCGCTGTTGCAGGACACCCGCTACGCTATTCGCTCGCTTTGGAAAACCCCGCTCTTTACCGCTGGCGTCATGCTGACGCTGGCGCTCGGCATTGGTATCAACGCCACCATGTTCGGCATTGTCGATACACTCTTTCTCAAGCCTCCGGCCGGCGTGGGACATCCCGATGGTGTCGTGCGCGTCTCGGTGCGGCACACCGGCCGTGGCGGCGACTGGACGAGCACAGGCGTCAGCTATCCGCTCTTTGGTGATCTGCAGGGCGCGTCGGACGGGCTGTCCAGCGTGTCCGCGATCTATGCGCAGCCGATGGGAATGGGACGTGGCACGGACGCGGTGCAGGTCAACGTGATGGCGACCTCGCACCAGTTCTTCCGTCTCCTCGAACTGCGCCCCGCGTTGGGGCGGTTCTACGATTCCACCGACGATCGCGCCGCTGCTCAACCGGTGGCCGTGCTGTCGTACGCGTTCTGGCAATCACATTTTGGTGGCGATTCGAGTGTGATCGGAACGGCGCTGCCGCTTGGCCGTGGGGCGTACACGGTTGTTGGCGTTGCGCAAAAGGGTTTTGCGGGCGTCAATCTCGACCCAGCAGACGTGTATCTCCCGGTGATGGCGGCGTCGCAGGGCGATCTCAATGCGCCCGAGGCGATTACCAGCCGTGGCTGGATCTGGATTTCGATCCTGGGCCGTCTCAAGGCGGGGACCACGCCGACCGCGGCTGCCGCCGCGGGCACGGTGGCGATTCGCAACGGTGCCCGTGCCGCACATTCGCGCGACAGCACCGTGAGTGTGCTGCTCGGACCCATTCAGGAGGCGCGCGGCACCGGCGAATCCGACGATGCCAAAGTGTCGGCGTGGATCGCAGGCGTCTCGCTGATCGTCTTGCTGATTGCGTGCGCCAATACCGGCAACCTGCTGCTCGCGCGCGGCGTGAGCCGCCGGCGCGAACTTGCGGTCCGGGCGAGCCTTGGCGCCGGGCGTGGCGGTCTGTTGCGCATGCTGCTGATCGAAAGTGCCGTGCTCGCGACCGGCGGCGGTGCGCTCGCCATTCTGCTGGCGGTGTGGGGAGGCGGCATCGGTCGTCAACTGCTCCTGCCCGAACTTCCTGCGACATTACCGGTCGTGGACGGACGCGTGCTCTGGTTCACCTTCCTTGCGGTGATCGGCACCGTGTTTCTGGTCGGCGCAATTCCGGCGTGGCACGCGAGCCGCGCCAACCTTGTCAATGCGCTCAAGCAAGGTGGCCATGGCTCGACCGCTGGCGGCGGCAAGACGCGCACCGCGTTGCTGATCGCGCAGATTGCGCTCACACTCACGTTACTGGTCGGTGCTGGTCTTTTTGTCCGCTCGCTGCGCAACGCCAAGCAGATCGACATGGGCCTCGATGCGCCCCACCTGATGAGCGTCACGATCAGCCGTCAAGGCCGCGATCGTCTGGAGTCCAACGCGGCGTACTTTGATCTTGGCAACCGTCTGCAACAGCTGCCGGGTGTGGTATCGGTTGCGGCCAGCATGGGGACACCGTTCCGCTGGGCCTTTGCAGACCCGCTCCGCGCCGAAGGCGTGGACACCATGCCGCGGAACGAGGGCGGCGGTCCGTACTTTCAGGCCGTGACGCCAGCCTATCTCGCCACGATGGGCACCCGCATCGCGCAGGGGCGTGACCTGAATGACGGCGATCGGGAAGGCACCGCGCGCGTCGCCGTGATCGGCGCATACTTCGCGAGTCGGCTCTGGCCCGGGGCAAGTCCTCTCGGCAAGTGTATCTACATCGGCACCGACGCCAAGGAATGCACCACCATCGTCGGCGTCGCCGCCGACGCCAAGCGCGGTCAGCTGACGGAGGAATCGAGCTTCCTCTATTACATCCCGTTTGCGCAGCGCCTGAACCCGGATGTCAGCGAGATATTTGTTCGCACACGCGGTCCGGCCGAGGGTATGGTCGCGGCCGTCACCCGTGAGGCGCGGCGCAGCTCCACATTGCCGTTTGTCGACGTCGAGCCGTTCATGGCGCGGGTCACGCCGCAACTCTGGTCCTGGCAGCTCGGTGCGATGGCGTTCACCGCGTTCGGCGCACTGGCGCTGCTGATTGCCGCCACGGGCATCTTTGCCGTGCTGTCATACTCGGTCAGCCAGCGCACCAAAGAGGTCGGTTTGCGTGTGGCGCTTGGTGCACAACAGGGTGATGTGGTGCGGCTGGTGGTGGGACAGGGGGTCCGCGCCGCCTTGGCGGGCGTGGCAATCGGGTGCGTGGGCGGCTGGGCTCTGGCCCACGCCATGAGCGGACTGCTCTACAAGGTGGCACCCACCGATGCCGCGACGCTGATCATGGCACCGCTGGTCCTCCTCGCCGTGGCGACACTGGCCGCCTACCTTCCCGCACGCCGCGCGGCACGCGTCGACCCGATGGTCGCGCTCCGCGCCGAGTAGCCCGAGCCTGAGGAAGCGCCGATGATTGCGTTGCGGGAGATTGAAAAGAGCTATCCGATCGCCGGCGGCCGCAGTTATGTGTTGCGCCGCGTCACGCTGGATATCACGCAAGGTGAGTTCGTCACGATCATGGGCCCCTCGGGTGCCGGCAAGTCGACGCTGCTGGCGATCCTCGGCATGCTCGACGGCGCATGGAGCGGCGAATACCGGCTGCACGACCAGCTGGTGCACAAGCTCGACGCGCGCAAGCGCGTGGCGCTGCACAAGCAGCACGTGGGCTTTGTCTTTCAGCAGTATCATCTGCTCGATGACTTGACGGTGGCGGAGAATCTGGACATTCCACTCTCCTACCGCGACGTGAAGAAATCCGAGCGCCAGGCGATCGTGGCCGACACACTCGACCGCTTTGGCATGGTCGCCAAGAAGGATCTGTTCCCGACACAGCTCTCCGGCGGCCAGCAGCAGCTGGTCGCAGTCGCACGCGCGGTCATTCACAAGCCGTCATTGCTGCTTGCGGATGAGCCGACCGGCAATCTCCACTCCGCGCAGGGGCGGGAGATCATGGAGCTCTTCACTCAGCTCAACCGCGCCGGGACCACCATCGTGCAGGTGACGCACTCCGAGAGCAACGCGGCGTACGGCAACCGCATCATCAATCTCAAGGACGGCTGGCTGGTGTGACGGCTTCGCGCGTGCTTGTCGCCGACGATGACCGCGATGTCCTCGCGGCGCTCAAGCTCCTGCTGCGCACCGAAGGCTATGCGGTCGAGACCGTGGCGTCGCCGATGGGCGTCGCGTCCGCGGTAGCCGCCCACGATTTCGATGCGCTCCTGATGGACATGAACTACGCCCGGGACACTACCAGTGGGCGCGAAGGCCTCGAATTGCTCGAACGGCTGCAGCAGCTCGACACCACGCTGCCGATCATTGTCATGACTGCGTGGGGCAGCATCGAGGGCGCGGTGGAAGCGTTGCGGCGCGGTGCGCGCGATTATATCGAAAAGCCGTTTGACAATACCCGGCTGCTTCGCGTGTTGGCGACGCAGATCGAACTCGGTCGTGCCATCCGCCAGAGTCAGCGGCTCGAAAGCGAAAACCTCTCCCTCCGGCCCACCGGCGCTCCACGGCTGATGGCGGAGTCCGCCGCCATGCAGCCCGTGCTGCGCCTGATTGACCGCATCGGACCATCGGACGCGAGTGCCCTGATCACCGGCGAGCACGGCACCGGCAAGGAAGTCATCGCAGCGTCTCTGCACGCCAAGTCCTCGCGTGCCGCACGACCGATGATCACCGTCAACCTGGGCGGACTTCCCGAGGGCGTGTTCGAGAGCGAGATGTTCGGCCACGCAAAGGGGGCGTTCACGGATGCCAAGGCCGATCGCGTGGGGCGCTTTGAACTCGCGGACGGCGGCACGCTCTTTCTCGATGAGATCGCCAACCTGTCGCTCGCGCAGCAGGCCAAGCTCCTGCGGGTGCTGCAGACCGGCGAGTTCGAGCGCGTGGGGACCTCGCGCACGCGCACCGTGAGTGTGCGCATTCTGGCGGCGACCAACGCCGACCTGCGCGCCGAGGTCGCGGCGGGGCGCTTTCGCGAAGATCTCTTCTTTCGCCTCAACACGGTCGAGATTCACCTGCCGCCACTGCGCGAGCGGCGCGAGGATATCCCGCTCCTGGCTCGCCACTTCCTCGATCAGTTCGCCGCGCGCTATCGCCGCAAGCTGACCGGCTTTGGTGCCGACAGCATGAGCGCCATGCTCCAGTACGCCTGGCCCGGGAATGTGCGCGAGCTCGCCCACGCGGTAGAACGCGCGACCTTGCTGGCCGAGGGTGAACTGGTGCGCGCGGGCGACTTGGCGGTGGGAGCGTCACCAGGCGCCACCGCACCTTCGATCGAGGAGATGAGTCTGGAGGACGTCGAGCGGCTGCTGGTGACCAAGGCACTCGCACGCTACGATGGCAACGTGTCGCACGCCGCCGAGGCGCTGGGGCTGTCGCGAAGCGCCCTGTATCGGCGGTTGCAGCGGTACGGGCTGTAAGTAACGCCGTACTCGGCAAGGCTCTGCCGTTTCGACCCGCGTTCAGCGCACCTCCCCATCACGCTAGCGGAGCGATCGATGTTTGCATTACTCGCCTTTGCGGCACTGACTCAGTCGCCGGACACCGCGGGCCTCCGAGAAGGCTTCCGCGCCGCAGTGAGTGCTGTGCTGGATAGCGCTGCCCACGACAACGGCAGCGTTCGAGACGCGCGCCTTGTCGTCGTGGACATCCAGTCATTTCTGTCCGCTGCCAGCATTGGTGCCCGGGACAGCGGTGCCTGGAATGCGATCGCCGCGGGAGCAGGAGCCCGTGCTACGACGCCGGGTGACTCACGATGCACGACACTGGCGAGCCCGTGCGTGAGGATCGAAGCGCTATCGCTGCGACGGTCGAGCGCCTCATCGATCGAGCTGCATTTGAAAGTCAATTCGGTGCTGCTCGGCAGCCAGCGGACCCGCGTCGCTGCGACGGAGTACATCGTCGCTCTGACAAGGCGGAACAGTGTATTCGTTGTCACGAAGGTGTCGCACGGCTTGACCACCTAGGCGATCGCGGTCGGTTCGACCGGCTCCCTATGGGCTGCTCTGGCGGGGTTGAGGGGATTCGCTCGACTTTCCGCCTACCTTTCCCCCGTGCGCACCTCTCACGAACGCCAGGTTACCCTCCTCGCCCTGCTCACCGGCCTCCCCGCGCTGGTGGTGGCACTCGTGCTGCTTTGGAGCGGCGCCTTCGCGCCGCGCACCCAGTGGACTCTGACGCTCGTGCTGGTGGTCTTTGCCATTGGCTGCGCCGTGGCAATCCGGGAGCGCGTGGTCCGTCCGTTACAGACCCTCTCCAATATGCTGGCCGCCATTCGCGAACAGGACTATTCGCTCCGCGCGCGCCGGTCCAATCCCGACGATGCACTCGGGCTTGCCATGCTCGAACTGAACACGCTCATGAACGAGCTGCGCGAGCGCCGGCTGGGAGCGCTTGAGGCCACGGCATTGCTGCGGCGCGTGATGGCGGAGATCGACGTCGTGGTCCTCGCCTTTGACGACAGCGGCGCGCTCCGGCTGGTCAACGCGACCGGCGAGCGCTTGCTGGGGCAGGGCAGCGAGCGCTTGCTGGGACGCAAGGCGGAGGAGCTGGGATTGGCCGAGGCACTGCGCGGCGACGCTCCACGCCTGGTGGAACTGGAGCTTGCCGGCCGCACCGGCCGCTGGGAACTGCGGCGCGGCGCATTCCGGCAGGGCGGCCGGCCGCATCAGTTTGTGGTGCTCGCCGACGTCAGCCAGGCGCTGCGCCAGGAAGAGCGTGGCGCCTGGCAGCGGCTCATCCGCGTGCTCGGCCATGAGATCAACAACTCGCTCACGCCAATTCGCTCGCTGGCCGACAGTCTGCGCCAACTGCTCGACCGCGATCACCCCGAGGCCGAGTTGCGAGAGGATCTGGTGCATGGTCTCGGCGTCATCGCGGCGCGTTCGGAAGGACTGGCCCGGTTTCTCGCTTCGTACACCAGGCTCGCGCGCCTGCCGCCGCCGCGGCTGGCCGCCGTCGATGCGCCCACATGGGTGGCGCGGGTGGTGCGCCTCGAAACGCGGCTGCCGGTGACCGTGATCCCCGGCCCCGACATTGTCCTGCGCGCCGATGGCGATCAGCTCGATCAGTTGCTCATCAACCTGATTGCGAACGCCGTCGACGCGGCACTTCCGCGCGCCGGCGGCGTGCGCGTCCACTGGAGCGCGAACGCGTCGCGCTTCGATCTCGTCGTGGAGGACGACGGGCCGGGGCTGCCGGAGTCCGCCAATCTCTTTGTGCCATTCTTTACCACCAAACCCGGCGGCACCGGCATCGGGCTCGCGTTGTCGCGGCAGATCGCCGAGGCGCACCGTGGTACCTTGACGCTCGCCAACCGGCAGGATGCCAGTGGCTGCGAGGCCCGCCTGACTCTTTTTCTGTAGGACATCACAAGGCTGGCGGCACCGCGCGTCACACGAGCACGAGCTCTGTCGTCCCCGTCTCATCGTCCGGACTCACTGACGCGTAGAGATCCATATGCGTGTTCTCATCATCGAAGACGACCCCGCACTCGCCGATCTGCTGCAGCGCACGCTGCGCGAGGCCGCGGCGTGGGCGGTGGACGTGGCAGGCACTGGCCAGGCCGGGCTCACCGCGCTGGCGGTCAACGAGTACGATCTCGCGGTCCTCGACATCGGCCTGCCCGATGTGAGCGGGTTCGAGGTCTGTCGTCAGCATCGCGCTCGCGGCGGCCGCACGCCGATCCTGATGCTCACCGCGCGGGCCGGTCTGGCCGATCGGGTCACCGGCCTCGACGTGGGGGCGGACGACTACCTTTCCAAACCGTTCGCGATCGAGGAGTTGCTCGCCCGGCTCCGGGCCCTGGCCCGGCGGCCATCCGCGGCGCTCGACGTCGTGCTCCGCTTTGCCGATCTGGAGCTGGATACCCGTTCGCTCACGGCGCGACGCGATGGCGCGACGGTGCGATTGACGGCGCGTGAGTACGGCCTGCTCGAATACCTCATGCGCAACCCGGAGCGCGTTGTGAGCCGCAGCCAGATTCTGGAGCACGTCTGGGACGACAACTTTGATCCGGTCGGCAACGCGGTCGATGTGCTGGTGGGGCGCCTGCGCCGGCGCATCGAAGCCCATGGCAAGGAGCCGCTGATTCACACGGTTCGCTCGCGCGGGTACGTGCTGTCGCTGGCCGAGCCCGCTGATGGCGCTTAGCCGGCTCCGGCTTCGCCTGACCGGCGGGTTTGCCGTCGCATTCTTTGTGGGCTTTGCCGCGCTCGACGGTCTCAACTACTCGTACGTCACCTTCAACAATCAGCACGAATTCCGCGAACGTCTCAAGGACGCCGCGGCCAGCTCGCGTGACGTGATCCGTCGCGAAGGCGGCAGGATTCATGTCGACAACCAGGTGTTCGACGGCCTGCAGCGCGCGATGATCGACTACGCACCGTCCAAGCTCGCCTTTGTCGTCTACGATTCCGCTGGCCACCGCATCGCAAGCGGCGGCGATGCCGCCATGATCGACCGGCTTCCCGGTGTCGACTCGTTGCCGGCGGTGGGCGACATCGACCGGATTCCACTTCCCAGCGGCTTTCACCTCGAACTCGCGACCGACACCGTCCTTGGCACGCATGTGGTCGCCGCCGCGACGACTGAGGTGCGGCGTGCGCGACAAATCCGGCTCATCAAGCGGATTCTGCTCACCATTCCGGTGTCGCTGCTGCTGGCGCTCACCATCGGCTACTACCTCTCGCGCTGGTCACTGGCGCCGATCGACGCGCTCGCGCGCGCGACCGATGCGATCACGCCGGGACCACTCGCCGAGCGGCTGCCGGTGCGTTCGCCACCGGATGAACTCGATCGCCTGACCGCGCGCTTCAACGGCCTGCTCGACCGCATTCAGGCGCTGCAGGCCCAATCCGATGCGTTCCTGCGCGAGGTAGCGCATCAGATCCGCACACCGCTGACGCTCGTCCTCGGCGAAACCGAACTGGGACTCGAGCGCGAGCGCTCAGCCGAAGAGTACGTGCGTACGTTGCGACGAGTACACGCCGCGGCGAGCCAGATGACGCATCGCGTGCGCGACCTGCTCCTGCTGGCGCGGATGGAAGCCGGCGAGCGGCCGCCGCTGCGCGACGCGGTGGAACTCGATTCACTGGCCCTCGAAGCCACCGATCTCTTTCGCGCCCGCGCCAGTGCGTTCGGCCAGCATCTCGAGCTGCGCGAGATTGTCGCGTGTGAAGTGGCGGGCGACGAGGCCCTGCTGCGGGAAGCCGTCCTCGAGATGCTGGAGAACGCGTGCCGGCACGGCGAGCCAGGATCGCCGGTGGCGGTGAGCGTGCGGCCCGATGGGGCGAATGTCCTTCTCGAGGTGCGCAATGCCGGCGAGCCCATCACCCCGCGGCCCGCGCCGGCGGCAGATGGCACGGGGCGCGAAGGCACGCGAGGTCTCGGACTGTCCATCATGCGCTGGATCGCCAGTTCGCATGGCGGCGAGCTCGTCATCCGGCGGACCGGGCGCGAGAACATTGTCGCCCTGGTCTTTCCCGCCGGCAACGTACCCGCGATCGACCGGAAGCCTGTCTGACCGCGCTGCCGCCGGCGCTGACGGTGCTGGTGATCGATGACGAACCGCAGATCCGGCGGGTCGTGCGCAATGCATTCCAGGACGGCGCGCGCGTGATCGAAGCGGCCGCGGGGCGCGAAGGGATCGACCTGGCGGCGTCCGCGCGTCCCGATCTCGTGATTCTCGACCTGGGATTGCCCGACATTGCCGGTCTCGATGTCTGCCGCGAAATCCGCGGCTGGTCCGCAGTCCCGATTCTCGTATTGTCCGCGCGGCATTCGGATGAGGAGAAGGTCGCGCTGCTCGACGCGGGTGCCGATGACTATGTCACCAAGCCGTTCAGCACGACCGAACTCCAGGCCCGTGCGCGCGCGCTCTTCCGGCGGACGCAAGGCACCGATCCGCACGGCGCGGCGCAGGTCGAGATCGGCGATCTTGCGCTCGATCTTGGCGCCCGCTCGCTCACTCGCGGCGGCGATATCGTGCATCTTACGCCGATCGAGTGGGACCTGCTGCGAGTCCTGATGACCAACGCCGGGCGCACACTCACCCACCAGCAACTTTTCAATCAGGTGTGGAGCGGCCGGCAATTTGGCGATGCGCAGCAATATCTGCGTGTGCACGTGGCGCACCTGCGCCGGAAGATCGAAACCGACTCGATCCGGCCCCGGTACATCGTGACCGAACCGGGCGTGGGATATCGGTTTGTGACCGCGGCGGAATTCGGCCGACCGCGATGACCAGCCGATCGGAATGGCGCCGCTGGCTGCTCTGGGCGGCGATCACCGCGCTGCTCACCCTCGCGCTGCTGCCGCTTCGGACGCATCTCGAAAAGACCCATATCGCGCTGACGTACCTGCTGCTGGTGCTGGCCGGCAGCGCTCGCGCAGGGCATCGGATCGGGCTGGCGCTGGCGGCCGTGTCATTCCTGCTCTTTGACTGGTGCTTCCTTCCGCCGTACAACACGCTTGCCGTGAACAATCCCCTCGACTGGTATGTCCTCGCGGCATTTCTGATCGTGAGCGTGGTGGCGGCGCAGCTTCTCAATCGGTTGCGATCGGAAGCGGACGCGGCGCGGCGGCGCGCGGTCGAAATCGATCGCTTCGCCGCCCTCGGCGCCGACACGCTGAATGTGGCCTTCGCCGACCAGGCCCTGGTGACAATCGCGGCGGTGATCCGCTCGACCCTGGCGTTGCAACGGTGCCAGGTCCACCCGCGCACCGCACCGGAAATGGCGGCCGACGCCGATCAGCTGGTCACCTGGGCGGCCGAACACCGCGCGGTGGTGGTGCGCCATGCCGATCGCACCGTCCATGTCACCGATGCCGCGGAACTGACGGACGTCCCGGCGGACGCCGTGCGCGCGATCTACCTGCCGCTCAACGTGCGCGATCGGACCGTCGGCGTGCTGGAACTCGAGAGCGATGCGCCGATGCTGACCGACGCGTCGCAGCGCCGTTTTCTTGCGGCCCTCGCGCCCTACGCGGCAATCGCGGTCGAGCGCGCGCGGCTCGAAGCCGAAGCGGGGCACGCCGAAGCGCTGCGCGAGGCCGATCGGCTCAAGAACGCGCTCCTGGCTTCTGTCTCGCATGATCTGCGCACGCCGCTCACGACAATCAAGGCGCTCGCGCACGACCTTGCGCGCGCGGACGATCGCGCCATCGTCATCGAGGAGGAAGCCGACCGGCTCAACCGATTTGTCAGCGATCTCCTGGACCTCTCGCGGCTCCAGGCCGGTGCATCGCCGGTCGCGATGGAGCTCAATTCTCTCGACGACCTCGTTGGTGCCGCGGTCCAGCGCGTCTCCGGCGCGCTTGGTGACCGCGAGCTTGCCGTCGATCTCGAGGACGGCGGCACAATGCTCGTCGGTCGCTTCGATTTCTCGAGCTCGCTCCGCATCCTCGCCAATCTGATCGAGAACGCCCACAAGTATTCCCCGGCCGGAGCGCCGATCGGGCTGACCGTGGTGCGCGACGGCGCACGGATTCTGGTGACGGTGGCCGACCAGGGTCGCGGTGTCGCGGAGAGCGAGCGTGAGCGGATCTTCGAGCCGTTCTACCGTCCCGCCGGATCCCCTCCCGACGTCGGCGGCGCCGGCCTCGGTCTCGCCATCGCCCGCCGGCTCGCGGAGGGACAAGGCGGCACCCTCACCTGCGCGCCTCGCCCGGGAGGCGGCAGTGTGTTCACGCTGACCCTTCCCGCGGCCGATCTGCCGGAGAGTTCCGCCGGGCTCTGATCCCACCGTTCGTCAAGCAGACCTTCACGAAATCTTTGTGCGCGCGCCGCTGTTCTTTGTGCGGACGCTACGGCGTTTCCGGTATCGTCTTGCCCGTCACGACAGGGAAGAGGAGGCCGGAATGCTCGACGTCGTCTATGTCCTGGGATCCATTGCCTTTTTCTGGCTGATGGCGCTCTACGTCCGTGCCTGCGAAGCGCTCGGCCGGTCCGGCGGCGGTGACGGAGCCGACCGATGAGCATCGCCACATTCGCCGTCGTTGCGCTTGCCGCCCTGACGCTGGTGTATCTCGTGTACACCATGCTCCGGCCGGAGAAGTTCTGATATGACGGCCAATGGCTGGTTGCAGATCGTGTTCTTCGCGGCGTGCGTGCTGCTGGTCGCAAAGCCGCTCGGGATCTACCTCGTCAGCGTGTACGACGGATCGTTCCGCGGGCTGGCGCCTGCCGAGCGCGTCATCTACCGCCTGTGCGGCGTCGATCCCGCCGAGGATCAGCATTGGACCCGGTATGCTGGGGCGATGCTGCTCTTCTCGCTCGCGACGATGCTGCTCACGTACGTGGTGCTCCGGCTGCAACACCTGCTGCCGCTCAATCCGCAGCACCTTGCCGCGGTGCCTGACCGTCAGGCATTCGAGACCGCGGCGTCGTTCACCACCAACACCAATTGGCAGTCGTATTCGGGCGAGTCGACGATGTCGTACTTCTCGCAGATGACGCAGCTGACCTTTCACAACTTCGCGTCGGCGGCGGTGGGGATCGCCGCGGCGGTCGCGCTGGTCCGCGGCATCGCGCGCCGGAGTGCCGGCAAGCTGGGCAACTTCTGGGTCGACACGGTGCGCGGCACGCTCTACGTGCTGCTGCCGTTCTCGCTCGCCCTGGCACTGCTCTTCGTGCAGCAGGGCGCGATCCAGAACTTCGCCCACTACGCCGAGATCACCACGCTCGAGGGGGCCAGGCAGGTCATCGCGATGGGCCCGGTGGCGGGGCAGGAAGCAATCAAGCAGCTCGGGACCAACGGCGGCGGATTCTTCAACGCCAATTCCGCGCATCCTTTCGAGAATCCGACGCCGTGGTCCAACGTGTGGCAGATGCTCGCGATCTTCGCGATCCCCTCGGCGCTCACATACATGTTCGGCCGGATGGTGAAGAACCAGAAGCACGGGTGGGCCATCTGGGGTGCGATGTTCGCTCTCTTCGCCGGCGGCGTGACCACGGCCTACTGGGCGGAGGCGCGCGGCAATCCGATTCACGCGGCGCGCGGGATCGACGTCACTGCGTCCGCCACGAATCCCGGTGGCAACATGGAGGGGAAAGAGGTCCGCTTTGGCATCGCGAACTCCGCCCTCTTTGCGACCATCACGACGGACGCCTCCTGCGGCGCGGTCAACGCGATGCACGATTCCTTCACGCCCTTGGGCGGCCTGGTGCCGCTCGTGAACATCCAGCTCGGCGAGGTCGTCTTCGGCGGCGTCGGCGCCGGGCTCTACGGCATGCTGGTGATGGTGATCCTGACGGTGTTCATCGCCGGCCTCATGGTGGGCCGCACGCCGGAATACCTCGGCAAGAAGATCCAGGCGCGCGAAGTCCAGATGGCGACGCTCTACGTCCTTGTCTTCCCGGCCGCCATTCTGGTGATGACCGCCGTGTCCGTGCTCACGCACCGCGGTTTGGCGGGGCTCAACAACAGCGGACCACACGGGCTGTCGGAAATCCTGTACGCGTTCTCATCGACCGCGGCCAACAACGGCAGTGCCTTCGCCGGCCTGACCGGGTCTACCTACTACTACAACAGCATGCTGGGCGTGAACACCCTGATCGGGCGGTTTGCGATGATGGTGCCGATGCTCGCACTCGCCGGCTTTCTCGCGGAAAAGAAAGTGTCACCCGAGTCGGCGGGAACCTTTCCGGTGACCACGCCGCTCTTCGCCATCCTGCTGGTGTCGGTCGTGCTGATCGTCAGCGCGCTGACCTTCTTCCCGGCGCTCTCGCTCGGACCGATCGTCGAGCATCTGATCATGGGACACGGAGGGCTCTTCTAGCATGCCCGCGACCACACGCGCTCTCTTCGATCCGCCAATCGTCCGGCGTGCCTTGGCCGACGCCGCACGCAAGCTTGCGCCGCGGCACATGGTGCGCAATCCAGTGATGTTCGTTGTGCTGCTCGGCAGCATGGTGACCACGCTCATTCTGCTGAGCGACGTGGCGGCCGGACATGCCGCGATCGGCTTCACGCTGCAGATCACCCTCTGGCTCTGGTTTACCGTGCTGTTTGCCAACTTTGCCGAGGCAATGGCGGAGGGGCGCGGCAAGGCGCAAGCGGAGACGCTGCGCAAGAGTCGCCGCGAGACGCAGGCCAGGCGGCTGGCCAATCGCGCGCATCCGGAGCAGTTCGTCGCAGTCGCGGCAAACCAGCTCCGTACCGGCGACATCGTCGTCTGTACTCCCGGCGATCTCATTCCCGGCGATGGCGAAGTGATCGAAGGCGTCGCGTCGGTCGACGAATCCGCGATCACCGGCGAATCGGCGCCCGTGGTGCGGGAATCCGGCGGCGATCGCTCGGCCGTGACCGGCGGCACCAAAGTGCTCTCGGATCACCTCATCATCCGGATTACCGCGAATCCCGGCGAGACTTTTCTCGACCGGATGATCGCGCTCGTGGAAGGGGCAAAGCGGCAGAAGACGCCCAATGAGATCGCGCTCACCATTCTGCTGTCGGGCTTGACGATCATTTTTCTCTTTGCGGTCGTCACGCTGCAGCCGTTCGCGATCTACTCCGGAGCGCCGGTCGCGATTCCGGTGCTCGTCGCCCTGCTCGTCTGTCTCATCCCGACCACCATCGGCGGACTTCTCTCGGCCATCGGCATCGCCGGCATGGATCGAATGATCCAGCAGAATGTGATCGCCACCAGCGGCCGTGCAGTCGAGGCGGCAGGTGACGTGAACACGCTGCTGCTCGACAAGACAGGCACCATCACGCTCGGGAACCGTCAGGCGGCGGAGTTCATTCCGGCGCCCGGTGTCACGATCGAGGAGCTGGCCGATCGTGCACAGCTCGCGTCGCTTCCCGACGAGACGCCGGAAGGTCGCAGCATCGTGGTGCTGGCCAAGGAGCAATTCAATTTGCGCGGCCGCACAATGGTGAGCCCCGCGAGCGAGCCGGTGTTCTTCGTGCCATTCTCTGCGACAACGCGGATGAGCGGTGTCGACATGGGAACGGTTGCCGTCCGCAAGGGCGCTGGCGACGCGGTGACCCGCTGGGTGCGCGACGCCGGTGGCACGGTGCCCGGTGAACTCGACGCGCTGGTCGAGCGAGTGGCGCGCGCCGGCGGCACGCCGCTCGTGGTGGCGGAGACGGGTACTGCCAACGGCACGACACGCATCCTCGGCGTCGTCTATCTCAAGGACATCGTCAAGGGCGGCATGCACGAGCGATTCGATCGCCTGCGTGCGATGGGCATCCGTACGGTGATGATCACCGGCGACAATCCGCTCACGGCGGCAGCGATCGCACGCGAAGCGGGTGTCGACGATTTTCTTGCCGAGGCCAAGCCCGAAGACAAGCTTGCACTCATCCGTCGAGAACAGCAGGGCGGCCGGCTCGTCGCGATGACCGGCGATGGCACCAACGACGCACCCGCCCTGGCGCAGGCGGATGTGGGCGTCGCGATGAACACCGGCACGCAGGCCGCGCGCGAGGCGGGGAACATGGTGGACCTCGACTCCAATCCGACCAAGCTGATCGAGATCGTCGAGATCGGTAAGCAATTGCTGATGACGCGCGGCTCGCTCACGACCTTCTCGATCGCCAACGATGTGGCCAAGTACTTCGCGATCATCCCGGCGATGTTCGCCGTGACGTACCCGGCACTCAATGCCCTCAACGTGATGCGGCTGCATTCGCCGCAGTCGGCGGTGCTCGCCAGCGTGATCTTCAACGCGCTGATCATCGTCGCACTCATCCCGCTTGCTTTGCGCGGTGTGCGCTATCGGCCGGCGGGCGCCGCCGTGATCCTGCGCCGGAACCTGCTGATCTATGGTGTCGGCGGTGTCGTCGTGCCGTTCGCAGGGATCAAGGCGATCGATGTCCTCCTCGTCTTCTTCCGGTTGGTGTAACATGATGTCCAGGCAGATCCGTCCCGCAATCGTGCTGACGCTGGTGCTCTGTGTCGTGACTGGCGTGGTGTATCCCGGTGTCGTGACCGGATTGGCTCAACTCTTCTTTCCACGCCAGGCGAACGGCTCGCTGGTGATGGTCCACGGGCGCGCTGTGGGTAGCGCACTCATCGGTCAGGCGTTCACCAGGCCGGGCTATTTCCACCCGCGTCCTTCCGCCGCGGGGAACGGCTACGACGCAACTGCATCCGGTGGCACGAACAAGGGCCCGACCGATCGCAAGCTCGCCGACACGCTGATTGCCGGTGCCGTGGCCGATGTGGTGGCGCAGGATGGCGCGACGAAAGGCGCGATCCCGTCGGACATGGTGACAAGCTCGGCGTCGGGCCTCGATCCCGACATCTCGCCGGCGAACGCCTTCCTGCAGGTCGGCCGTGTGGCGCGAGCGCGGGGAATGGACAGCGCCGCGGTGCGCGCCCTGATCGCACAGCATGTGCAGGGCCGGCAGTTCGGCGTGTTTGGCGAACCGCGCGTCAACGTCCTGCTGCTCAACATTGCACTCGACAGTGTGGCGCCGAGGAGCGCCGGAGCGCAATGAGTCGCGTGTCGATGGTCGCCCTGCTGGGCGCGGTCGTATCGCTCAGGCTCGCGGCGCAAACACCCGATTCGGCGGCGACCAAGCCGATTGCGGTCACGGGGTACGTGACGTCGACGTTCACATCGAGCAGCGATGCGGCCGCCGGTGTCATAGTCGGTCGCCTCTACGACCGCGACCAGAACGGCTTCATGCTCAACGTCGCGAATCTGACCATCGATCGCGCGGCGCCGACCAACCAGCTCGGAGCCGGTGTCCACGTGGAGGCCTTCTTTGGCCAGGACGCGGAGGTCGTCAAGTCCAACGGCCTCGATCTCGGCGCGGACGCCGACATCTGGCAGGCGTATGTCACGCTCAATCTTCCCCTGCACCGTGGCGGGCACTACCTGCAGTTCAAGGCGGGCAAGATGGCGACGCTCATGGGAGTCGAAGTCGGCGAGGATGTGCAGAATGCCAACCTCGATGTCGGGTCCCAGGATGTTTTCCTCGAACCCTTCACCGAGACCGGAGTGGAAGTCGACGGCAAGTTCGGTGCGCACCTCGACGCCGAGGTCCGCGTCAGCAATGGCTGGGATCAGGTTGTCGATGTGAATACGTCGAAGACCGTCATGGCGCGTATCGGAATCACGCCCGATGATCACACGACGATTGCCGTCGTGGGCTATACCGGCGCGGAACGCCCCGACAGCAGTGGTTTGAAGCGATCCGGCGTCAACGTCGTATTGGCTCGGAAGTTTGGCTCCGCGACCAAGCTCTCTGGGCAAATCGACTTGGGTATGGAGGATGGCGCCGCTGCCGGCGGTGCGACGGCGGCATGGTCCGCCGCGGGCGTATGGCTCACGCGCGATGTCTCGTCCCAAGCGACGTTGGCGCTCCGCGGCGACTATCTCGATGATCGCGACGGTGCCCGCACGTCGGGGGTCCTCGGCTTTCCAGTCAACGACGGTCAGACGCTCACCAGCCTGACGGCCACGCTCACGATCAAGTCATGGCCCTCAGTACTGCTCCGCCCGGAAGTGCGCTATGACCACAGTACGCTTGCGGTATTCGACGGAGCAGCAAGCCAGTTGTCCGTCGCGTGTGGCGTCTCGTACCTCTTCTGATCGACGCAATGAAAGTCGGCCGCGCGTCCGCACTGCTTCCGGCGATGACACTGTTGCTCGCCGGCGGATGCCGGCCGGGGCACCCGATGTGGGCACACCGTCTTGCCGATGCAAAGATTGCGCGCCTCGAGCGTCACTGGAATCTGCAGTTGACCATGCCCGCGCTGGGCGATTCCGCTGTGCTCCGGGCGGTGCAAGGCCACCTGTCGCTGATTCTCAATCGCCAGGAGATGAGCACGGCCTTTCTCGCGCCGCTGCCCGACGCGTTCGGCACGTATGACATCGCCTTCGACAGCGTCGCGCGCGGTTCCGGGCCGTCCAGCGGTCCGCCTGATGTCCTCGCCTTTGTCGTGGGAGACTCGGTCTTCCTTCGGCTGGCGCCGCAGGCTGATATTTCAGTCGTGCTGGCCGGCACCTGGCGGGGAGATTCGATCGCGGGTCGCTGGTACACCTCGGATCGCGCCGGCCCGAACGCGCTGGGGCACTTTGTGCTCCGCGCCAACCGGTAGCGCATGCCATGTCCGAATCGCCGCCGCCGCCCGACGCCTCATTTGCCGAGCTCCTCAAGACACGAGAGCGCGGCAAGCTCAAGCTCTATGTCGGATCCGCCGCCGGCACCGGCAAGACATTCCGGATGCTCACCGAAGCGCACGACCTGCGCGCACGCGGCGTCGATGTAGTTGTCGGCTACGTCGAAACGCACGGGCGCGTCGAGACCGAGGCACAGGTCCGCGACCTTGAGGTGGTGCCGCGAAAGAGGCTCGAGTATCGCGGCGTCACGCTGGAAGAAATGGATGCCGGTGCGATCGCCGCGCGCCGGCCGCAGGTCGCCATCGTCGATGAGCTGGCGCACACCAACGTACCCGGCATGGGGCGCGCCAAGCGTTGGGAGGATGTCGTCGCCCTGCTCGAGGACGGCATCAGCGTCATCTCCGCCCTCAACGTGCAGCATCTCGAGTCGCTCAACGATGTGATCCAGACCACCCTCGGCGTGACGGTGCGCGAGACCGTGCCGGATTGGGTGGTCACGCTCGCGGATCAGGTGGTCAATCTCGATATCTCCGCCGAGGATCTGCGGCAGCGGTTGGTCGAGGGCAAGATCTATAGCGCGGACAAGGTTCCCACGGCGCTCAGTTCGTTCTTCACGGAAGAGAATCTTGCGACGCTGCGCGAATTGGCGCTGCGCGAAGTCGCCAGTTCCGTGGATCGCACCCGCGAGCACATCGCGCAACGCGTCGAGGCATCGCCGGGTCTGCGGCGAGGCGCCGACCGCCGCACGGTGGACCGGATTCTCGTAGGCATGTCGAGTCACCCCGAGTACACGACGGTGCTGTTGCGCAAGGCGAGTCGGATCGCCGGTCGCCTCAATCCCGACTGGTACTGCGTCTACGTACAGACGCCGGAAGAAAGTGCCGCGCGCATCGACGCGACCGTGCAGCGCAAGCTGGTCGACAACATCCAGCGCGCGCAGGCCATGGGAGCCGAGGTCGTCAAGCTCGAGTCGGCGGATATTGTCGCCGCGCTGCTGCGCTTTGCCCGCGACAAGGGCGTGACACTCCTGATTGTCGGACAATCGCGCCATTCCTGGTGGCGGCACATGCGGCGCGGATCGGTGGTCGATCGCCTGATCAACAACACCGAAGGGCTCGACGTGTTGATCGTGCCGGTTGACCGCGCGAGGGAGGGAGAGTGAGGATCTCGCAACGCCTCTTCCTTGCTGTCATGCCGGCGATCGTCGGTCTCTTCACAGTTGCCGCGCTCGCCTACTGGGGACATCTCTACCGCGCTGCGCCCGAGTGGGTCGTCGTTGTCGCGGCCGTCTCGGCGGTCGGGTCGCTGGTGCTGGCCTGGCAGAACACGCGCTACGTGGCGCGGCGGATCGAGCGGCTCGCCGGCGACAGTGGACGCGGTGCGCGCGCCATGCCTTCGCCACTCAGTGTGGTCAGGAGTGCTGCGCTTCCCGGCGCTGGTGCGCCGCCCGATGAAATCGATTCGATCGAAGCGGTCGTCGACCGGTTGACCAGTGCGGTGACCGTCGCCGAAGCGGACAGCCGCGTTCGCGAAGCGGTCGTGAGCGAACGGGTGCAGGAGTACGCCGTGTTGCTAGCAGAGGCATCCGCGGCCGTCAGCCGGCAGCTTGACGAAGTGCGGATCCCGCTGCACATCCTGCTGGAGAATCACTTCGGCCAGCTCAACGAGAACCAGGAAGAGATGCTCGAAGCCGCCCGCCGCGCGTCCGAGGCCGCGGAGCTCGAGGTGCACCGCCTGCGGGAGATCGCGCAACTCGATCGCGGCGCGCTGAGCATTCGCCGCGACCAGGTGCGTCTCAGCGAATTGCTGCAGAGCCTGCGCCCGCAGCTCGTCGCCGATGGCGAGCCGATCGGCGTGTCCGTCGCCATGGACATTCCGCCGGGCCTGCCGCGGGTGGCCGGCGATCGGGTCCGGTTGCAGGAGGCGTTCGAGCTGCTGCTGCGTTACATCGTGCGCCACGCCGCGGCGGGCACCTCCATCGCGATCACGGCACAGGTGATCGGCACGCGCGTGGCGATCGAGGCGCTCAACGGCCCGGCGCCCACACTCGACCCCGATATTGCACTCGCTCGCCGCGTACTTCTGGCACACGGTGCCACGGTGCAGGAAGCGGAAGGGAAGACCGTCGTCACGTTCCAGGGCCCACTGGGCTCCTGACCGGCGCGCCTTTACTTTCCAGCAACCTCAGGAGTCCCGATGCCAGACGCTCCATTGACGCCCATCTCGCCAGCCCGCGCCGCCCAGGAACTGCTCAAGCTGTCGACCGCGCACAAGCAGGGTGAGCTCAAGCACGACGAATACGAACACAAGTTTGCCCGGATGATCGGCGAGCTGCGCGATCGCCGTATTTCGGGCTCGCGCGCCGAGATCATGGCGGCGATTGAACCGCTGCGCAAAGACGGTACGATCACCGCGGCAGAATGGGACCGGTTCGTCTCGCAACTCGGCCTCGGGTGATCTCGAGGCCCTGATGGCGGCTGTCACGCGTCGCACCACTCCCACCGTGCTGGTGGGCGGGGTAGCTGTCGGATCGGCGTACCCTGTGGTGGTGCAGTCGATGACCAACACCGACACCGCCGACGTGGCGGGCACCGTCCGCCAGACGGCGGAACTGGCGCGCGCCGGCAGCGAAATCGTCCGGGTCACCGTCAACAATGAAGCCGCCGCCGCCGCGGTCCCCGCCATTGTCGCAGGCCTCGCCGACATTGGCGTCGACGTCCCCATCGTTGGCGACTTCCACTACAACGGCCATCTGCTCCTCACGCGCTTTCCAGCCTGCGCCGCCGCACTCGCCAAGTATCGCATCAATCCCGGCAATGTCGGTGGCAAGCGTCACGACGAGCATTTCCGCGCCATCGTGTCGGTGGCCCTCGAGCACGGCAAACCGGTGCGCATCGGCGTCAACTGGGGCTCGCTGGATCAGGCGCTGCTCACCGAGATGATGGACGCCAATGCGCACGCTGCGCAGCCGCTTGCCGCGAGCGACGTCACGCTTGCGGCCATCGTGGAGTCGGCGCTCCGCTCCGCCGCGTTCGCGGAAGAGGTTGGACTCGCGCACGACCGCATCATTCTGAGCGCCAAGGTCTCCAACGTGCAGGAACTCGTGCAGGTGTACCGGATGCTCGCGGCGCGCTGCGATTATCCGCTGCACGTCGGACTCACCGAAGCCGGCATGGGAATGAAAGGCATCGTCGCGAGCAGCGCTGGTCTCGCGATTCTGCTGCAGGAAGGCATTGGCGATACCATTCGCGTATCGCTCACGCCACAGCCGGGCGGCGACCGCGCCGAGGAGGTGCGCGTCGCCCAGCAGATCCTGCAATCGCTGGCACTGCGCCACTTTGCGCCGCAGGTCACGTCGTGCCCGGGATGCGGCCGCACCACCAGCACGTTCTTCCAGTCGATGGCCGAGGACATTCAACGCCACTTGCGCGACCGGATGCCGGAGTGGCGCGCGACGCGCCCCGGTGTCGCCGAACTCAAGGTCGCGGTGATGGGCTGCGTGGTGAATGGTCCCGGCGAATCCAAGCACGCCAACATCGGCATCTCGCTGCCCGGCACCTTCGAGGATCCGGTGGCGCCGGTCTTTGTCGATGGCAAACTTGTGACCACGTTGCGGGGCGACCAGATCGTCCCGGAGTTTCTCGCACTGCTCGAGACGTATGTCGCGGAGCGCTACGGTCCGGGCGTATGATCCCCGGATCGCTCGACACCGCACTGCGTACCGCGCCGCTCACGGCACTGCCGCTGCTCTTTGGTGCCGGTATTGCGACGTCGTTCACGCCGTGCATCTATCCCATGATTCCCATCACCGCGGGCGTGCTCGGCGGCGCCGGAGCCGCGGGGCGGAGTCGGCGCCGCACGGTGGTAGTGACACTCGTCTACGTACTTGGCCTCGCGCTGGTCTACGCCACGCTCGGGCTCATTGCCGGGCTCACCGGCACGCTCTTCGGGACGATCTCCGCCAATCCCTGGGCCTATCTGGCCTTTGGCAACATTCTGCTGCTCGCTGCACTCGTCATGTTCGATGTGATCCCGGTGAGTGCCCCGCAGCGCGTGGTTGCCTGGGCTTCGCGCCTCGGCGCCGATTCGCTTGGCGGGGCGTTCCTCATGGGAGCCACGTCCGGTGTGGTCGCGGCACCTTGCGGCGCGCCGGCATTTGCCGCGGTCCTCACCTGGGTCGCCACATCGCAGAGTGCCGTGTGGGGCTTCATCTGTCTCTTTGTTTTTTCGCTCGGAATGACGACGGTGTTGGTGGCGGTTGGACTGTTGAGCGGTTCGGTGGCGGCGCTGCCGCGCAGTGGCCAGTGGATGCTGTGGGTCAAGCGTGTGGCCGCGCTGCTCATGATCGGGATGGCCGAATACTATTTCGTGAAAGCGGGGCAGGTGCTATGAAACGGTTGATCACGCTCCTCGCGGCGGGCGCGCTGTTGGCGGTCCCTGCGGGACGAGCGACGGCCCAGGTGCGCGCGGTGGGTGATCTTGCCCCCGTGGTGACCGTGCCCGATCTCGATGGCAAGCCGGTGCGGGTGGGCGCAGCGATTGGCCAGCGACCGGCGCTGGTGGAGTTCTGGGCCACATGGTGCGAGATCTGCCAGGCGCTCTTGCCCCGGATGGTCGCGGCGCATCAGAAGTATGGTGACCGCGTCGATTTCTACGGCGTCAATGTGACGGTCAACGAATCGCGTGCGCGGGTCAAGCGCTACATCGCGGAGCACCATCTTCCCTTTGTGCCGGTGTACGACGAGAAGGGCGTGGCGGTGCGGGCATTCGGCGCGCCGGCCACCTCATATATCGTCATCCTCGACAAGACCGGGCATGTCAGCTACATCGGCAGCGGTGCGGACCAGAACATCTCGGCTGAACTCGCCAAGGTGGTCGGGAAGTGATTGCGGAGCTACGTTAGTGGGCTTCCCGCCATGCTGATTCGCCATTGTCCAGGAGACGCCATGCCGCGCG
>DATAVM010000066.1:0-2449 GCA_036267775.1 Gemmatimonadales bacterium
GCGTTCTCCTCCGCCAGCACATAGTGCGCAATCGCCCGTGCTGCCACGCGCACATTCTCATACGTGAAATCGTCGGCGATCACGCCGCGCCATCCATCGGTCCCGAACTTCACCACCGTCTTCGCCTGCTCCATCCGCTGCTAATCCCTCTGATCCTGCTCAATTTTTCTACGTCAGATTCTGTCGTCCTGTCTTCTTCAGCTCCGCCACCACCTTGCCCACATCCTGAGACCCCTCGCGCGTTGTAATCAAAATCGCGTCCTCGGTCTCCACCACCACCAGGTCCTTCACGCCCACCAGCGCCACCGTCTTCCCCGGCGAAAACACATAACATCCTGACGACGCGATCTGCACCGAATGCTCCGCCTCCACCACATTCGCATTCTGTACCTCGGGTCCCCCGGTCACATGCTCATGCAGCGCCGCCCACGAGCCCAGATCGCTCCACGCAAAGTCCGCCGGCAAACAATACAGCTCTGACGCCTGCTCGCCCTTCGCCGACCGCGGCTCCAGCACCGCATAGTCAATCGAGATCGACTCGCACTGCGGATATAGCTCCGCGAAGACCTTGTCGAACTCCTTCGTCCCCCACGCGGCCGCTATCCTCTCCAGCAGCGCCGCCATCTCCGGCGCATGCTCGCGAATCGCATCGGCCAGCGTACGCGCGGTCCACAAAAACATGCCGCTGTTCCACGCATACTTGCCCGAGCGCACAAACGCCCGCGCGCGCACCCGATCCGGCTTCTCCGTAAATCGCTTCACGCGCCGCACCGGAATCGACTCATGCCCCAGCGACAGCGGCGTCACTGCCGCTCCCAGCTCGATATACCCGTAGCCCGTCTCCGGCCGCGTCGGCGGAACACCCAGCACCACCATCGCCGCGCCGCGCCGCGCGATCTCCGCGCCCGCACGAACGATCTGCTGAAAGCGCTGCGGATTGCCGATCGTATGGTCCGACGGAAACACGCCCAGCACCGTCTCCGGCGATCTCCGCTCCAGCAGAAACGCCGCCAGCCCGCACGCCGGGGCCGTATTCCTCGCCGCCGGCTCGCACAGAATGTGCTTCTTCGTCACCTCCGGCAGCTGCCCGCCAATCGTCCCCGCCAGCAGCTCGTTGGTGATGACCCACACCTCGCCCGCGCCCACCACCGGCAGCAGCCGCTCCACCGTGTGCTGGATCATGGTGCGGTCGCCTTCGAGTGTCAGCACCTGCTTCGGATAGGCGCGGCGGCTGCGCGGCCAGAATCTGGTCCCGCTGCCTCCCGCCAGAATCACCGCTGCAAAATTCTGCTGGCTCTTGTTGCCGCTCACGCCGTCATCCGTTCCGCCGTTTGCATCATCCGTACACCCATCTCCGCGACGCCTACTGCAGCCCACCCAGAAACTTACGAATGCGCTCAACACCCTTGTCGATCACATCCGTCGACACCGCATACGACAGCCGAATATGCTCGTCCGTCCCAAACGCCTCGCCCGGCACCACCACCACGTGCGCGTCGCTCAACAGCTTCGCCGCCACATCGCTCGCCGTCTTCACGCCGCCTTTGCCCCCCTTGGTATCCAAGAAGGCGCCAATGTTCGGATACACATAGAACGCGCCCTCCGGCACCGTGCACGTCAGCCCGGGAATCGTCTTGAACCCCGCCAGCACGCGGTCGCGCAACTGGATGTAGTCGTTGCGCATGTCCGTCACGCACTGCTGCGATCCCGTCAGTGCGGCAATCGACGCCTTCTGCACAAAGCTTGCCGCATTCGACGTCGACTGCGACTGCAGCTTGCTCATCGCCGCAATCACCGGCTTCGGCCCCAGGCAGAACCCCGCGCGCCATCCCGTCATCGCATACGTCTTCGACAGCGATCCCAGGATCACCACATGCTCCTTGCAGTCCGTAAACGTCCCGCCGCTCACGATCTCGCCGGTAAAGTTCAGATACACGTAGCACTCATCCAGCAGCACATAGATTCCGCGCGCGTGCGCCATCCGCACAATCGCCTCAAGGTCCGCTGGGCTCACCACGGCGCCCGATGGGTTCGACGGCGTATTCAGAATGATCGCCTTGGTCTTGTCGGTGATCGCGCGCTCGATCATCTTCGCCGTGATGCGAAAGTTCTCCTGCTCCTCGCTCTCGACGTACACCACCTTGCCGCCCGCATACTGGATGATGTCCTTGAAGCTCACCCAGTACGGCACCGGCAGGAGTACCTCATCGCCGTGGTCCACCAGCACTTGGATCGCATTGAATAGCGCCAGCTTTCCGCCGGTCGTAAACACGCACTCCTCGACCGTGTAGTTCGATCCAAAGTCCATCGCATGACGATCCACGATCGCCTTTCGCACCTCAGGAATGCCCGCCACCGCCGTATAGCGCGTAAAGTTCTTCTGGATCGCCTCGATCGCCGCGTCCTTGATATGCTGCGGCGTCGCATAGTGCGGCTCTCCCGCGCCGAA
>DATAVM010000067.1:0-4980 GCA_036267775.1 Gemmatimonadales bacterium
CGTCGTCGCCGCGCCGCCACCGCGTCCTCCGCGACCACCACCACCAGCGCCGCGGCCGCCGCGCCCACCGGCCGCCGCGCCACCGGCCGGGCCGCCAATGAGCGAGTCGAGCTTGCCTTTGAACGCGGCGATGTCGGCTCCCTTGGCCTGATCGAGTGCGGCATCGAGTGCTCGCGCGCGCGTCGCCGCATCATGCGCCGTGCGTGCTCCGTCGTACATCTCGCGTGTCAGTGTCAGCAACTGCGTCACGCCCAGCGTCACCTTGACGCGCGGATCGAGATGCAGGGTGATCGGTTGTGTCATGCTCTTGCCGTCGACCGTCAGTCGCACGGTGTACGTGCCCGGCACCGCCCACGGCGAACTCACTCCCGGATACGTGCGATGCGGCACCGCGCCGTTCGACCCGCCACCACCACGACCACCGCCACCCTCGGTCAGCGGCTCGTAGTGCATGTCCCAGCTCCAGCGATGCATTCCGTGCTCCGTCGACAGCCAGACGGCCGGCGCCGGCCAGTTGAGCGGCAGGCTGCAATCAGCGGCGTTCGGGGTCTGCTGGCAAATCTTGTTGTACGCGACCGGATCAAGCGCCGGGTTGGGATTGCGCGGCTTGGTGTCGCTCGTGTAGTGACGCACGAGCTTGCCGCCAGCATCAAGGATGTCGAGTGTGACGTTGCTGGCGTTGGCGGCGATGTAGTAATCGATCACCGCACCGATCGGCGGATTCTCGCCCGCCGGAAGCTCCGGTGGCCATGGCGTCGGATCGTTGGTGGCAAAGCGCACTCGCACCGCTGGCTCCGGCTTGAACAAGAAGTTGCCCTGCGCCCGATCGGCTTGTGCTTCCTGGCGGAGCGGCGTCACATCGTCGAGAATCCAGAAGCCACGCCCGTGCGTGCCGGCAACCAGGTCGGCGCAGAGGCAGGTGCTGTCGTCCTTGACTTCAATGTCGCGCACCGAAATGGGCGGCATGTCGAGCTTGAGCGAACGCCAGTGGTCGCCGTCGTCAATGGAATACCAGACCTGCGTTTCCGTCGCGGCGTAGAGCAGCCCCTTGGTGCGCGGATCTTCGCGAATCGCGTTGGCCACCGCACCGGGTGCCAGACCGTTGTCGATCTCGGTCCATGTCTTGCCGCCATCGTGCGTGCGCCAGAAGTGCGGATTCATATCGTCGACGCGCATCGTGTTCGCCGCGGCGTACGCCGTCAGCGTATCAAAATGCCCCGCCTCGATATTAAAGATCCTGGTCCACGGCTTGATCGCACTCGGCGTCACGTCACGCCACTTGAGGCCGCCGTTCATGGTGACCTGAATGACGCCGTCGTCCGTGCCCGCCCAGAGCACACCCACGTTGCGGGGCGACGGCGACAGTGCCGTGATCGATCCCTGCGGGCCCGGCGTGACACCGGCGGCGTACTTTCCGGCAGTTGGCGGCACGGGCCAGGTCTGCCGCGCCAGGTCTCCCGAAATTCTGGTCCAGCTGTGGCCGCGGTCGACGGTCTTGAACACCGCATCGGACGCGTAGAACAGCACGTCCGGATTTACCGGTGACCATTCGATCGGCATCGTCCGCACGTTCCGGTTGTACGCTGGCTGCCGGAGTGCCGCGTCGGGGCCGAGGGTCGAGGTCTGACCGGTAATCCGGTGGAAGAGCGACACGCTGGTGCGCTGGCTGCCAAACACCAGATCGGGATTGCGCGGATCGGGCGCGGCTTCGCCGTATTCCTGAATATTGACCGGATGCCAGTCGTGAAAGGTGATCTCACCATCGTTGGAGCGCGACGCAACGCACGCCGAGCCGGAATCCTGTTGCCCCGAGCAGACAAAATACGGGAAGGAGTTGTCGACGGAGACGTGATACATCGCCGCGGTCGGCTGCGTGTACCAGTTGCTCCACGATTCGCCACGATTCGCGGAGACCACTCCCCCCTGATCCGATACAACAAGCAGCACATCGGGATTCACGGGATTGATCCACGTCTTCTGATAGTCGTCGCCGCCGGGGGAGCCGCGCACCGCGGACCACGTGACGCCACCGTCCTCCGTGCGCCAGAGCACGGTGGAAGAGCTGTAGACCACGTTGTCGTTCTTGGGATCGATCGCGATGGTCGGGAGATCGCCGCCGCCAATGCGCGCCATCGGGCGCGAATCCGGCGCGCGAGGTGCGGCGCCGCCGGTGCCACCGTCCGTGGCGGCCAGATGCCAATGGTCGCCGCCGTCAGTCGACTTGTAGAGCCCGGTGCCACCCACGCCGCCGCCGCCGCGTCCTCCGCCGCCACCACCAGCACCTCGTCCGCCACCACCGGCTGCGCCACCGCCACCTCCAGCACCGCCGCCGACCACGGCATAGACCACTCGCGGATTGCTGAACGACACCGCCAGATTGGCTTGCGTCACCACCGCCGGCAATCCGTCCGTGAGATGCTTCCACGTGGTGCCGCCATCGGTCGACTTGTAGATGCCGTTCCCGGTGCCGTCGCCGGTTCCGCCAAATCCGCCGCCTTCAATGAAGCTCTGCTGCTGCTCCCACATTGCGGCGTACACATTGTTCGGATTGGAAGGATCGATGCGCACGTCATTGCCGCTGGTGTATTCGTCCTTGTACAGCACCTTCTGAAAGCTCTTGCCGCCATCGGTCGAGCGGAAAATCCCCCGCTCGGCGTTGGGACCATACGGATGGCCCAGGGCCGCGACAAAGAAACGATTCGGATCCTTGGGATCGACATCGATCATCGCGATCATCTGCGTGTCAAAGAGACCGAGATGCGTCCAGGTCTTGCCGCCGTCGGTGGATTTGTAGACGCCGTCGCCGGTGGCAAGATCGGGCCGGATGATTCCCGCACCGGTGCCGACGTAGATCACGTCCGGATTGGACGGCGCCACCGCGATGGCCCCGATGGATCCCATTCCCGCGTCGTCAAAAATGGGATGCCACGTCGAGCCGTAATCGGTCGAGCGCCACACACCGCCGTTGTCGAACCCGATGTATGCGACGTTCGGCTGGCTCGGCACGCCAGTCACGGCGCGCGCGCGGCCGGCGCGGGTGGGTCCGATCTCGCGCCAGTGCATCGCGGTCGATGCGTCGACCGACTGCGCGCGTGTCGGAGAAGGAAGTACAAGAATGATGACGGCGGATGTGGCGAGCAGAGCAGTGAATCGCATCGAACCCCCGGTTTGTCAGGCGGCGGCCAGCTTTGGCCGTAGCCGGAAGAATACCACCGACGCCGCCACCTGGATGGCGACGCCAAAGACGACCAGCGCGATGATCGAATGGTCATACAGCAATCCCATCACCGCGCTCCCCAAGAACCACATCACACCATACACGCCATTGAAAATGCCAAAAGCGTTGCCGCGCTTGTTCATCGACACCACCTGCGCAATGCCGGAGCGCAGCGATGCGTCCTGTACGCCAAGCCCAGCGGCCCAGCAGCCAATGCCGATGATGCCGCCAGTCTGCCCAAGGAGAAATCCAAAGGGCAGCGCCAGCAGCGAGACAAGAATCCCCCAGGCGAGCACTGCAACGCCAAAACGGTCGAAGAGACGGCCGTAGACGAGTGCCGTGATGCCGTTGACCGCCATCGCGCCGGCGTAGAGCAGCGGAATGGTGGCGGCGGGAAAGAGCGCGGTCTTCTGGAAATGGAACGCGAGCAGCGGAAAGTCCACAAATCCTGCGGCCAACAGGCCAGCACCGACAACGTAAGACCAGTAGATACTCGGCAGTTCCTGCGGCCCCTTGGTTGGCGGCGGCGTGCCACGGTTGGGGCGCGCGAGACGGGCAAACGCCAGCGCGACCAATGTGAGCAACGCCGGAACGCCGAGCCAGAGGAAGGCGGGACCAAACTGATGGGAGCGCGCGACCGCCACGGCGACGAGGAGTGGCCCGATCACCGCACCGGTCTGGTCGAAGGCCGCGTGCAATCCAAATCCCCAGCCGTGGCCGACGACATCGGTAGCTTCGGAGAGCAGCACATCCCGCGCAGGTCCGCGCAAGCTCTTGCCCGTGCGCTCGGCGATCACCAGCAGGGCGGCCGCCTGCCAGGTCCCGGCAAAGGCGAGCGCGGGCACCACGATCAGGTTGACACCGTAGCCGGCGAACGTGATCGGCCAGTATGCGCGGGTGCGGTCGGCGAGTTTTCCCGAGAAATAGCGAAGCGATGCGGCAATCATTTCGCCAAAGCCGGCTGCAAGACCAACTGCTGCGGCACTTGCGCCAAGATGCTGCAACAACGGCCCGACCGCGCTGTGCGCCCCTTCGTACGTCATGTCCGCAAAGAGCGACACGACGCCAAGACAGACGATGAACCGGATTGCCGCTCGGCGTTCAGTCGGGGCGGCGGTCACTCAGCTCTCGAGCACACCGAGCGATTCAAGCACGGACAGCAGGCCGAGCACAAGCAGTGCGGCGACCGCGAGATAGCGAACGACGCGCGGCGACACACGATTGGCGATCCACTGCCGCACGCCAGCGCCGAGCGTGGCGGCCAGCACGCCCTTGGTGACCATCGCGGCGACCGCGCCGATCCAGACCACCAGCGGCGCGTTGAACTTGGCTGCCATCGCGGCGGCGGTGATCTGCCCCACGTCGCCCCATTCGGAAAAGAAGATCGTCGCGAACGACACGAGGACTGCTTTGGGCCCTTCTCCCTTGGGCGCCTGCTTGCGTGCGTCACGGGCCGGATCGCGGACATCGGGCTTTCGCCAGAGTGTGTAGGCGACGCCAAGAAAAGAGAGTGTCGTGACCGCGGCGACAACGAGGCGCGGCAAGTGCGCGATGGCGTTGCCGACCAGGACGGCGATTCCCATCTTGCCGGTAAAAGCGAGTGCCATGCCGAGCATGATGGGAAGGGAGCGGTAGCGTGTGGCGAGTACGCCGGTGGTGTAGAGGAGCTTGTCTCCGACGATCTCGGCGACGAACACCGCACCGTAAGTGGCCAGGAGAATCGCAAACATGGACGAATATTACTGTGTCTTGCGCGATCTGCT
>DATAVM010000068.1:0-22664 GCA_036267775.1 Gemmatimonadales bacterium
GGTCATTGCGGTGAGCGACGCCGGCATCGGATTTCGGCGCTCGCTTGAGGCTACGCAGGGCAAACGGTCGGGCGAACGCTGGAACGACGGGCTCGCCATCGAGACCGCACTGATCCACGGCGTGTCGCGATTCCGCGATCCGGGACGCGGCCAGGGCCTGGCCGGGATAAAGCGGTATCTTGCGCGCTGGCAGGGAAAGATTTCCATCCGGAGCGGGACCGCGCGCGTGGCGATCGTGCCGGCGTGGGATACCGAGCTGCCGCGCATGGAAGGTCTTCCCTGGTTCCCCGGTTCGCAGGTGACCATCATCATTCCCGGCAAGGAGCCCGCCGCGTGAGTGCCGTGATCCGTCTCGACATTGTGCTGCGCGAAGCGGTCGACGCGCCCTATCGGGATCTGGTCACCCGCTCGACTGGCGCGGCCGTGCGCAATCGCGTCCTCGCAGTGCTCCGCGGCATTTCCGGCAACGACGCCGAGCTCGATTTTTCCCAAGTCGGCCTGATGGACTATTCCTGCGCCGACGAAGTGGTCGCCAAGCTGCTCGTGGAGACGCGCACCCTGCCCGTCTTCCGCGTGCTGCTGCGCGGCGTGCACGAGAATCACGCCGAAGCGATCGATCACGCACTTGCGCGCCACGATCTGGTGGTCGTCGCACTCCTGGCGAGCCCTGGGCGCCCGCAGCTGCTGGGCGCAGCCTCCGAAGACTGGCGCGCGGCGTTTCACACCCTCGACCTCCTCGGCCGTTCCGCCGCACCACCAGTGGCGGAGCGCCTCGAATGGTCCACCGCGCGCGCCACCGATGCACTCGAAGGCCTCGCCCGGCTGCGCTGCGTGCTCGCGCATGCCGATGCCACTTTTGAATTGGGAGCTGTCGCATGACCCGTCGTCACGGCCTGTCCACGCTCGCCATTCACGGCCGCCCGCGTCGCGGCGCCGACTGGTCCGCCGCGGTGACGCCGATCTATCAGAGCACCACGTTCCGCAATCCAATCGGCGGCACGGAAGATGTGCTCTACACGCGGTACGGCAACAATCCCAATCAGGCGGAAATCAACGCCAAGTATGCGCTGCTCGAAGGTGCCGAGCGCGCGATCTTTGTGTCGAGCGGCATGGCGGCCACCGCACTCGCGCATCTCGCGGTTCTGGCACCCGGCGATCACCTGGTCTCGTCGCGCTGGATCTACGGCGGCACGCGCGTGCTCTTTGATACCGAGTTTGTCCGGCACGGGATCGAAGTCACGTATGTGGATCCCGATCATCCGCGCGAATGGCGCAAGGCGCTTCGCAAGAACACGCGCGCCGTCTTTGTCGAGTCGCTGACCAATCCCAACATGCGGCTGGTGGATGTGCCGGCCATTGCCAAGGTCACGCACGACCGCGGCATCGCGCTGCTGGTGGACTCGACCTTTGCGTCGCCGATCAACTTCCGGCCGCTCGAGCACGGCGCCGATGTGGTGATCACCAGCGCCACCAAGTATCTCAACGGGCACAGCGACGTCATCGCCGGCGCGGTGGCCGGCACGGCCTCCTTTGTTGAGGAAGTCACCCGCCTCATGCGCTCATGGGGACCGAGCATCGACCCGCATGCCGCGTGGTTGATCGAGCGCGGGATGAAGACGCTGTCGGTGCGCGTCGAACGCGCCAACACCAATGCGATGGCGGTGGCGGAGTGGGCGAGCGGCCGCAGCGAGTTCAGCGCCGTGCATTATCCCGGGCTCAAGTCGCATCCCGATCACAAGCGCGCGAGCCAGCTCATGGACGGGTACGGCGGCATGGTGGGCCTGGTGGTCAAGGGTGGCGCCCGTGCTGCGCAGAAGGTGCTGACGCGCCTCAAGGTGATCGTCCATGCGCCATCGCTGGGCGGCGTGGAATCGCTGGTCTCCGAGCCGAGGCTGACGTCGCACAAGGCGCTGAGTGCGGCTGAACGCGCGGCGCTGGGCGTGCCGGATGGTTTCCTCAGACTCTCGTGCGGTTGCGAGGATGCCGCGGATCTGATCGGGGACCTGGCGGCAGCGGTGTAGGCATCACGGAGGTTCTGCACCGGCGCGGGCGGGAGGCGCAGGGCGTCGCTATCCACGAGGATGTGTTCAAGATCGTGTCGTGAAGGCCTTCCTCGACACCAACGTGCTGGTCAGCGCATTCATGGCCCGCGGGCTCTGCGCGGACCTCTTCCGATATCTCCTTGCGGAACACGACATCATGACCGGCGATGTCAATCTGGTGGAACTGCGCCGGGTGCTGGGTGAGCGCTTCTCCGCGTTCGAGCATCAGATCTCGGCGGTGGAAGACCAACTGCGCGACCAGCTCATTGTGCCGCGACCAGCCCGCCCCAGCCCGCTCCGGCTCCGCGATCCCGACGATCGCTGGGTGCTTGCATCTGCCGCTGCCGGCGGCGCCGATCTGCTGAGGACCTGCTCGCCGTCGCCCGGAGCGCGCCCCTGCCGATCCTGTCCTCGCGGGAAGCCTGGGAATGGCTCCGGCGCAGCGGATAGCCCCCTCTTGACAATTGCCCGTCTGTGTTGAATAATCAGCACTGCTGAAATATCAGCGGATGCGGATTGGCAGCGTGCGCCCCACCCGGCGCACCAACGCAGTGGGGCACCGAATGGCAAAAACCGCCACCATCGTCACTGAACTCTCCCGGCGCGAGCGCCAGGTGATGGACATTCTGTACCGGCGCGGCGAGGCGACGGTCACCGAGATCATGGGCGATCTCCCCGACCCGCCGACCTACTCCGCCGTGCGCTCGATCCTTCGCATCCTCGGTGAAAAGGAACTGATCCGTCACACCGAAGACGGCCCCCGCTACATCTACCGCCCCGCCACCCCCGCGACCGCGGCGCGCGACGACGCGCTCGAGCAGGTGGTCCGCACCTATTTCGCCGGCTCGACCGAACAGGCCGTCACGGCACTCCTCCGCCTGGCCGACTCAGACCTGAGCGAGGCCGAAGTGGCCCGGCTCCGCGATCGCATCGGTGCCGCGCGACGGAAGGGGCGTTAGCCATGTCTGTACTTCTTCTCGTCCTCAAGGCCACTGCTCTCCTGGCCGCGGCGCTCGGCGTCACGCTCGTCATGCAGCGCGCGGCAGCCGGCACGCGTCATCTGATCTGGCTCGTGGCACTCGGCGCGCTCTTTGTGCTGCCGCCACTGGCAGCCTGGAGCCCGTTGCAGGTCCGCATGCTGCCGCAGACGCTTGCCACCGCTGCAACCGCCAGTCAGACAGGCGCGATACCCGACGCCTCACGCACACCCGCACGCACCTCGACCACCGCGGACAACGGTACGTGGACTCCGGCGGGACCGGCGGGTCAGGGCAGCGAATCGCTGGCCCGCCACGCGTTCGATATCGTCAGCAGCTGGAGCGGCACGCAACGACTGCTGGCCCTCTGGGCGCTCGTCGCCGCTGGGCTGCTGCTCTGGTTGCTGCGCGGCGTGTGGCAGGTGCGGACCATCGTGCGCCGAGCCACACCGCTCACCGATCCGGCATGGCAGGGACCCCTTTACGAAATCGCCGACCGGCTTGGCCTGGAGCAGGCGCCGCGCCTGCTCAGGAGCGACGACATCCATATGCCCTTCGCCTGCGGCCTGCTGCAGAGCACCATCGTGCTCCCGGTTGAAAGTGAGGCGTGGAGCGCCGAGCGGCGGAGTGCGGTGCTGATTCACGAGTTGGGGCATGTGCGCCGCCGCGACCTGCTGGGACACACCGCCGGGCGCCTCGCGTGCGCGCTCTACTGGTTCCATCCACTCGTGTGGACCGCCGCACGCAAGCTGCGCGACGAGAGCGAACGCGCCTGCGACGATCTGGCACTCGTCTTTGGCGCTCGGCCGAGCGACTACGCCGAACATCTTCTGGACATTGTGACCGCGACGCGCGATCACGCCACGCCGTCGATTGCGCTTGCCATGGCGCATCGGAAGGAGTTTGAAGGCCGTATGCTCGCCATTCTCGATCCCGCGCTCCGGCGCGTCGCACCGACGCCGCGGCGCACCGCGGCCATCGTCGCATCGCTCGCTGCGGTTGCGGTCGCGGTGTCTGCCGCAGCCCCGGTGGCACGTAGCACGCAGCTGCCGGCACCCGCACCGGCGCAGGCACCAGCGCCGCTGGCCTCGGCACCGACCACGCCGCTCGCGCCGATTCTTCCGCCGCGCACGTCCGCATCGACCGATGGCACGTCACCGTATCCGCTCGCGCACTCGGCGAGCGACATCGCCGACCGCGCAAGCGAGCCGGTGCGCACCGCTGCGGACAGCGTGCACCGCGTCGCGTTGCTCAGCGACATGCTGGCCCACGACAACAACGGCGATGTGCGCCGCACCGCGGCGTGGGGACTCCATCAGTTCGACGCCTCGCCAGCAGCCACCAGCGCGCTGATCACCGCACTGGCGCACGACGCCGACAGTGACGTGCGTGAAATGGCGGCGTGGGCACTGGAGAGTGTCGACGACGCCGCCAGCAACAACGCGTTGGCACATGCTGCACGCAGCGACGCCAGCGCTCCGGTGCGGGAGACAGCCCTCTGGGCGCTCGGTTCGCACGGCACAGCAAGCGCGGTACCAGCCATGGAAGCAGCACTCACTGACGATGCCGACGCCGACGTGCGGGGCACCGCGGCATGGGCGCTGGGGCAACTGGATCTCAAGCATGTGCCGCGCGCCGTCCTCAGCGCGCTGACCGACGTCAATGCGGATGTACGGCTCAAGGCCGCGTGGGCAGCGCTCCAGATTGGCGACTCTGCCGCACTCCCCGCCTTGCGCGGTGCGCTGCACAAGGAGACGTCGGCCGACAACCAGAAGGCCATGATGCGGGCGCTGCTCAGCTCCGGCGAAGATCCGGAGAAGATGGTGGAGTGGCTGCGCTCGCCCGACGCGGAACTGCGGCAGATGGCTGCCCGCGCCCTGGCAGGAGGCGAAGCCAGCTCGCCGTGGCCGTGGCCCTGGCCGCGGCCGCGCCCCCTCCCCGAATAGACGTTTCATGGCGGGCGCGCCGAGCTCTACTCGGCGCGCAGTGGTGCATCTCACTATGCTGAAAAACCAGCATTTCACCAGTGGAGGTCGTATGCGAATCGTGATGGCGGCGGGCGCGCTCGTTGCCGTGATGCAGGCGGGCTCGGGCCGCGCAATGCCGGCGGTGCATGTCACCGTGCACGTGCATGTGCGCGCACCCCGATGGATCAACGTGCCCGACGTGGCCGCACTGCTCGACGCCGCGCACGGTGCAGCGCCACTCCTCTGCCGCCTCGCGGCACGATCGATCCGCAACGGCGGCGGCCTTGCGGCCCCCATGATGCCGCTGGGACCGGCAGACTCCCGCGATGAACGCGCCGACTCACTCTCGGCGAGCGATCGGAACCTGCTGCTCGACAATCTCGCGAGCGCCGATGGCTGCGTCCGCGAGGTGTCGGTCACCCTCCTGGCCCAGGATGATCAGCCCGCGGTGATCGACGGACTGCGCCAGCGTCTCAGCGCTCCCGACACGCTCACGCGCCAAGCCGTCACCGCCACCCTCGGGATGCTCGGCGACGATGACGCGGCCCCGCTGCTCACCACCTCGCTGCGCGATGCGTCCGGCGGCGTGCGCGCGAACGCCGCCTGGGGCCTCGGCCTGATGGAAGTCAACAGCGCGGCCAGCGCGCTCGCCGCACTGTTCAACGACCGCGTTCCACTTGTGCGACAAGCAGCGGTCGGTGCAGTCGGGCGTCTCGATTCGGTCGACGCGACAGACGCACTCATCCGCCGGCTCAAGATCGATGACGTTGCCGCGGTGCGACGCGCAGCGGCATGGGCGCTCGGCAACCGCGAAGCGCAGACTGCCGGGACCGCGTTGGTGGCAGCACTCGCAACCGATCAAGACAACGGGGTCCGGGAGATGTGCGCTTGGGCGCTCGGCAGCATCGGCGATCACGACGCGGCCGACGGCCTCGCCAAGGCGCTGGGATCGGAACACGACACACGCACGCGGCGCACCATCGCATGGGCTCTGGGCCAGCTGGGGGTCACCCCCGCCCCTCGTGCGTTGATTGCCGCCGTGAACGACAGTTCCAGCGACGTGCGCACGGTCGCGGCTTGGGCGATCTCGGAAGAGGGCGATGCTGCCGCCATCCCGGCGTTGCGCGCCGCGCTCAGCCGCGAACACGACGCCGAGGCAGCGCGGGCAGAGGTGCGCGCACTGGTGCACTCGAGTGCAACGCCGGAACAGCTCGCCGATCTGCTGGAATCCAGGGACGCGACGGTGCGTCTTGCGGTCACCCGTGCGCTCGGTGGCCATCACGGCCCCGATCCGTGGCCGTGGCCCATGCCGCGCCCCTTTCCGTGATCCGTTACAGGTGGCAACGGTTTTCCCGATTGCGGCGTCCAACACAAACAAGTCACCTGAACGAACGGCCGATCATGCTGCGTGAGACGACATCGCTACGGACACTGCTGCTGACCGCGGGACTGTTCGCGACGGCGCCTCACGTTGCACATGCGCAACACGCGCAGACGACGCCGCGCACGCCTCCGGTCATTCTCGGGGTCGTCGCGGTGCGGGCCCAGACGCCGCCGGTGATCGATGGGCGCGACAACGATGAAGTCTGGCGTCGAGCGGTTCCGGTCGGTCCGTTCCGGGTAGTGCGGCCCAGGGAGGATGGTGACCCCAAGTTCCGGACCGAAGCCAAAGTCGCCTATGATGCGCATTACATCTATGTCTTTGTGCGCGCGTTCGATCCGCACCCTGACAGCATCGTCGGTCTTCTCGCACGACGCGACGCGCAGACTCCGTCCGATGTCATTGCGATAATGCTCGATTCCTATCACGACCGTCGCAGCGGCTATGAGTTCGACGTCAACCCGGTCGGCGTCAAGACCGACTATGCTATTTCGCAGGATGGCAATGAAGACATCGCGTGGGACGGCATCTGGGATGTCGCCACGCGAGTGGACTCGCTTGGGTGGACGGCGGAGTTCCGCTTTCCGCTGACGCAGATGCGCTATGCCGTGTCGTCGAGCAATACCTTCGGCATTTCCATCTGGCGGACGGTGGAGCGGACCACGGAACAGTCGAGCTGGCCGCTCTATCGCGTGTCGCGACCCGGACTGGTATCGCAGTTCGGGGAATTGCGCGGGCTCGACAGCCTGGCGGAGCCGCGGCACGTGGAGGTGGCCCCGTACATGGTTACCAAGAACGTGCTGGCGCCGTCGGGAGCCGCGCGAAGCCAGCAGTTGTCGGCCGGTGCCGACTTCAAGGTCGGTGTCGCGTCGAACATGACGGTCACCGGCACGGTGAATCCCGATTTTGGCCAGGTCGAAGCCGATCCCGCGGTGCTCAATCTGAGCGCGTTCGAGACGTTCTTTCCGGAGCAGCGGCCGTTCTTTACCGAAGGCAGCGGGCTCTTCCAGTTCAACGTCAATTGCAGCGCCGTCAACTGCAACAGCGAGGAGCTCTTCTACTCGCGGCGAATCGGTCGCGCGCCCGAGCTGGCGGACCAGTATGGTGATGCGTCCTCACCGACGGCGACGGCGATCCTGGGTGCCGCCAAGCTCACCGGCCAACTCGCAAGCGGGCTGTCGATCGGTGTGATCGACGCCGTGACGTCGCGCGAGTCGGGCGTCAACGACGCGACGATCGAGCCGACCACCAACTATGCGGTGTTGCGGGCGACGCAGGACTTTGACGCAGGAGCCGGCGGCGTCGGATTGATCTTTACCGGCGTCAATCGCGATCTCGATGCGTTCACCAGTCCGGTATTGCATCGCGACGCCTACAGCGGCGCCTTTGAGTTCCGGCGGCAGTTTCTCGGGCGCCGCTATCAGATATCGGCCACGCTCGATGCGTCCCATGTGGACGGCAGCGCCGCCGCCATCGCGGCGACGCAGCTCGACGCGGTGCACCTCTATCAGCGCCCCGACGGCCCGCTGGTGTTCGACTCGACGCGCACGTCGCTCGACGGCGATGCGGAAGAGATCCACTTTGGCAAGATCTCCGGCGCGCGCCTGCAGTTCGAGACCAGCTATCTGCGCCGCTCACCGGGCTTTGAAATCAACGATGTGGGTTTTCTGCTCCAGGCCGATCAGCAGAGCTGGAACAACTGGGCCGGCCTGACGTTCAACCGGCCCAACAAGATCTATCTGTCGCTGCGATGGAATTTCAACTGGTGGCAGTACTGGTCGGACGCGGGACTCCCGACCGAAGCGGCCGCCAACACCAACATCCACATGCAGCTCGCCAATCGCTGGTGGCTGCACGCGGGCGGCACACTCGGCCAGCTCGGTTCCACCTGGTGCGACCGTTGCGCGCGCGGCGGCCCGGCGGTGCGGCAGGATCCGTATATCGCGCCGTGGTTCCAGATCCAGGGCGATGATCGCCACCGGATCATCCCGTCACTGGCCGGCAACTATTTCGAGTCGAGCGAGGGACGGAATTCGTCGCTGACGCTGGGCCCGCAACTGACGCTCAACGCATCCACCCGGATCACCGCGACCGTGGGCGCCAACGTCAGCCGCAACATCGCGGACAATCAGTGGTACGGCAATTTCATCACCGGCGCCACGCAACATTACACCTTTGCGCATCTGGATCAGACGACCGTGTCGCTGACGGGCAACCTGGGCTACACGTTTACACCGTCGCTGTCGGTGCAGTGGTATCTGCAGCCATTCGTCAGCCGCGGCACGTTCTCCAATCTGCGCGAGCTCGCCAACCCGGGAGCCGCCGCCTACGACGCACGCTACCAGCCGTACGCCGATACCTCACTCACCAACAACCTCGGCGGCGTCGACTCCAAACAGTTCAATTCGAACTTCGTGGTGCGCTGGGAATACCGGCCCGGCTCGACACTCTTTGTGGTCTGGACGCAGGGCCGCTCGGGATTCATTCCCCAAGCCGGCCCGAACGGCGTGAGCGGAGATTTCCGGGATCTCTTTCATCTGCCGGCGGACAACACGTTTCTGGTCAAGCTGTCGTACTGGCTGAGCAGATGAGCCTCACCTCTCCTACGGCGTCGCGTTGCCTGGATGTTCGGTCGACGTGATGAAGTCGGCGACATCCTTCTTGAGCATCTTGAGCGCATCGGGGTTGGTGTAGACCATGTGCCCGGCCGGGTAATAGTGGAACTGCACCCGATCGGTGTACGTCTTGTCAAAACCCAGGTGGGCAAAGTTGTACTCGGCGTTGCCGAACGGCGTCGCCATGTCGTAGTAACCGGCGGCGACCATCACCTTGAGCGACGGATTGCGCGCCATCGTGGAACGGAGCGCGTCGGTCTCATTCGCGTACCGGTTCTCAAAGTTGCTGTAGTCCCAACGGCCGGTGTGACCGCCCAGGTAGTACTGCATGTCCGTCTGATAATCGAGATCGGTGTGCAGGTATTGCATGAACGATTCCATGAACGGGCCGGTCGGCGCCACATCGGACGGATCGTAGTCCTGACGCGTGCTCGTTGCATCGCCGTTGATGCCGATGAGCCGGCTGTCGTAGCGGCCGACCGTCTGGCGCGTGCTGCGCAGCAGTTCCGTGCGATACGGATCGGCGTTGATGCGGAGATTGCTGTTGAGCACGTATTGCTCGGAGACGCCGGTGAGCCGCGCCAGCCGCTGTGCCACCGCGGTCCGTTCGGCGTCGGTCAGCTTGTTCCCCTTGGCGAGGGCCGTGAGGTAGTCGCCAAAAGCGTACGTGCGTGAGTCAGCGACCACCTTCTCGAGACTCTGGCTCTGCAGGTCGGCCGGCAACTTCTTGTGATACCACGCCGTGGCCGTGTAGGTCGGCAGGAACGTCGCGTAGCCGATGTCGTTGTCAGTCGACTGCGAGATGTACTGGAAGTCGAGCACCGTACCGAGCAGCATGATGCCGTTGAGTTCGATGCCCTGATTGCTCTCGAGCTCGGCCGAGAGGCCGGCGGAGCGGAAGGTGCCATAGCTCTCGCCAAACAGGTACTTGGGCGACGACCAGCGCTCGTACTTGTCGAGATAATCGCGAATGAATTCGCCGAACGTCTGGATGTCCTGCTGCGCGCCGGTGAACTGCGACGCTTCCACGCCCTCCGCCGGACGCGAATAGCCGGTCATGACGGCATCGATCTCGACAAGGTCGGTCACGTCGAGCGGGGAATCGGTGTTGTCGACCAGATGATACGGCGGCGCCGGCTGCATCCCGCCGGGCGCCATCTCGGCGCGCTTGGGACCCATCACGCCCATGTGCAGCCAGATCGACGCCGAGCCGGGGCCACCGTTATAGAAGAAGGTGACCGGGCGCGTGGCCGCGTCCATACCGTCGCGGGTGTAGGAGATGTAGAAGACCGACGCGCGGGCCTTGCCATCGGCGCCCTTGAGCACCATGGTGCCGGCGCGGGCGGTGTAGGCGATCTGCTTGCCGCCAATCGTCACGGTGTGCTGGGTGGTCGATACCTTTTCCGTCGGCACGACACCCACTGATTGCCCACCAGCCCCAGTGCCACCGCCGCGGGCGCCAGCGGCACCCCCTCCGCCGCCACCACCACCACCGCCGCGGCCTTGCGCCGAGAGGGTTCCTGCCCAGAGCAGCGGCACGACCGCGCACAGCAATAGTCTCGCACGCATTCCACATCTCTCCTGTTCGGGTGAACCGCTGAGGACCGCCAAGTATATGCGGCCGGCATTGTGTATCTTGCAGGCGTGATCCGCTTCACCAAGGTATCCAAGCGGTATCCCACCGGCAGCGACCCCGCGCTGGAAGAGGTCTCTTTTCACGTCGGGCGCGGGGAATTTGTCTTCCTCACTGGACATTCCGGTGCGGGCAAGACCACGCTCCTCAAACTAATGTACGGCGAAGAACGGCCGACATCGGGCGATGTACGGGTTTCGGGCTTTGGCATCGGGGCGCTGGCCCGCGATGAGATCCCGCGACTCAGGCGCCGGGTCGGTGTCGTCTTTCAGGACTTCCGGCTGCTCGAGGACCGCACGGCGGCGGAGAATGTCGCGTTTGCGCTCGAGGTCACCGGCGCGCGCACCGACGTCATTCCGGCGCGGGTCAAGCGTGTCCTCGAGCAGGTGGGCCTGGCCGCCAAGGCGGATGCGTTTCCGCGCGAGATCTCGGGCGGCGAACAGCAGCGCGTGGCCATCGCACGGGCATTGGTCAACGATCCGCCGGTACTGCTGGCCGACGAGCCGACCGGGAACCTCGACGAACGCGCCACCCGGGGCGTCTTCCAGCTCCTCTGCGACATCAACGAAACAGGGACCGTGGTCGTGATGGCCACGCACGATCTCGACCTGGTCCGCCACGCCGCCAAGCGCACGCTCGAGATGCGCGACGGCAAGCTGGTGTTCGACTCCACCGCCGACGCCCGGGAGACCTGGTGAATCTGGTCACCCGCGAAGCGCTCCTCTCTTTCCGTCGCACGCGCACGCTCTCGGCGCTCTCCATCACCACGATCGCCTTTGCACTCTTTGTCACCGGCCTCTTTGGCCTCGTGATCCTCAATCTCCGCAGCGCCATGGCCGACATGGCCGAGCGCGTGCAGGTGGTCGCGTTCATCAAGCGCGGCACGGAGACACAGGAGATCACGCCGGCGCTGCAGGACATCAACGCGTTCCCGGAAGTGCTGAGCGTTCAGTATGTCTCGGCCGAAGACGCGCTGGCACGCGCCAAGCGGGAGCTGGTCGAGTTCAAGGACGTGTACCAGGATCTCGAAGTGAATCCCCTGCCGCCCTCGATCGAGGTGTCGCTCAAGCCGCCGTTCCGCGACGCTGCGCACGCCGGCACGGTTGCGGACCGGCTCAAGGGCTTCGACTTTGTCGATGATGTGAAGTACGGCGACGAATGGGTGCGCCGCCTGGACTCGCTGCGCAACATTGCGGGCCTCGTGGGGCTCGCCATCGGACTCGCGTTCGCGCTGGTGTCCGTCGTGATCATCGGCGTCACGATCCGGATCACCGTGCTGCAGCGCGCCCGCGAGATTCACATCATGCGGCTCGTCGGTGCCACCGACTGGTTCATCCGCGGACCCTTTCTGCTCGAAGGTGCGATCAAGGGACTCCTCGGCGGGATCGCGGCGGCACTGCTGTGCGGCGCCGTCTACGCAGCGTTCCGCGCTGAGGGGATCGGCCTGGGCCTCGGCCTGCAGTTCTTCAACGTGGGCGAGGTGTTGCTGCTGCTGCTGTTCGGTATCGCCATCGGCTTTGGCGGTTCGCTCTTCAGCGTGGGACGGCACCTGAAGCATGTCTAGGCTGTGGCTGGCACTCTGGGCGGTGCTCAGTGTCCTGGCGGCGTTGCCGCTGTCGGCACAGCAGGACACGTCGCTGATTCAGTCACGCCGCCGGCTGGAAGAAATTCGACTGCAGCGCGATTCGCTCGAACGGGCGCAACGCAATATCGAAGGCCGCGTGAGCGACGCCGGTGCCGCGCTCAACAACTGGGAGCGGCGGCGCGACGCCACCAGCCAGCTCGTCAATGAAATCGAACGCCAGATCAGCGGTATCAGCTCGCAGCTGGAACAATCCGCGGCCGAGCTGACGCTGTCGCAGGACAATCTCGCCGAGCGACGCGCCGTGCTCGAGCGCCGGCTCAGCGACATCTACAAGCGTGGTCCGCTTTACACCTTTCAGGTGCTGCTGACGGCCGAATCCTTCGGCGATCTGCTGACGCGCTACAAGTATCTCTATCTCACGTCGCGCCAGGACCGCACTCTGGTCGACGACGTCACGCATCTCGCGAACACCGTGCAGCAGAAGCGCAATCAATTGCTGGGCTATCGCAGCGAGCTCGACGACACCCGGCAGGAGCGCGAAGTGGAAATGCAGAACTACGCGCAGCTCGCGGCGGAGGGGCAATCGACGCTGGCCGCGCTGCAGCGCAGTGCCGTGCAGAACAAGCAGCGCCTCACCAACATGGAGCGCAACGAAGCGCAGATCACCAGCGTGATCGCGAGCATCGAGAAAGCGCGCCCTGCACCGGGCCGCGGCGCGCGGCCTGCCGACGCTGGCGTGACCGGATCGCTCACGACCGCCGACCTGGGCAAGCTCGACTGGCCGGTGGACGGCAGCATTCTCTACCAGTTCGGGCCACAGGAGCTCAAGACCGGCGGCGTGATCCGGCACAACGGCATCGCGATCGCGGCCCCCACGGGCACGCCGGTAAAAGCCGTCGAGTCCGGCACGGTGGAAAGCGTGCAGCGGGTGGGAACGTACGGCCTGAGCGTCATGCTCCGGCACAACAACGGCTACTGGTCGCTGTACATGCAGCTGCAGTCGGCCGCGGTCAAGCAGGGCCAGGTGATTGCGAAGGGCACGGTGGTGGGAACGGTGGGCGGTGCGAATTCAGAAGAAGGGCAGCCGCATCTCTACTTTGAAATCCGCGGCGAGAACTCCATCGCGCTCGATCCTGCAATCTGGCTCAAACGGCGCACCGACAACTAGCACGCAGACACCGAGCGCACCAGCAACCGGCGCGCCGGCGGTTCAGGCCGCGCTGCCGATGCGCTCCACGTCCTGGCTCTTCCCTACCAGCATCGCGGCTTCCACCATCGCAAAAAGATCTTCGGGTTTGTGCACACCGGGATGCGGATAGGTCGCGACACCGGCGGTGAGCCGGCAGCGCACACCCAGGTGCAGCTCGCCAAGACCCGCGGGACCGAGCCGCTCGCGAATGCGGTGCACCGTAAGGCGCGCGCCTTCAAGATCGGTCTCCGGCAGCAGCAGCAGGAATTCTTCGCCGCCATACCGGGCGACAAAGTCAGGCGCGCGGAGTTCACGCTGCAGCAGCCGGCCCAGGTCGGCAAGCACGCGATGCCCGCCGTCCCGGCCAAGGCGTTCGTTGATCACGCGCATTCCGTCGACATCGAGCAGCACAAGCGCAAAGGTCACGTCGTAGCGGCGCGCGCGCTCGAACTCTTCGCGAATGCGGCGATCGAGCGCGTCGAGGGTGCCGCAACCGGTGAGGGGATCGACGTGCGCTGCCAGCGCTTGCCGGCGGGAAATCGCGCCGCGCTTGTCGTCGGTCTCGAGCAGCCGCGACGTGGCGAGCACCGCCAGCTCCGCGAACGACACATGCCCCGGTGTGATCGCCGGTTCGCCGCGGCGGGTACGCAGCACGAGCGTGCCGAGGGAGCGGCCGAGGGGTTGCAGCGGAATGGCTGCGGTGCTTTCGAGATCCGCGGGCGGAAGCGAGACCGCGGGACGTCCCGGCGGCGGACTATTGAAGAGCGCGTTGGTGCCTACGTCGCGAATGAACAGCGTCTCGGCCGCGTTCATGGCGGCGATCGCCTCGGGCCAGCGGTCCAGGTCGACATCCGCGTCGCGGACCTTGGGAGCGTCGGTGGCCGCGACGAGGCGGCCGGTCATCGCACCTTCAGAGTGCAGCAGACAGCTCACCGAGCGGATGTCGAGCGCCTGGGAGAGCGAACGAACCAGGGCGTGGAGCATCTCATCGCGATGGAGCTCGGTGGCCACTTCCTGCACCACCTCGAATAGTTTCAAGTCACTGCTGGCCGGACCATGCACCGCGGTCCTTGGAGCGACCAGCCGGGCGCGCAGCCGGGCGATCAGGACAGTGGGATCGGTCGGCAGTAGAATGGTCTCGTCGGCTCCGGCTTCGGCCGCGCGAATCAGGTCTTCGGGATCACCGCTGCCGGCAAGGACCACCACCGGCGCACCGGTCGAGCGGGCCGCGGCAAAGGCAGCGCTCAGCTGGCGGCAGTCGTCGGCAAGACTGGTGCAAGTTGCAACAACGAGGGACGCCCGCGCGGGGAGCTGGTCGGCGTCGTCGGCTTCGGCCACATGAAAGCCGGCCCGGAGCAGGTCGCGCTCGAGTCCGGCCGGGCGTCCGGCGTGATCGCCAAAGAGCACCACCAACGGTCGGGGCGTCCGGGTACCCTTGGGGGCCCGGGAGGCCGACGGAGAGGAATCGATGCGCAAGACGTCTGGCACTCAACCTCGTCAGGAAAAGAAGGCGCAGGGAGCTGATACCCCGCGTGAGCTTCTGGGCGCGCACGTATCAACGGCCGGCGGGCCCGCCACGGCACCGGGCCGCGGGGCGGCCATTGGAGCCACAGCAATCCAGATCTTTACCAAGACCCCCAACATGTGGCGGGAGCCGGTGGTGACGTCCGAGACTGCAGCCGCGTTCCTGGCGGCCCGGGACGCCGATCCGGTCGCCTCCGTAGTGTCGCACGATTCATACCTGATCAACCTCGCCTCACCCGACCCCACCCTCCGGGCCAGGTCGATCGCTGCCTTTACTGGCGAACTGGCCCGGTGCGAGGCGCTCGAGCTCGACGGCGTCGTCTCTCACCCCGGCAACTTCATCGATGACCACGACGCGGGGCTCGCGCGCAATGCGGCAGGGATCGCCGAGGCCTTGCGGGCGGTCCCGGGACGCGTGAACATCTTCCTGGAGTGTACGGCCGGGAGTGGGACCGTTCTGGGCCGTACCTTTGAGGAACTGCGGGATCTGCGCAATCTGATCCCCGAGGACTTGCGGGAACGGGTCGCATTCTGCGCCGACACCTGCCATCTCTATAGCGCCGGTTACGACCTGGTGGGCGACTACGACGGAGTGTGGCGCCAGTGGGACGCCGTTATCGGCCTCTCACTGCTCAAATGTCTGCACCTGAACGATTCCAAGACACCGTTCAGTTCGCGCCGTGATCGCCACGAGCTGCTGGGCGAAGGCTCCCTCGGCCCCGAACCCTTCCGGCGCATCATCAACGACGCGCGATTTGCCGGCATCCCCAAAGTGCTCGAGACGCCCAAGGGCGACGACGACGAGGTGTCCAATGACCGCAGAATGCTGGCGATGCTGCGCGAGATGAGGGCGGCGCTTTGACGTCCACGAGCGCACGATGCGTGTGGTCATGGACCGGCGCACTCGCGTTGCTGGCGGCGCTTGCAACATCCGCGAGCGCGCAACTCACGGTACGCGTGAGCGCGGGCGCCACGACGCGCACCACACTCGTCACCGACGTCGTCGTGTCGGGTGGCGACGACATTGCGGTGGCCGCGTCGGCCGCGCCGCTGGTCGCGCTCGGTGCATGGCTTCCCACGGGCGCGGGCTACCGTATCGACGCTGAACTCCAGTACAGTCGCGCCGCACTCGACTACAGCGAAGGCAGTACGACCGCCGATCTCGGTCATCTCTCGCGCATCGCCGCGACCGCATTTCTCGACGGCCCGATTTCGCATGGACTGCGGTGGCAACTGGGCGGCGGCCGCATCATCGAGCAGGCATCACCGTCGACGGGAATCTTCAACGACGGATCCGCAAGTTTCTGGGTTGCCGCGCTGGGTGTCACATGGGAGCATCCGTTGGCCGAGCGGATCAATCTTGTGGCCACGGCGCGCTACGACTATCACGAATTCACCACTCCCGCACTCGTGTCTCACGCGTTCGCATCGACGCAGTCGATCAATCGCCTGGGCCTGATGCTGGGCGTGGAGAGGACCTTCTGATGCGGCGCCTCTTCCTGGTGGCAGTCGTGCTGGCGACAGGCTGCAGCCAGCTCGTCTTCCCGCAGCGCGACGACTTCTACGCTTTTGCGGACGTGGTCTCCAAGAACGGTGTGAACGACACGCTCACCTTCCACTGGCCGCGCAGCTCGCTGCCCGTACGCGTGTGGATCGCATCGGACGATGCGCTGGTGCCGGACCTGGCGAACGCGCTGGCGCGCTGGCAGAGTGTCTTTCTCTACGGCGAGTTCACCACCACGATGGTCGCCGATTCCAATCAGGCCGACATCATCGTGCAGAACGTCATCTCACCGGAGATGACCGGCCTCGCCGCGCGTGCCGGCGAGTGTTCCGGCGAGACCGATCTCGACACCGGCACTGCGGCGCCGCTCACATTACAATTGCCGGTGCACGTGTATGTATGGGCGAACGGCACGACGACCGGACTCGAGCCGTGCTACGGCATCGCGATGACGCACGAGATGGGACATGCCATCGGCATTCTGGCGCATTCCACCAGCATCGCCGACGTGATGTTCGCGCAGCCGGTGATCGACACGTTGAGCTCGCGGGACCGGCAGACCGCTGAGGTCGTCTACCATGTCAGCGCGTCGCTCGTGCCGGTGGGACGTCGCTGAGGTAATGCCACGGATTTGCCCCCGGTGCACGCTGCCGCCATTTTTCGCGCCGTGCCGGCGTATGCTGCCGGCGCGCGCCCGTTCCTGATGGAGAACCGATGACTGCCACCAGCACCAAGCCTGCCTCGACCGCCCCCGCCTGGGTGCGGCATCCTCGTCTTGTCGCCTGGGTCAAGGAAATCGCGGAACTCACCCAGCCCGACGCCATTCACTGGTGCGACGGCTCGCAGGCGGAATACGATGCGCTCTGTGAGACGATGGTGCAGAGCGGCACTTTCATCCGCCTCAATCCCGCCAAGCGCCCCAACTCGTATCTGGCCCTTTCCGATCCAGGCGACGTTGCGCGCGTGGAGGACCGCACCTTCATCTGCAGCGCCCGCAAGCAGGACGCCGGGCCGACCAACAACTGGGTCGATCCCAGGGAAATGCGCGAAACACTGCAGGGTCTCTTTGCCGGTGCGATGCGCGGACGCACGATGTATGTGGTGCCGTTCTCGATGGGCCCGATCGGCTCGCCGCTTTCGCACATTGGCGTCGAACTTTCTGACTCACCGTATGTCGCCGTCAACATGCGCATCATGACGCGCATGGGCCGCAAGGTGGTCGAAGCACTCGGCGAGAACGATTTTGTGCCGTGCGTCCATTCCGTGGGCAAGCCGCTTGCCAAGGGTGAAGCGGATGTGAAGTGGCCGTGCAATCCCGAGCAGAAGTACATCGTGCACTTCCCGGAAGATCGCCAGATCTGGTCGTACGGCTCCGGCTACGGCGGCAACGCGCTCCTGGGCAAGAAGTGCTTTGCGCTCCGCATCGCATCGGCCATGGGCCGCGATGAAGGCTGGATGGCGGAGCATACGCTGATTCTCGGCGTGCAGGATCCGAAGGGCGAGAAAACGTACGTTGCGGCCGGCTTTCCAAGTGCCTGCGGCAAGACGAACTTCGCGATGCTGGTGCCGCCCAAGGGCTACAACGGCTGGAAGGTCACGACGGTCGGCGACGACATTGCGTGGATCCGTCCCGGGCCGGATGGCAGGCTCCGGGCGATCAATCCTGAGGCGGGCTTCTTTGGCGTCGCACCCGGCACATCGGAAGACACCAATCCAAACGCCATCGCATCGATCAAGCAGAACGTGATCTTCACCAATGTCGCGCTGACCGAAGATGGCGACGTGTGGTGGGAAGGACTCACCAAGGAACCGCCCGCCAAGTTGACCGATTGGCACGGCAAGCCGTGGACGCCGGAGAGCAAGACACCGGCAGCGCATCCGAATTCACGCTTCACCGCGCCGACGTCGCAGTGCCCAGTGATCGACAGTGCATGGGAAGATCCGGCCGGCGTGCCGATTTCGGCCTTCATCTACGGCGGCCGTCGCGCGAGCACGGTGCCGCTCGTGTATCAGGCGTTCAACTGGAACTTTGGCGTCTACCTTGGCGCCACCATTGGCTCGGAGACCACCGCGGCTGCAACCGGTGCGGTGGGCACGGTACGGCGCGATCCCTTCGCGATGCTGCCGTTCTGCGGCTATCACATGGGCGACTATTTCAATCACTGGCTGCAGATGGGCCGCGGGCTGAGCGAGCCGCCGCGCATCTTCTGTGTCAACTGGTTCCGCAAGGACGCCAACGGCAAGTTCATCTGGCCGGGCTACAGCCAGAACATGCGCGTGCTGGAATGGGTGGTGGGTCGCGTGCATGGCCGGGCGGCGGGGATCGAGAGCCCCATCGGCTGGATGCCGCGGTATGAAGATCTCCGCTGGGAAGGGCTCGACTTCCCCAAGGAGACTTTCCTCAAGCTGATGAGTGTCGATCGCGAACAGTGGAAACTCGAGTTGCTGTCGCATCGCGAACTCTTCGAGAAGCTCTACGACCGGCTGCCGCAGGAATTCATGCTGATGCGCGAGCTCATCCTGTCTGCATTGTGGCGCAGCGATGAGCACTGGCGGTTGGAGCCTGAAACGGCTTGATGCCCGGACAGTCCCGCGGCTTCGAGATCGTTCGCGACCCGCTCTGGGACAACATTCGCCTGGAACCCGCCGCGGTGTGCGCCATGGACACCGCGGCGTTTCAGCGTCTGCGCTATGTGCGCCAGCTGGGCCACGCCTTTCTCGTGTATCCTGGCGCGACGCACTCGCGCTTTGAGCACGCTCTCGGTGCGTACCATCTGGCGCGGCGTGCGCTGGCGACGCTGGCCGAGCGCGATCTGGACGGCATTCCGGAGTCGGAGCAGCTCGCGGTGCGACTCGCGGCGCTGCTGCACGACATTGGCCACTACCCATTCTCTCATGCGCTCGAAGAAGCGGGCTTTCCAGGCCACGAGGCGCTGGGTGCCGCGCGGTTGCGTGAGGGTGCGCTGGGGGACGTGCTCCGCTCACTCGGCGGCGATGCTCTTATCGACCGCATTGCCGCACTGATACAGGGGCAGAGCGACTCGCCGCTGGCGGGCCTGGTGTCGGGCTCGCTCGACCTGGACAAGATCGATTATCTCAGTCGCGATGCGCGGATGTGTGGCGTGCCGTATGGCGTGGTGGACGTCGATCGCCTGCTGGCGTCCCTGACGCTGGTAGAAGATGGCGTCGGCGCGTGCGAGGTCGGGCTCAACGAAAAGGGGACAAGTGCGCTCGAGTCGCTCCTCTTTGCCAAGTACCAGATGTATCGCAACGTGTATTGGCATCATGCGGTGCGGTCGGCCACGTGCATGTTCAAGCGCGCGGTACGGACCGCGGTGACGGCGGGAAATCTCGATCCCGCGGCCGTGGCAACCGCGACGGACGGTGCCTTGAGCACGCTGCTGCTGGAGCGGGACTCGACCGGCCTTGCGCGTGCGCTGCAGGAGCGGCGGCTCTACAAGCGTGCGCTCGACTTGCCGGCGACGGATGTGCCAGAACTGCCGGCGTGGATTGCGAGCGACCCGGCGCGGCTGGCGGAGCGCGAGGATGCGCTCGCCGCGGAGCTTGGGCTGGCACCGGGAGAGGTGTTGATCGACTTTCCGGCGCGCGAGTCGATGCTGAGTGTGGATCTCGCGTTGCGCACACGCGATGGCGCGATCGAACGGCTGACGGATGCCGGGCGCGCGGGGCAATTGGGATTGCCGCGTGTGGCGGATGAGTTGTACCGGAGTGCGCGGCGGTTGCGGGTGTTTACGAGTGAGGGGCGGGTGCTGGAGCGCGTGCCGGAGTTGATTCTCACCGCTTGACGATCTCAGCTGGGATGGTGGGTCACCTGCAGCGTCCGACTTGCGGAGTCGAGCACGACGATGGTGAACCCGCCGTTCGAGTTCTGGCCGACGGTCGACATGTACCATCCGGCCTTACCGATATAAGGCGCGAGAAGCGGGGATCCGGCGTCGTTCGCCGTCAACGAGTCGGTCCGCTTGAACCCCAGACGCCTGGCTTCCTCGGAGGTCCGGACAAATCCCCCTGAGTCAAGCCTCAGAACAATCTTCGATGCGTCCCACAAATCCCTGTCGCAGGACAGTGTGCGCACTGACCCTCGGAGCGACAGGTGCGAAATGTCCCGCGCCGCCCAGACACACGACACGAACACGCGATTCACCGTCCAGGCTGCGCCGGCGGCTATCACAAGTGCGGCGCCGAGCCAGATCGCGGATGAGCGGTTCATGGATAATGTATGCGAAACGATTGGCCGTTCGACGCATCGTTGATCCAGGCCTTCATGTAAACGTTGATCGGCGAGTCTGCTGTGTGTACCGCATGTTTAGTTATCCGACTGGTTCATGTACGCGTGCAACAATGCTGAATCCAACACGACAATGGACCCACCGCCAGCCCTGGTCTCTGTACGCAGGTACCATCCTGGGTGACCATGCGTGAATGGCCAAAGTGCAAGTCCGGACCCCTGCTCAAGGCGAGTGTATTTCACGGTGTCGGACTTGGACACCATCGGCTGACTGACGACAATGACGACGTGAGACGCCTCCCTGCTGGCTTGCACAAAGGCGGCCGAGTCAAATCCGAGAATGATACTCTCCTGCTCCCAACTCGACTTGCAGGACAGCACTCTGACGTTCCCGCCGAGAGATAAGCGAGTAATACGCCGTGCGTTCGCCATGCATGAGTCAAAGTGGTCGAACGTCTGATAGCCGGCAATCGCCACAGCGGCTGCGATGGATAGCCATATCAGCAGGCGCCGCCTAATTGAGCTGCACCCGGCCTGGAGGACAATCGACGGTGCTCAAGGACGCATATCCAGCCTGCCTCGCCACCGCCTTGGTGAATGCAACGTACAATGTGTTATCGCTGGTCACTGCGCAACGTTGATTCGCGGATACGGCTGCCCACTTGACGTGCAGCAGAAATGTCCCGGCCTTCGTGGCGCGGAACTCGGTCACCAACAGCGCGACACACGGATGATCCCGAACGCAGCTCGGCATTTCCGCATCCGCCAGCTCCTCGCCAGCCGTTAGCCGGCCCCGGAGATCATTGATTTCTGCGGACGTCAGCGCGAGACTCCGGCGGACCAATGCGCTATCCACCACGATGTGATACGAGCCGGCGCTGATATGCGACGCGCGAGCCGCGAGATCAATAAGGGAAGCCGCGGCACTTACCCTGGAGGCCGGCAAGCCAGCCGGGGGCGACTGCGCGCGAGCGTTTGCGCATGGAGCCAGTCCGCACAGCGCGGTCGCGGCGGCGCTCAGGTATGTGCGCATGTGGTCACCTGGGAGAATGGCATGTCATTGGGCAGCCCGCGCCACGCCGAGGAGGATGAAGTCATGGCCCGTTGACCATCCGCATCTCATGGGCGAGGATCCATCGAGCTTCCCGGTACTTACGTCCGTCGCCCGGTGCCTGGAATCATGGTATGTATCCACCCACTGAGCGACGATGGGGTTGGTCGCTCACATACTACCGAGGGCCGTCTGGATCCGTGCAACCTCGACTGGAATCAGACCAACTGGCCGCGCCGGGAACCGAACTCAATGAGACGCTGCGGCATGCCAAGTGCGGTGTGTCAACCGCGGGCGACGTCCATACAGCTGGCGGGCCATGAAGCAATCCGGAGCCTCACTCCGGCGTCCACAGCGGATGCGCGGTAAACAGTCCGTCAACAATCCCGATTCACCACGCCACCCAGCAGCCAAGGAGCAGCGACAACGCCCCCGACGCAAAGCGCAGCGCCCGCTGCAGCCGCACCTCTCGCGAACCGACGACCGCAAACGGCGCGGCAATCGCCGACGTAATGAGCATCATCCCCACCACCGTTCCGAGTCCAAAGATCAGCAGGTAGGCAATGCCCCACCGCGGATCGCGGATGGTCGCCAGCACCAGCAGTGCCACCGCGGCCGATCCGGCCAGCCCATGCGGCGCGGCAACGCACTTCGCTCGGTGCTATCCTTTACGGGTGTCCTCGGGCTCACTTCGTTCATCCAACGTGGCTGCGATTGTCACCAACGCCGCGCATTTCGGCTGCCGGGCACGCCACGTTATAGTCCTGGCGATGGGCCTTGGCACTCTTGGGTACAGTACCCTCACGGCCCAGAATGCCCCCCTTGATCGCTACGGCAATTTCGTCCAGATCGACTACCGCGTCCACGCCCCCGACCGCGTGCGCAACATCTGCCACGCACGCTCAACCGAATCGTACACCGCGCTGCTCAAGGCCGATGACTCCCTC
>DATAVM010000069.1:0-3310 GCA_036267775.1 Gemmatimonadales bacterium
AGGGCCCGGGCATGTACAGCGTCTGCTGTGGCCCGATGTCCCAGAAGCGGCCAAGCTGGTGGCCGTTCACCCAAACCGTTCCCTTTCCCCACCCGCGCGTATCGAGCCAGCTGTCACCGGCTTTGGCGAGTGTGAACGTGCCGTGATAGAACGCCGGTCCGCTCACCGGCTCCGCCGCGAATCGCGGCGATGGGGTCACCGACATCGGCAGCGTGAACATGTCCCAGCCCACCAGCTCCTTGCCCGCCAGCGTTACCAGCTTGCTGATCCCCTTGATCTCCTCGAGCAGCGGCTTGCCATAGTTCACGCGGCCCGTGTTTTCCACGAGCAGATCGAGCCGAGCGCCTGTCGCCGGCACCGTGAGCGCGAGACTGTCCTGCGCGAGCCGCCGATCAAGTGTTCCCTGCAACACACCATCCAGATAGATGCTGACGTAGTCGCGCACATCATGGATCACGAGTTGACCGCTTGCCGGGCCGTTCACCTGCGTGCGATAGAGCACGTAGCCATAGGACTGGCCCAGACTCTCCATGCTCTCGGGTTCGCTGGCGTGCACCGGGCGCGGCAACGTGGTCCAGAGCGAGGCCGCATCGGTGAGCGCAAAGGACGGAATGGCAATGAGCGAATCCGACAGGGGAACCGGCGGCAGCGAGTCGCCGGTGTGCTTGATGATGGCGTCGCGGAATGCGAAATACTTGGGTGTTGGCCGGCCCGACTCATCAAGTGCCGCGTCATAGTCGTAGCTGGATGTCTGCGGGTGATAGTGGCCGTTGTCGATGTTGGCACCGTTCATGAAGCCGGGCGTGGTCCCGCCGTGAAAGAGATAGATGTTGACGGAATAGCCTTGCGCCAGCATCCAGGAGAACTCGTTCACCTGTTGCGCCGTGTTGGTGGTGTGATGCGGACTCCCCCACTGATCAAACCATCCCGCCCAGTATTCGCCGCTCATCAGCGGTGCATTGGGACGAAATGCGGCGAGATGCGCAAAGGCGCTGTGCGCTTCGCCGGCGCCAAAGTTCACGACGGCCGGCAGATCGGGGAGCGTGCCGTTGGGGAGCTCCGCGTCGCCGTCGGCGCTATAGAGATAGACGTCGCGAAAGCCGGCGTGCCAGAGCGCATCGCGCTGCCAGTTGAGATAGTGCTTGTCCTTGTCGAACGAGCCGTATTCGTTCTCCACCTGCACCGCGATGATCGGCCCGCCGTTGCTCGCGAGCAGCGGCACGACTTCCTTGCCCAGCCGATCGAGCCAGCGCGCCGCGGCGACAACAAAGTGCGGATCAGTGCTGCGCAGCGTGATGCTGTCGCCGGCCAGGAGCCACGCGGGATAGCCGCCCAGCTCCCATTCCGCGCAGACATACGGCCCCGGCCGCAGAATCACATGCAGCCCTTCCTGCTGAGCGGTGCGGATGAACTCCGCGATGTCCTTCTGGCCGGTAAAGTCGAAATGGCCTGGGGTGGTCTCGTGATAGTTCCAGAAGACGTAGGTCGAGATCGTGTTGAGGCCCATCGCCTTTGCCTTGCGCAGACGGTCGCGCCAGTACTCGCGCGGCACCCGGGCATAGTGCATCTCGCCGGAGATGATCTGGAACGGTTTGCCGGCCAGCGTGAACCCGGCGGAATCGGCCCGGAGCGCGGTCGGGCGCTGGGCGGGGGCGGCGAGCGGCACGGTCAGAGCCAGGGCGAAGGCCACGCGAATGCGCATGCTCAAATCTGCTAGATTCTCCTGGACGGCGCTTGGCGGGCTGGAGCCATTCCGGTCGCAGGCAGGCCGCAGCGAATCGAGGCACGAGATGAATGTTCGCGTGAAGGTCTTTGACGATGCCGGCAATCTGGTGGGCCCGATCACCATGCCAAAGGTCGAAAAGACCGACGCCGAGTGGCGCCAGCTGTTGACCGCCGAGCAATACCAGATCGCCCGGGGCAAAGGCACCGAAGCGCCGTTCTGCGGCACACTGCTCGACAACAGGCGCGAGGGTGTCTACACCTGCATCTGTTGTGGCCTGCCGCTCTTTGCGTCGAGCGCCAAGTTCCATTCGGGCACCGGCTGGCCGTCGTTCTTTCAGCCGGTGGCAGACGAGAATGTCCTCACGCATTCCGATCGCAGCTACGGCATGGTGCGCGATGAGATTCTCTGTGCCCGGTGCGACGCGCATCTGGGGCACGTCTTCCCCGATGGCCCCCACCCAACCGGACTGCGCTATTGCATGAACTCGGCGTCGCTCGTGTTTACGGACGATCACCAACGCGCAATGCTGGCGGACCCGGCGGCGCCGGCTTGATCGGCCTGCCGTTGGCGATCCTGCGGCAAGCCGCGGCGGCTACGATCGTGCGCTTGGCGCCCGAAGGTTCCGCGGCACTGGGGAGTATTCGCTCGGAGTGAGCGTCGTTGATCATGCCGGCGCGGTGGGCGCTACTTGAGATCCATTCGCCGGCGCGCACGAGATTCCTTCGGAGGACCGCTTGCGCTCGTACGAGTCGTGCGGCGCAGAAGGCTGCAGGCCGCGTGAGTGGCCAGTATTCATGATCATCAACGTGCACGTCGACTCGGGCAGCGCGGTGGCGGAGGTCAAGGCATGGACGAATGACGTGCCGAGCATCGGCGGCGATTCGCGAACCGAGTATCTCAACGTTCGCAAGGTGTATACGTTTGCGTACCAACCAGCGGCGCTGCTCAGCCGCTGAGGAACAACGCCCATCGGGGCGGACAGACTTGTGCTCCGGTGCACCGCGCAGTTGCTTTGGACGCGTGAGGTTCCGGCGGGCCGCATCCCATGCTTGGCAGGTACCGCATGCATTGGTCAGTTCTGGTCTTTGCGATTTTCGCCCCAACGCAACGCCCCGACAGTGCCGCGCTCAGCACGCTCATTCACCGCGTCGAGCAGGGTGACGCCGCCGCGCGCAAGCAACTCGAGGCGATCGCACGTCCGTTGAGCATTGACGCGGCGCAGGAACGCCCCGACCTGCCCACCGCCCGAACGCTCGCCCGCGTCGCGTTCACCCTTGCCCAGCCCACCTCCGACCTCGACTCCGCCCTCACGCATCGCGAGCAGGAATGGCGCGAACCCGCCGTGCGTGCGTTGCGCTACACCCTGGCCGCCGACAGTGGCGACAGTTGGGCTGCCACCGCACTTGAACAGATCGCGCCGTATCCGTACATCTGGCTTCCGGTCGGCAAGGAACTCCAACAGCTCCGTGCACTGGCCGCGCGACATGCGGACTTGACCAGCACGCTCGCCAGCACTCGCATTCGCCTCGAGATCGAAACCGGGTCTCTCGATTCAGCTGCAACTCTGCTCAGTCGACTGACCGC
>DATAVM010000070.1:0-2478 GCA_036267775.1 Gemmatimonadales bacterium
GGCATCGTCATCATGAACATCATGCTCATGTCGGTGAGCGAGCGGACACGGGAGATCGGCGTTCGGAAGGCCATTGGCGCCAGGCAGCGCGATATCCGCCGGCAATTTCTCGTCGAGACCGTGATTCTCAGCATGCTCGGCGGCGCGACCGGCGTGTCGGTGGGCTGGGCCCTTGCGCAGCTGGTGGCCAAGTTCACGCCACTCCCGGCCACGGTCACGCTCTGGTCGGTCGGTGTCGCGCTCACGCTCGGCGCCGGCACCGGCATCGTCTTTGGTGTCTATCCCGCGGCGCGCGCCGCGCGCCTCGACCCCATCGCCGCGCTGAGACAGGAATAGCGTGACCGCCTGGATTCCCAATATCGGCGAAGGCGTGCTCCTCGCGCTCGGCACCATGCGGGCCAACAAGCTGCGGTCGAGTCTCACCGTGCTCGGCGTCGTGATCGGCGTCACCACCGTGATGATGATGGCCTCGCTGGTCGAAGGTATTCGCTCGCAGATCTTTGCGTCGATCGAGAATGCATCGCCCGAGACGTTCTACGTCATTCGCTTCTATTCGGCCACGCCGCTCAACCCGCAGAACCTGCCGCCGGAAGTTCGCGCGCGGCCGGTGGTGAGCGCGAGCGATGCGGCAGCACTCCAGCGGGTGCCCGTCATCCGGCACGCCGGCCTCTGGGTGCAGATCAGCCAGCGGATGGACTACCAGGGGGAGCATTCCCAGGCCCTCACCATCTGGGGCGCGGACAACAGCTATCTCGACGTGCAGGGCGGCACGCTCCTGGAAGGACGCTGGTTTTCCACCAGCGAGCTCAATGCCGGCTCGCCGGTGATCGTGATCGAGCAGGACGTGGCCCACAAGCTCTTTGGCACGCTTGACGCCCTCGGCAATGTGGTGCGGATTGGCGGCAAGTCGTTCACGGTGATCGGGGTGTTTGCGCATCCTGACAACATCTTCCAGCCGCCCGGCACGCAGGACGGCGCGGTCGCACCGTTTCTGGCGATCCAGCAGAACTACCACTACGATGACACCAACGCGCTCTTCATTATCGTCGTGGGCCAGCACGGTGTCAGCGTCGACGAGGCGAAAGATGCGGCGATCGCGGCACTGCGCCGGGCGCGGGGATTGCGCCCGGGCGTCGAGAACAACTTCGACCTGCTCACGCAGGATCAGATTCTGGGCATCGTCGACAAGCTCACCTCGGCGTTCTTCATGGTGATGATCGCCCTGTCGAGCGTGGCGTTGCTGGTCGGCGGCATCGGTGTCATGGCGATCATGATGGTGTCGGTCACGGATCGCACGCGCGAGATTGGCGTTCGCAAGGCACTGGGCGCCACTCGCACCGAGATTCTCTGGCAATTCCTGGTGGAGGCCGCGACATTGACTGCCGTAGGAGGGCTCCTCGGCATTGCGGTGGGACTGCTCGGCGGCGAGTTGCTCAAGTCGGTGCTCGGCATCAAGAGCGGTCCACCAATCTGGAGTGCGGTGATTGCAACGCTCGTGTCGGTGGGAATTGGCCTGGTCTTTGGCGTGGTGCCGGCCAATCGTGCGGCACGACTCGATCCCGTGGAGGCGCTGCGGTATGAATAGTGTCGACGTGCTGGCGGTGATGGCCCATCCGGACGACGCGGAGCTGCTCTGCGGCGGCACGCTGGCGCGTGCGCACGACCAGGGAAATCGCACCGGCATCCTCGATCTCTCGCGCGGCGAACTTGGCTCGCGCGGTACACCGGAACTTCGTGCCCAGGAAGCGGCGGCCGCGGCGGCAGTGCTTGGCGTCGCCGAGCGCACCAACGCGGGGCTGCCGGACGGCCACTTTGCCAACACCGATGCGACGCGCGCCATTGTGGTCGAGCATCTGCGGCGGTTTCGCCCGCGCGTGGTCTTGCTCCCCTTTCCAGTTGGACGGCATCCCGATCATCGCGTGGCGTCGGAGCTCGTGCGGGACGCGTGTTTTTTGTCGGGACTCAAGAACTATCCCGCCGCCGGCGAGCCGTTCCGGCCGTTCAAGCTGTGTCATGCCATGGCGTATCGCGAGGACACGGTCAAGCCGACATTCGTGGTGGATATCAGCGCACAGTTTGAACGGAAGCTCGCCGCAGTGGCCTGCTACGCGTCGCAGTTCTCGGGACTGACCCAGGCAGGCGAACTCTACGGCACCGGACAGCCGCTGTCGGAATTGATCACCACGCAGAACGCCCACTACGGCTCGCTGATCCGGGCGCGTTATGGTGAGCCGTTCTGGACCGCAGAAACGATGGTGGTCGACGACGTCATGGGCCTGGGCGTGCAGACGCTCTAGCGACCTAACGCCATCGCCACGCCGCCGTCGTTCAAGGCGTGACAAACCATCCCTTTCGCATTGCGGTCGTTGGCGCCGGTCCCGGCGGCCTCCTGACCGCCTGGCATCTCCAGCAGCGCTGCCATGTTCCACTCCAGATCACCATCTATGAGCGGACCGGACGGATCGGCGGCAAGATCGT
>DATAVM010000071.1:0-25688 GCA_036267775.1 Gemmatimonadales bacterium
GCCGGGAGTCCCTGTAACGACTGCCCAACAGCACTCGATGAATTCCGGGTCACCAGGATCACACGCAGTCCCGTACGTATAACTGTTGACGTTCCCGAGGTACGAATCGCAGTACTGCCACTGATCGTCAGAATCACAGTCGAAATCCCCAGAATCTTGCGAGTTGCAGCAATACGTTGTCGTTGTCCCATCCGGACCCGTGTAAGGGCCGCCCTGACCCCAGGATCCGGGCAACGTGCAAGGATTCGCCTCATACCTCGGCACGGCATTGGCAGTGCGCATCGTCAATACATACGCCGACAACACAACCGCAGTCGAAAGCAAAACTACCGATCTCCGTCTCTCCATGCTCCCCCCTAGGTGAGTACTCCGTCCTGCTATGGCAGAGGCGCCGAAACGTTGCTCCGTGTGGACAAGGCGCGCCTAACCAGTGAATCCAGGGTCAGGCTATCTACGATCCCAGTCACCAACTGATCATTTACGAGGAATGTTGGTGTTGCTCGCACCCCAATAGCCTTGCCGGCCTTCACATCGGCCTCAACGACAGCTACGGGGGCTGAGGTCGACAGACAAGCCCTGAAGGCCTTCATGTCTTGCACTCCGCTTCGGGCGGCGAATTCATCGAACGATATGAGCCCAAGCGAGTCCTGCTTCCCGTAAAGCGCATCGTGCATGTTGGCGAACTTTCCCTGGTTGCCGGCGCATTCAGTCGCTCGGGCGGATGGATAGGCAAACCTGTGCATGGGTAGGGGGAAATGTCGAAATACCACCGAGACATCGTTCGGATACTTGCGGAGAATCGAATGAAGTGCGCCCTCAAATCGCGCGCAGAAGGGACACTCGAAGTCCGCCCATTCCGTAATGACTACGCGGGCGCTGTCAGGGCCAACGCGGTGGCCGACTGCATACTGGCTCCAGTCGGGAATCTGACGGGTCGGCTCCCGGCGCGCCGTCCGTTGCGCGACGCTCGGGCCTCCCGCAAGTTGCTGGCGGACCATCAAGCCGGCCACGGTCACAGCCGACGCGACAGCGGCGATGGTGATCACGTTCAGGAAGAGCTCGGTGCGCTTGGACGCCATTGGCCTCTCGCGATCGCGGCTCGTACCGCCGCTCTCAGTACGCGACCCATGCACTTTTCTCGTACGGTCCGCCTACGGTACGGCGCGGGACATGATCTGTCAATACTCCGGTGGAATATCGCCCGATGACATACCCGATCGGCGCCACCGGCGTGGAGGGATACCCCTAGGATTTGCTAACAAATCCTAGGGGTATCACGCAGACGAGGCCCGCCAACACAGGCTTTCCCGGAACCGAGCGTCGGCCCGAGGCATTTTCGCGGATGCCACGGAGTGAATGTAAGAGCTGCTCAGCGGGCGTCATCAAAGCCGGTTCTCATCGCAGCTGCCATGGATTCGGAGTCGGCGAAGTCGCCTACTAAACCTGGGCGCTGCCGGCACGCCCCGGCCAGAGCCTCATGCCGCTCGGCCACGATGATCGGCAAGCGGATTCGGCATGTACGACTGCGATCGAGCCGCGTGTTTCAAAGTTCGGTTGCTGGCGGACAACCCGTCCGGGTTCGAGTCCCGGCGTTCGCATCTGGCGGTAGCGCAGAGTCATCGGATGGTCGCCGCAAATCCGACTGACGTGCGACGCGCATGAGCGCGAGTTCGCCACTCACTTTCGTGATTCGCAGGGCAAGCGCAAAGGCAAGAAGGAATGGCGCGAGTTCAGCGCTTAGACCTTCCAGGAATGAATGTTGGAGGCTCGACTCCGCGTTGCCCAGAATCCGAGCTTGCGATGCGAGCCGGCCGGCCAGACCACGAGCGGTTGCTCCGGTGTAGGCCAAGCCCGCGTTGTCGACTCGAGGATAGCTCCCGACGGCCGCCGCAAGCGCCGCCACGCCGACCGACGTGTAATCCACAGGCACTTGCAGGACATGCTTCGTCCAATAGCAGGCATCGTTGAACTCGCGTTGAAGTGAATCCGTCCCCTCCGGTACCAACGAGCTAGGTGCGAGCGTTCGGCAGACTGAGGCTGGATCGAGAAGCGGGCCAAGTTCCGCAAATTCGCCGGCAAGTTCGAATCTGGCCGATCTGCGGCAGAGAGACCAATGACTCGGCGAGCTTCGGCCGTTGCTCCGATCAGACCTAGCGCGGCGAATCCAAGCCACCAGTAATCCACTCGCTTCCAACCGATTGCAGACAGCGGAAAACGACGGATGAAAACGACATGCAGTATCAGCAAAAAAGCGACCAAAAGCACGAAGGCGAAAAGGGGGCTCTGAATCTGCACGAGCTACGCTCCAAGTCGAGTTGGCGCGTTACGGTTCGCCAGACGATCAGCGAATCAGAAGTGTTGCGGGCTCAGCGCATGCTCGGGAACTCATACACGACTTGTCCTGAGCGCGTCGAGGTGAGCTGGCGTTAAGGCCAAACACCAATCGATCAATCGGCTGCTACCCCCCCGCCCCATAGTCGCGAATTCCAGGTCCCTCCAGGCCATCGCACGAAATGCCGCGGCACTTGTGCAGGTGCTCAAGGTTGATCCTGAGCATCTCACGCCCCAGGTCCGCGCGCGGTATCGCGTGGTCGTCACAGTCGAAAGCGGCGGCCACGAAGCGCGTTCACAGAGCTCGCTCGCGATTGCGAACTAGGGGCGGACTTCGATGTACACCTGGCCACCTGGCGCCAGGAATCGCGTGATCCCGTTGAGCACGCCGACCGGATCGACAAGATGTTCAAAGACGTGGTGCAGCGTGACGACGCCGAACGTACCGTCCGCAATCTCGTCGAGCTTGTCGGTCACCGGCAAACCAGCGCGGAGACATGATTCGAGTCCGCGTCGACCCGGCTCAAACCCGCGCACCGTCCAGCCGCGATCACGGGCGTCCCGGAGAAACGCTCCGCCGCCCGCGCCGCAATCGAGCAGCGTGCGCGGCGCGTCGGCGCGCGCGTGCGCGATGATCCGCTTCAGCACCAGGGCGCCCTTTGTGCCGGCGGAGGCCGATCCCGTCTCCTCATGGCACGAATACGTATCGCCAGAATAGAACGTGTTGAGCCGATCGGCCGCGGGACGGGGATTGGTGAAGACGAGGGTGCAACCCCGGCAGCGCACGAGGCCGAGCGCACCGCGCAGATCGCTGAAGACTTCGGCACCGATCCACTGCGTCGGCACGGCGAGGGATCGCCACGAACGCCCGCCCCACAATGGGCAAGCAGTCATATCTTCGACGCCGCCAATCATGAGCTGTCTCCGGAATGAGGGGGCCCCGCAGCGGGCGGCGGCGGAACCATAACGCTCCGATGCGCCGACCACAGCGGGCAAACCGGTGCTGAGGACAGTAAATTAGCGGCGAGAGCCACGACACACGGTCACTCCCCCAGACCGGGAGCTGCTTGATGCGGATACCCACAGCCACACTTGCCGTTGGACTTGCCCTTATGCCTTTGGCGCTTCGAGCGCAGGCAACAACCGACCCGGTGCTGCCGCGGGTCATGGGCGATACCACGCCACCGGTGAGCCGGCGGACTCTGCTGTCTGCCAAGCCCGTATGCCGGTTCGACACGACTGCCTATACGGACACCCTGACGCTCAACGTGACCGTCCGCGTCTTTGCGGACCGGCAGGAGGAGCCCGATACGGCAATGACGCGCCTCGTCCAGTCGCTCATGAGAGATTTTCTTTCGGCGAACGCGCCGACCTCGAGCCATCTCAAGCCAGGCACGTATTTCTCGCCAAACGGATCCCGTGCCTTCTCGACCGTCCTGTCGTCAATGGATGTCGCCGGCCCACTGACACTGATACCGGCCTACCCAACGGACGACAGCGCAATCAGGAGCGCGCTGTCCAATGCGTTCGAGCACTCTCGCGACAAAGTTCAGAAGGCGATGGCGCACGCCAGGATCCAGGCACTCCATCTCCAGTTTCTCGCCCGCACCGATCAACTCGGCGGACCAGCACTCTTTACGTTGCGCGCTCCTCTCGTTCGTGTCGATCACGACGCCATCGCGATCGTCGGGCCGGGTCGCCGTGTCCGGCATCTCGACTTTGCCGCGTTCTATGCCGCGCTTCCCGTTCGCGGTGTCTACCAGGAGATCCTGATCGATGAGGATGGCCGCGAGGTCCTTGCCGTACCGCCCGGCCCCGGCGTCATGCCAGGCTCGTCGCACCCGGCGTGGCGGGCGGACTCAACCGCGCCAGCGTTCTCTGCCGTGTCGGTCGGCGGCTGTCCCGTGTCCTATCGCGCGGTGATTCCGGAAGATCGTCCCTGAGAGCGCGCACAACGCGCGCACCGCTCCGCCTGTCATCGCCGAGCACCAGTCGGATGGAAGTGCCGCGACCGATCGCACTTTGCAGGCTCGAATGGGGACGGAATCGCCGCTCATGATCGCGAACTAGCGATCCGTCAGTACCTCACGCAGCGCCCGCAACATGGTATCTGCGGTGTATGGCTTTGGCAGGAAGTGGCGGATGCCGAGAATGGGGGCGGAGTGCGAGGCCCCGACCGTCAGGCCCGACGCCGCAATGATGCGCACCTCAGGATTGAGACGCCGCACCGCCTGAATGAACGCTGGACCATCCATGATCGGCATCATGATGTCGGTGATCACCGCGTCGATCGCGCCGCCCTCCTGCACATACTTGGTGAGCCCGTCGGCGCCATCGGTTGCGGTAATGACGGCGTAACCGAAAGCCTCCAGCGTCTGCCGCGAGATGTCGCGGATGGCGGGCTCGTCGTCGATCACCAGAATCGTCTCACCCTTGCCGCGCGGCAACGCCTCCGGCAGGGCATCTTCGGCTGCCGTTCCGCGCCCGTCGAGTGCCGGCAAGTAGACTTTGAACGTCGTCCCGTTGCCGACTTCGGAATAGACGGTCACGAAGCCGCCGTGACTGCGTACGATCGCCTGCACCGTCGCGAGTCCGAGACCGGTGCCTTCACCCACACCCTTGGTGGTAAAGAACGGATCAAAGATCCGCTCGCGAATGCCCTCGGGAATGCCGCTGCCAGTGTCAGCCACTTGCAGCAGGACGTAGCCGCTGGCCTTCGCCTCTGGCGTCATGGCGGCGTATTGCGCATCCAGCGTCACGTTTGCGGCCGAGAGCTCGAGCCGCCCGCCGCCTGGCATCGCGTCCCTGGCGTTGACCACCAGATTGAGCAACACCTGGTGCAGCTGCGTGCGATCGCCAGTCACCCACCAGAGATCCGGTGCGACGCTGGATACCACGTCGATTGCGCGCGGAAAGGTGTCATGCGCCAGCTTGGCCACTTCATCGAGGACGTGCTTGACGGTCATCTCTTCGCGCTGACCTTCGACGCCACGCGCAAAGGTGAGCACCTGCTTGACCAGATCTGCACCGCGCCTAGCACTTGCCTCGATGGTGGCGAGGAGTTCAGCGGCGCCCTGGTCGGTGACCGACATCCGCAGCAGTTCGATCGACATGAGAATCGGCGCAAGCATGTTGTTGAGATCATGCGCAATGCCGCCTGCCAGTGTCCCGATGCTTTCCATGCGTTGCGCACGCAGGAACTGCGCCTCGAGCTTCCGCTTGTCAGTCACGTCGGTGTTGATGACGAGCACGCCCTTTGGCGTACCGTCGTCGTGCCGGAGCAACGTCCAGCTGCCGTCAACGATCACTTCGTCGCCACCCTTGGTAGCCTTGCGAAGCTCGCCCGACCAGTGCCCCGTCTCCAGCAGCCGCGCGTTGGCCGTGGCAAAGGCCTCGGCGTCGCGATGAAGCAATTCCAGCGCGTTCCGTCCGACAGCTTCAGCCGCGGTCCACCCAAAGATTCGCTCGGCACCGCCGTTCCACGACACGATGGTGTCGTCGAGCCGGCGGACCATGATCGCGTCGCGCGCGGCGTCAATCAGCGCGACCTGCTCACGCAGACGGAGCTCCGATTCGCGCCACTCCGTGATGTTCTGCACGGTGCCAACCATGCGAGCACCGCCCGCATCCTGCTGCATGCGGCCCTGCGTGTTGACCCAGCGGACGTCCCCGTCGGGGCGGACGACACGGTGCTCGACGTCGAGCATGGCTCCCGGTGCCTGGGCCAGAACACGAGCGGCCTGCACCCGGGCGCGGTCGTCAGGGTGGATCAGCGCTCGAAACCCCGCAATATCCGTAAGCGTGCCAGGGTTAATACCAAGAATTCGATGCAACTCGTCAGAACCGCCGAAACGGCCAGTCGCGAAGTCAGCGTCCCAGCTTCCAATTTCGGCCAGCCGTTGGGCCGCCGCGAACTTTTCATTGGCCTCGCGCAACGCCACCGCCGCGGACTCGCGCTCCGTAACGTCACTGACTACGCCGAGCATGGCGCGCCGGCCGCGCACCGTCACCTCGTGCGCGGCGGCATTGATCACCAGAACCGAACCATCCTTGCGGCGATGTCGCGTGATGGTGGGTTCCGTCCGGGCCGGAAGGCCCGCCACGAAGCGTGATGCCTTTTCAGCCGCGTCCTCCGGCAACCAAAGGTCGGCCACCTGCCCCGCCAGGAATTCCTCGCGCGACCATCCATAAGTCGCTACCGCCGCGTCATTCACGTCGAGAAATCGGCCGGTCTCGGCGTCAAAAAGCCACATGACGAGCGGACTGGCGGTAAAAAGCCCGCGATGCAGGCGTTCACTTTCCGCGAGCGCCGCAGCGCTGCGCCGGCTCTCGAGACGAGCGCTCACATCATCAGCAAGCGCCTCGAGTGCAGCAAGCTGGAAGGCCTCGAGCTTCCGCGGCCGTGTGTCGAGCACACAGACCGCGCCAAGGCCGTAACCGTCGTCGGTGCGAATCGGCGCACCGGCGTAGAACCGGACAAATGGCGCCTCCCTGACCATCGAAATGCCGCGCACTCGTGCATCGGCGGTGGCGTCTTCGATGACCAGTGGCGTCGCCTGATTGAGAATATTGGTACAGAAGGAATCGGTGCGAGCGGTCGAATTGAGCTCGATGCCAACGCGAGCCTTGATCGACTGATGTGACTCGTCGATAAAGGTGACCATGGCGATGGGAGTATTGCAGATGCGCGCCGCGATCCGCGCAATCCCATCAAAGATGGGCTCCGGCTCGGTGTCGGTAATGCCGTATCGCCTTAAGGCGGCGACTCTGACGGCTTCAGCGGCCGCCGAATCGTCCTGAAGAGGCTCGGACATCAGGCTTTCGTGAGGGTGAGTCAGTTCAAACGTACAGCCGGGTACGTTTGACCGCCATCCGGCGGGATGTTGCTTGACCCAGCTACTCCGGATCCCTGACCGGCTTGAGCAGGCTCACCCATGCGCATTCGCCCAGCACACCAGCATAGCGCTGAAATCCGTCGGTTCCGATGACAAACGGATTGGCGTCACCCGGATGCGCGCGGCGCAACGTATCCATGCGCGCGAGTGCGTTGTCGACAAACGGATAGCTGCTCAATTCGGCGTCCACATGCAGATTGGTTCCGACCTCCGCAATGTGCTTGGCGGACGCGATATACGTGTTGAGCATCGACACCGCAGTCGGCAAGCCGGTACCACCGATCACCATGGCAAAATGGGGAATGCCGTGGTTGGTCACCGGCACGATCACTGACAGCGTCCCGCGCGTGTGCATTGGCGCCAGCACGGTCGTGACGGTCTCGTTGCCAAGCGTGAACGTCTCGCCGTCCACAGCCATCTGATCACGCTTGGGTTTGTCGTCGACCTGACCGTTGCCAGTACCACCGCCGCTGCGCCCACTGCCGCCGCCAAAGTCGCCGCCGCCGCTACCACCACCCCCCCCGCGACCAAAGCCACCCCCGCCCCCTCGGCCGCCCATGCCGCCACCGCCGCCTCTGCCGCCGTAGCCGCCGCTGCTGCCGCCACCGCGCGAACTGCCGCTCCGCCCGCTGTCGCCGCGCTGACCGCCCGAAGCGCGTGTGGCAACGAGTTGCGCCATCGCATCCCAGTCCGCACTCGAGAGAATCACCTGCGCGGCAAACTTGTCCTGGAAGTATTTCGCGCCACCAAACGCACCGCCGTCCGCCTGCGTGACAATCACATACTTCACCTGCGCGGGATCGAGCTTGAGCTTCTTCAAGCCCGACAGCAGCGTCCCGTCGAGCTCGCGGGTGTGCAGCGCATTGATGAGGATGATGCCGTCGGAGGTGTTGACCACCCAGGCGCCGCGCGACCTGGTACCGATGTAATAGACGTTGTCAAAGATCTGGGTCGGCTTGACCTCTTCGGTGCTGGTATTGACACGATAAGGATCGTCGCCAGGAAGTTCGCGGCACTGCGTCTCTTCGGTGGTAAGAAAATCGAGGCCGGCGAGCGCCCGCGCCTTGGCCAGATGTGTGTCGCCTTCGGAGACAGCGGTCTGCGCGACGAGCGGCAGTGCGAATGTCACGAGGGCGGCGAGCACGAGCGCCGGACGTGTGGCAAGAACGGGCATGGCGACAGTCTCCTGGGGTCTCGTGCGAGACGCACGAGGGAGCCGCACGTTAGCAGATCGGCGCGGTCATCGCCACAAACGCCAGACACCTCGCACCCCGGCGAACCGGAGTACGAGGTGCCTCATCGCGCCTGAAGCGCGATGTTACGGATGCGGGCGGGGGCGGGCCCGGCCGTAGTCGGCCTCGGTCGGCGTGCGGTTGGTCTTGAAGCGCTTGTCCGTCCCGGCCCAGGACTGGTCGTGGGGCGGCATGAAGTAGCCGGTCGAATTGTGGTAGACCTGGACCGCGCGCGAACCGTGGATGTTGTGGTTGTAGTACGTGCCGTTGAGCTCGTAGACCGTGGTCGGAGCCCACGAACGATAGTTGGCGTGCCAATCGCCAAAGTCATCGGACGAGTAACTCCAGACGTCGACTCCCGGGCCCAGATTGGCCCCGACGCCGACATCGACGCCACCATTGGTATAACCCGGTCCGCACGCGGACACCGCGATGAGGCCGGCGTAAAGAGGCAAGGCAAGCAGGCTGGACCACCGCATGATCTTTCCCTCGGTTTGGGTTCCTGCCAGAGAGACGCCTGGCTGGGCGGAGGACCACACAGGGCCGCCTGTCGGGCCCTGCACGGACCAGCTAGCGTTGAGCCATGGAGAAGCCGCTGGCCGCGTCGACCTGGGAGCCACTCCGCATTGGCGTGTTCCGCGCCATGTGGCTGGCCGCGCTCGTCAGCAACGTCGGCAGCTGGATGCAGACCGTCGGCGCGCAATGGTTGCTGGTCGATGCACCACACGCGGCATTTCTCGTTGCCATGGTGCAAGTCGCCGACATGGTGCCCGACTTTGCATTCGGCCTGGTCGGCGGCGTCCTCGCCGACACGCTCGATCGGCGGCGGCTGCTGATCGCCGTGCAAGCGGGATTGGTAGTGGTCTGCAGCGGACTCACCGTACTCACATGGCTCCATCTGCTCTCACCCACGCTGCTGCTCGTCTTCACCTTTGTCCTTGGCTTCGGCTCCGTCATCAGCACGCCGGCATTCCAGTCGCTCGTCCCGGAGCTCGTCCCGCGCGATCAGCTTCCCGCCGCATCGGCGCTCAGCTCGATCAGCATCAACCTGGCGCGCGCCATCGGCCCCGCACTGGCCGGCGTGCTGATTGCCAAAGCCGGCGTCGCCGCGGTGTTCGCCATCAATACCGTCACCTTCGCTGTGTTCGGCATTGTGATCGCCCTGTGGCACGCGCCCAGGCGCAAGCCGGCCCGCCGCCCAGAACGTTTCGGCCCCGCAATGCTCGCCGGCGTGCGCTACATCCGCTATTCCCCTGTCGTGATGCGGATTCTCACGCGCGCCACGCTGTTCCTGATTCCGGCAAGCGCACTCTGGGCGCTGTTGCCGCTGATCGCGAGCAGCCGGCTGCATTCCGGCGCAGGCGGCTACGGCGTTCTCCTCGGCGCACTCGGCGTGGGCGCAATCACCGGCGCGTTTGTCCTGCCGTACCTTGCGCAACGATTGTCCCGCAACGCGCGGCTGGCCGGTGGCACCGCCGTGTACGCCGCAGTGATGGCCGGCGTGGCCGTCAATCGCGTTCCCGCGCTGAGCGTGCTGATGCTGGTGCCGGCCGGCGTCGCGTGGCTTGCGATTCTCGCCGATTTCAACGCCGAGCTGCAGCTCTTCCTGCCGGTGTGGGTCCGCGCTCGCGGTCTGTCGATCTATCAGATGGTGTTCTTTGGCGCGCAGGCCTTTGGCGCGGTGCTGTGGGGTGCGGTCGCCGGTCCGCTCGGCCTGGTGACGACGTTCGTGCTGGCGGGCGCGAGCCTGCTGGCGACCGCGCTCACGCTGCGCTGGTGGCCGCTGATCGACACCAAGGGACTTGACCGCAACACCGTGATCTCCTGGCCCGATCCGCGGCTGGTGATCGCGCAGGTGCCGGACGATGTACCGGTGGCGGTGCGGAGCACGTACCGTGTGGCCAAGGAAAACGAAAAGGCCTTCCTCAAGGCGATGGCGCGGGTGCGCCTGTCGCGGTTGCGCACCGGAGCGTCTGAATGGTCGCTGTATCGCAACGCCGAGGATGAGCGCGTGTTCATGGAATTCTTTGTGGCGCCGTCGTGGGAGGAACACATGCGCCAGCACACCGACCGGCAGACGGGAACCGATCAGCGATTTGAAGAGGAAGTCGAAGCGTTCTCGGAAAAGCCGGTGGCCACGCTCCACCTGATCAGCGTGCCGGTCGATCGCTGACCGTCAGGGCCGGATGCGCATCTCGCGAGCGTGAATGCGATCGGACACCACTACGTTGAGCGCGGTTGCGGTCGTGGCCACGGTCACGTCGCCACGACGGCCAAACGCGAGGACCTCGCCGGTCACCGCATCGCGTACCAACAGCAATGGGTAACGTGCGGCGTCCCATCGCAGGCGAATATGCGATGCGTCGGTGCGGGTGCTCTGCATGCTCACGGCGTCGCTGACGCCGGCGGTTGGTGCGATCGTCGTGTCGATCCCCGGTCCCGTGAGTTGCATCGTGGCGAGCGACGCGCCCAGGGCGGGTACCGCAAAGGCAAAGTGCGCCGGGCCACCGGGCGGCGCGTCGGGCGACACCGCTGGTGCAAAGGCAAACTGAAAGAGCGTGGCGCCGGTCGCGTCGCGGCCGAGCAGCTGATACGAACCTCCCGCCGTCGGCAACGCGGGCCGCGTGTCTACCATGAGCACCGGATCAATGGTTGCCCGCCCGTTGCGGAACACGCCGGCAATCACGTAGCTGCTCTGTGGTGCAGCGGGAGGCACAATGCGCGCCGCGATGGACACGGGATGCGCCGCCGTGAGTCCGGCCGGCGGCGGCCCCGCGCTCAGTTCGATCATGCGCGCATAGCTGTAATCGCTGATCCAGAATGGCGAGCAATAGCCCATCAAGTCGAAATTGGTAAGGCTGCTGAGCCGGTTGTTGAGCACGTTGTAGCCATACACGCCCACGGCCGCACCGGCATACGGATATGCCGGGTCCGGTCCCACCGCGCCGCAACCGGGCGCATGAAAGAGTCCCATGTCGTGACCCAGCTCGTGAGCGAACGTCTCGCTCGCGCCCACAAGCGTGTTGCGACTGCGCGCATCGTAGCCGATCGCGGTGTGCGCGGGAATGTCGTAGGCCTGCCCTGCCCGGCCGCTCGCGTAGTTCACATGCACCACGCCGTAGTAGTAACGGGACGTGCCTTCCACCAGGCGAAGCGTCTCGATCTCCTGCAGCACCTGCTCCCACGCGCCATTGGCGTCATCCGCGTCAAGCACGCCACCTGAAAACGTCACGGGCGCGTGGACCTGTGCGGTGTACGCCCACATCGGGTGCAGGCGCATCACGCCCTGCATCAGATCGGTGTAATCGGTAGCGGTGACGTCGCCCATGGTGGAATCGGCCGCGTTGAAGACCGGCACAAAAGTCACATCGTACGGCGCGCTGTTGCGGATGTCGAGCAATTGCGGCGCGCCGCTCGCCGGATAGCCGAGATTGGACCGCGTCGCGAGCGCCAGCGACGACGACGGATCGACGTCGATCAGGAGTTGCATGCCGGGCTCGAGCAGGTTGGCCGCGATCGGCAGATTCCACGACGAGTTGAGCACGCCCTCGGTCACCGTCTCCGGGACTGCGACCGATGGCGCATGAATCGTATCGGTGGCCGCGAGCACGCCACTCCGGTAGAACCGCACGCGCACATCCGGTGCGACGGTGTTGGCCTGGTTCGCCCGCAGGAAGACGCGCAGCAGACCGGGGCGATCGGTGATCAACGGCACCGAGAAATCGTAACGCTGCACTGCTTGCGTGATGTACACGCCGTCAATCGTGAGCACGAGTGCCGTGGACTGCGCGGTGTACTGGATCGTTGCGGTCACCGTGCCCGGAGGCACGACGGTGACCATCTGCGCAGCGGGGGACGGCGCGTAGACGACACCATTGACGGTGACGTTGGTCGCAGTCAGCTGATAGGAACCCGGGCCGGGCACATCGGCGGTGGACGAGCCCGTAACGGTCTGGTTCACCACGACACCAGCGCCGCTCAGTGTGATCGGTGCGAATGTCCCGGCGGGTAATCCGCCGAGCGTGATCGCAATTCTCCCCGAGCTCGGCGCGTACGTCACCACCGCCGTCGCCGATGCGTTCGCGGCAACGCTGACGGACTGGGACAGCACGGTGGGCGTATAGAATGCGCCGGGCGCGCCAACGAGCGTCGCTTCGATGGTGTATGTCCCGGGGACCAGGCTGCCCAGCGTTGCTGTCGCGGTGGGGTTGGCGGCATAGCCATCGGGCCCTTGCACCGTGATCACTGCGCCGAGGCTCGTCGGCAGGCCGGCAATGGTGAGGCTCAACGCACCGGTATCGGACACGGTCATGTCGTGCTGACATCCTGCCAGCAACGCCGCGACGGCGACGACGAGCGATCCGATTCGTCCACGATGCATGCGGATTCCGATGGCGATGCGCACAGGTTGAATGTATCGACAGAGACAGCGAATCGCCTCCGCGCAGTACGGCGGACGCGGTGGTCGCTCGGATGTTCAGTCGAACGCTCAGCGTGTCGCGGGAATCCTGAGCAGATAGACGGGCACCAGCGCCGTGCTGCGCGTGGCGCGGTTGAGAAAGCGTCCCGTGAGACGCGAGACCGGAAAGTGATGGAAGAGGAGCGCCTGCGCATATGCAACACCCGCACTGTCGAGCCGCACCCGGCCGGTCGAGTCGGTGTAGAGCCAGATCGGTCCACGCGCACGCGAGAGCGAATCCACTGCAGCCGGCGAATCCAGTGCCGGAACAATGTGACCGGCGTAAACATCGAGCGCATCACCGCTCTGATGGTACGACGCGAGTGCATCGAGTGGAATGCCGGCAGCAACAGCCATTCGCGGCACAACCGACGTGCCCTGGTAGCGCAACAATTCGGGATAGAAGTGGCCGTCGAGAATGATGCCTGTCGCAACCGCGGCGAGCACGCCCGCGACGACGATCGTCGAACCGGAGTGCAACGACGACGACGTCTGCCACCAGATTGCGACCAACGCCGCGAGGAACGCGACGACGGTCCCCCAGAGCACTGGATTGCGCGTCGGGAAGACGACCGTAAGCAGCAGAACGAGGACCACTGTGAGCAGTCCAAAGACCAGATACTGGCCACGCCACCAACCACGCGCAGGAACATGCTCGAGCCAGCGCGCGGTGAGAATCGCCGCCCACGGCAGTGTGATGAAGACGTAGTGGGGCAACTTGTAGTGCGACAAGGAGAGTGCGGCGAAGGTCAGCACGAAGCCGCCGATGGACCAGGCTTCGTCACCGTCGGCGAGACGGAATCGGGTGCGCATCAGATCGGCAAAGCGCCGCCAGAGTGCGCCAATAAAGAGCAGCGACCAGGGCAGAAACGCCCAGAGATAGACGTGGAAGAAGTAGAAACCCGACGCGCCATTCTTCCAGCTGCTGGCGCCGGTGATCCGCCCAAAACTCTGCTGCCAGAAGTAGAAGTAGAGACCGGAGTCGATGGTCTGGCCGTTGAACACCTGCCCCGGATGACGGTCGAACTGCTGATAGAGTCCCCAGCACATGGGCAGGAGGAGTACTGCAGCCACGAGGGCGGCGATCAGCCAGCGCGCGTCGAACAGCCGCCGCCAGCGCCGGTGCAGCACCAGGTCGGTCCCCATGGCGAACGCGGGGGCGACCGCGCCAATCGGCCCTTTGGCGAGCATCGCGAGACCGGCGAACACGCCCGCCAGAACGAGATGCCTCAGCCGGCGGCGATCACCGTGGAGATACTCCGCCAGTTGCCAGGTGGCACACGCGGTCATCCCCAGGAGGAGTGTGTCGGTACGGACGTCGTTGGCAATCAGAATCAGGCCGACGGCGGACGCGAAGATGAAGGCCGCATTGCGCGCGGTCTCGCGTGCGTAGTAGAGACGCGAGAATCGGTAGACCGCGAGCACGCCGGCGAGAGCGGCAAACAGCGAGGGAAGCTTGTACGACCAGTTGTGGACGCCAAAGGCCGCAAAGGAGAGGGCGGCGGTCCAGAAGAGGAGGGGCGGCTTGTCGAGGTAGGCGGCGCCATGATGCTGGAGCTCGAGCCAGTGGCCGGTCCGGAGCATCTCCATCGCCATTGACGCATACTGAGACGCGTCCACGTCCATGACATCGATGAAGAGGCCGCGGAGATAGACAATCCCCAGTCCGAGACCCAACCAGACCCAGGGCCGTCGGAAGGAGAGCGTCATTGCGGGCAAGCTACGGAGAGCGTTTGACTGGCGTCAACCCGCACCTTGCCGGTGGGGGGAAGCGCCCGCATTATCCAGTTCTCCCCCAATGACCGCTGGTCCGTCCCACGTTGCAAGGAGTGGCTCGATGGTGCGCAAGCTGCTGGTTCCGCTCTTCCTGGCCTTTTCCACCACCGCCCTTGCCGGGCAGGCACCGGAAAAGATCGACACCGCAATGAACGCGAAGATCCGCACCGAGGGGATGGATCACTCGAAGATCATGTGGATCGAGCATTTCTTCACCGATGTGTACGGTCCCCGCCCCGTCGGTTCGCCCAATCACAAGGCCGCGGCCGAGTGGGCGCTCAAGACGATGGCGAGCTGGGGCATGGTCAACACGCATCTCGAGCCGTTCACCTGGCGCGGCGTTGGCTGGATGCCGGGCAAGGCGTCCGGCTATATCAGTTCGCCGTACAAGTCGAATGTGAAGTTCGAGGCGAATCCATGGTCCCCCTCGATCAAGGGCACGATCAGCGGGCCAGTCGTCGTGGTCGTCGCGCCGGAGAACCCGACCGAGGCGCAGTTGACGGCGTACCTGACCTCGATGGCGCCCAAGGTGAAGGGCGGCATTGTGATGGTCGGGCCGATCGCCATCGCGCCGGTCAATTTTTGTCCCACCGCGACACGCATTTCGGATAGCGCGGCAAAGGCGAGCTACGCGCCGCGTCCGGCCGGCGATACCGCGGCAGCGGGAGGCCGTGGTGGACGCCGCGGCGGCGGTGGTGGTGGCGGCGGTGCCGACTGCGGCGGCGGGCGGGGCGGCGGCGGCGGTGGACGGCGCGGCGCCGGTGCACCAGCCGAGGCGACGCCAGCCGGCATCGTTGCCGCAGGGGTCGTCAATCAGCGCATCCAGACGCTGGTCCGCGACAACATGCCCGGACTCCTGCTCAAGGGGCAGGGACCGGGTCGCATTCCGGGTGAAATCGTCGCACAGAACGGCCAGGGACAGATTTACAACGACACGACGCCGCAGCCGCCGTCGGTCATTCTCCGCAACGACGACTACGGCCGCATCTTCCGCGTCTCGCAGGACGGGACACCGGTGATCGCCGAGTTCAGCATGCAGAACCAGTACTTCCCCAGCGATACGTCGTATGTCACAGTCGGCGAGATTCCGGGCACCGACAAGAAGGACGAAGTGGTGATGATGGGCGGCCACCTCGATTCCTGGGCGAGCGCAACCGGTGCGACCGACAACGCGATCGGCAGCGCCATCATGATGGAAGCGGCGCGGATCATCGAAGCGATCGGAGCCAAGCCGCGCCGCACCATCCGGGTGGCACTCTGGAGCGGCGAAGAAGAAGGTGAGCTCGGCTCGGACGCCTACGTGGCGAATCACTTCGGCACCGCCGAAGCGCCCAAGCCGGAATTCTCCAAGCTCGATGCCTACTGGAACATCGACGACGGCACCGGCCTCTTTCACGGCGGCACGATCTTCGGTCCGCCCGCTGCCGCCGCGATTCTCGGCCAGTATTTCAACGCGTGGTCGGACTGGGGTGTGTACGGTGCCAGCGCATCGACTGCGCGGTCATCGGGAAGCACCGACAGCGGGCCATTCGATGTCGCCGGTCTGCCGGGCGTCAACGCGCGCCAGGATCCGATCGAATATCAGAGTGTCACCTGGCACTCCGATCTCGATACATATGAACGGATCATTCCGGATGACGTGATGAAGAGCGCCACGGTCACCGCGTCGGTCATGCTGGGTCTCGCCAATCGCGACGAGATGCTGCCGCGCTTTGCGGCCGACAAGATGCCCGCGATTCCGCCCCCGGGCGGCAATCGTGGTGGTGCCGGACGCGGGGTGGCTGCCGGCGCTGGAGCGACCGCGCCGACCGGTCCGACGGCGACGCCGCACGTATACGCCGTCACCAAGGGTCTGCCGCTCCGGGTCAAGACGCCGGGGCTCGCGCAGGGCGGCGGTGGCGGTCGGGGCGGCGCAGGCGGCGCCGGCCGTGGAGCGGCTGGGGCCGAAACCGCTGCGGTCGCGACCAAGCCGGCACACGGGACACTGCTGCTTCGGCCGGATGGCAGCTTCACCTACACACCGAGTCCGGCGTACGTCGGCACCGACTCGTTCACCTACAAGGTGACCCGCGGCGGCGAGACCAGCCCGGAAGCGATGGTTACGATCGTCGTCCGGTAATACCGGATGGCGTGAGGCACTTGGCGGCGGCGCCGGGAAAGATTCCCGGTGCCGCCGCAAGCGCTTCCGGGACATCGAGCAGCCAGGCATCTTGAGTGTTCACGTTTTTCTGGAGGTGGATCATGGATCGCAAAGCTGAAGCCCGCTGGATGGGCGATCTCAAGAACGGCAACGGCAAGGTGCATCTGGGCAGTGGCGCCTTTGACGGGCCCTACTCGTTCAACAGCCGCTTTGCCAACGGCACCGGCACCAATCCGGAAGAGCTGCTGGGCGCCGCACACGCGGGCTGCTACTCGATGGCGCTCGCCGCCGCCCTTGCCGGCGCGGGACATGCCGCGACCAGTATCACCACCACGGCGACCGTGCACCTGACGCAGGACACCACCGGCTTTTCGATCTCGGGAATCGACCTCGTCACGCGCGGCGTCGTGCCGGGAATCTCTCCGGACGCGTTCAAGAAGTTTGCGGAAGACACCAAGAAGACCTGCATCGTGTCGCGCGCACTCGCGTCGGTGCCGATGACGCTCGATGCCAGCGTGGTGAGTTCCGCATGAAGACCGCTTCGCTGCTCATCGTGGCCGGGTGCTGCCTGCCCGGCCTTCTTCCCGCCCAGAACGCGGAACAGGCGCGGTGGGCGGCGGAAGCGCGCAACGTGACGATCACCCGCGACGACTGGGGCATTGCGCACGTGCATGGCAAGACCGACGCCGACGCGGTGTTTGGCGCAGAGTACGCCCAGGCCGAGGACGATTTCAATCGGGTCGAGACCAACTACCTCAACGCGATGGGGCGGCTCGCGGAGGCGGAAGGCGAGTCGGCAATCTGGTCGGACCTGCGGATGAAACTCTTCATCAATCCCGACACGCTCAAAGCCGATTATGCGGCGAGTCCCGCGTGGCTCAAATCGCTCATGGTGGCCTTTGCCGACGGCCTCAATTACTACCTCGCCAGGCACCCCGACGTGCATCCGCGCGTCATCACGCACTTTGAGCCCTGGATGGCGCTGAGCTTTACCGAGGGCAGCATCGGTGGCGACATCGAGAAGGCGAACCTGGGTCAGCTGCGCACGTTCTACAGCAGCGCTCCCGCGCCGGCGTCCTCCCCCGCGCCAGAGGACGGCGAGGAGATCGCGCGCGATCCGGGCGGCTCCAACGGCATGGCGATTTCACCGGCCAACACGCGCGATCATCACGCGCTGCTGCTGATCAACCCGCACACGTCGTTCTTCTTCCGCTCCGAATTGCAGATGACAAGCGATGCAGGACTCAACGCGTACGGTGCGGCGACGTGGGGCCAGTTCTTCATCTATCAGGGCTTCAACGACAAGATCGGCTGGATGCATACCTCCAGCGGTGTCGACGCCGTCGACGAATACCTGGAGACGGTCACGCAGAAGGGCGGCAAGTACTTCTACAAGTACGGCACCGCGGACAAGCCATTCGTCACCGAGACGATCACCGTGCCGTACAAGACCGATCATGGCATGGAGCACAACACGTACACTGCGTACTTCTCCCAGCATGGGCCGGTAATCGCCAACAGCAACGGCAAGTGGGAAACGATCCGACTGATGAACGAGCCCGTGAAGGCGCTGGAGCAGTCGTACACGCGCACCAAGGCGCGCGACTACAAGACGTTCCGCGCGTCGCTCGAGCTGCATACCAATTCGTCGAACAACACGATCTTTGCGAGCGCGCAGGGCGACATCGCGTATTTCCACGGCAACTTCATTCCGCGCCGCGACACATCGTTCGACTGGACGCGCCCGGTGGACGGCAGCAACCCCGCGACCGACTGGCATGGGCTTCTCTCGGTCGATGAGACACCGCATCTCCTGAATCCGGCCAGCGGCTGGATCTACAACTCCAACAACTGGCCATGGTCGGCATCGGGGCCAAGCAGCCCCAAGCGGGCGGACTATCCCGTGTATGTCGAGACGGGGCGAGTGGAATCGGCGCGCGGTGTGCATGCGGTGCGCGTCCTGTCGGACAAGAAGGACTTCACGCTCGACGGTCTTCTGGCCGCGGCATTCGACAGCTACCAGCCCTGGTTCGAGAAGCCGATCCCGGCGCTGATCAAGGCCTGGGATGCGGCTTCCGCGAGCGATACGCTCAAGGCGAAGCTGGCCGATCAGATCGCGTTGCTCAGAACGTGGGATCTCCGCTGGGGTGCCGGGTCGGTGGAGACATCGCTCGCGGTCTACTGGGGCGAGGACATGATGCGGCGCGTGGGACGCGGCCGTGGTGCGGCGGGCGGCGGCAGTATCAGCAACGGCGTCGAGAACGCACCGGCCGATCAACTGCTCGCCGGTCTCGCCGCGGCGAGCGACAAGCTCACCGCCGACTTTGGCACCTGGAAGACGCCCTGGGGCGACATCAATCGCTTCCAGCGGCTCAATGACGACATCACCGCCACGTTCACCGACGCCGGGCCCAGCATTCCGGTGATGTTCAGCACGGCCACCTGGGGCTCGCTCGCCTCCTTCGCGGCACGCGCGTATCCCGGCACCAAGAAGCGCTACGGCACCAGCGGCAACAGTTTCGTGGCGGTCATCGAGTTCGGCGACAGCGTGCGTGCCCGGGCCGTGACGGCCGGCGGTGAGAGCGGCGATCCCAAGTCGCCGCACTTCAACGACGAAGCGCTGCGATACAGCACCGGCAATCTGCGCACCGTCTACTTCTATCCGTCACAGCTCAAGGGGCACACCGAGCGCGTCTATCACCCCGGTGAGTAGGATAGCGGAGAACGCGAGACCTGAGACCTGAGACAAAACAAATGGCCGCCATCGCTGGCGGCCATTCGTTTGGTGTCTACTGCCGTGACGCTTACTTCGCGGCGTTTGCCAGATCCTTGACCGCTGCCGACATGGCGCGGACGCGAGCACCATCCTGCGCGCTGCCGGCATCGCTGTCGAGTTCACCGGCCAGCTTGGTGAACGCCGCCTTCCTGGCGCTGCCGGTCATGCCGTTCGCCGCGTCGAGCTCAGTCTTGATGGCGCTCGAGCGCGCGGTGGAGATGCCATTCCACCGGACCAGCTGGTCGAGATACGCACGCGGCACCGCAATGTTGGCGGGCCAGGTAAAGTGCGGCTGATCCTGCACGTTGAGCCACGCGAACTGCACCAGTTTGGCCGCATCGATCTCGTTCTGCGACAGATACGGGCTCGGCGTCAGCGCAAAGATGTCCATGCCGCGCGCGATCTCGGAACCGACGATGACGCCGTTGTACCAGTACGAAGACCAGAAGCCGGCGTCGCTCGTCCCGTTGTTGGGGGGAGTGTCGAGCGGTCCGCGGTCAAAGAACGCGATCTCCTTCGGATGCGTCGGATCGGTCCAGTCGAAGATCGAAATACCACCCTGGTACCATGACTGCACCATGAGGTCGCGGCCCGGCACCGGAATGAGCGATCCATTGTGCGCCACACAATTCTCCGCCTGCGTCTGCGCAGCCGGCATCTTGTAGTAGCCCTTGAACTGCATCTTGCCGCCGACGATGTCGAACATCGCGTCGCCGCCCCAGTTCTTCGGGTCGCCGGCGCGGCAGTAAGCACGACCACCACCGCCCCACTCATCGGAGAAGAGCACCTTGGAGCCGTCGTTGCTGAACGTGGCCGAGTGCCAGAAGGAGAAGTTGGTATCGGCCACCGCATCGATACGCTTCGGATTCGCCGGATCGCGAATGTCGAGCAGCAGACCCATGCCGGCGCACGCGCCACCCGCGAGACCAGCGGCGGGATACACCGTGATGTCGTGGCACTGCGTCAGTGTGCCGCGCGGGGTCGGCGGGAACGGAATGTTGGCAAAGCCGAGCGCGCGGAGCGAATCGACCGACTTGGTCCACTTGGCCGTGTCGGCGTGCGTCGTCGCATCGGTGATTGGCGTCACCTTGGAAAGCGCGTAGGCGCTCCAGATGTTCAGCGAATCCACATGGGTCTGCGGACCAGTCTGCCCGCCGAGGCCGCCACGTCCCCCGCGACCCGGTGCAATGGCGCCGCGTCCGCCGGCAGCGTTGGCGATCATGCTGAAGCCCGCATTGCGCAGCGAATCAACCGTCTTGCCGCGCGCCGCGGAGTCCGCCGCCGTGGCCGTGTTACGCATGCCGGCAAGTTCGACAATGGAGCCGGACATGTTGCCCGGCGCAGGCTTCACGAACGTCACCGGGCCCGCACCACCGCCAAACCCGCCACGCCCACCGGCGCCACGCCCGCCGCGCCCACCCGCCGCCGCACCAGCGTCGGCCGGCGAGTTGCCGTGCGAGCCAGCCTTGTTGGCGATGTCGCCGCCAGTTGCCACGTCCTGGAAGATGCGCGCGTGACTCACGACCGCCGCCTGCTCGGGGTGCGCGAGCGGCACCTTGATCACTTCAATGTTGAAGAGTGCGGTGTTCGGGTCGCGCGGATCAGGAATGCACCGTGCGAGCTCTCCCGCCGGGCGCACGCCGGACGTGCCCGAGATATAGATGTAGACGTTGTCCTTGTCGGCCGGTGACGTGACCAGCGTGTGCGTGTGCGAGCCACGACAGGTCTGCACTTCGGTGATCACCTTGGGATGCGTGATATCCGTGATGTCGAAGATGCGCACACCGCGAATCCGGTCCTTGTTGACGGCACCCGGTGCGCCACCGGTGCCGCAGTCGACGCGGGAATTGGTCGCCTCGGCCGACACAAACAGCAGATGGCCGTACACCGAGATGTCATCCTGTGAGGCCGGGCAGCTGTAGCCAGTGGTCAGCACCGGCTTGGACGGGTTGGAGATGTCCCACACCTCGTAGCCGTTGTAGTTGCCCTGCAGCACGTACTTGCCTTCGAACGCGAGGTCCGAGTGCGTCGCACCGGCCGACGCGGGGCTCGGATCGGTGTGCGAGACCATATGCAGATTCCAGCTCGCCGAGTCCGCCTGCGACGTGATGCGATGCGTCGCCGAGTCGATCGTACCGGTCTTGAGGCCGACGCGGGGATCGGGTGAGGGCGACGCCATGGCGTCCATGCCCGACATGTTCGGCGTCGGGAGCGGTGCCCCGAGCATGTTGGTGGCAAACGCCGGAGATCCGACGGCCGCAGTCTCCGGTGTCGACGCCGACGCCGATGAACCTGCCGGTGTCGGCGACGTGCTCGGCGCCATCGACGAGGAGTGTCCGCAGGCCGCGACGTACAGCGTCACGGCGGCCAGCGGCAGGAGAGCGGCAGTCCACTTGAGCGTGGAGGGCCGGTGGAACGATTGGCGTATCATGTCGGATTCCGTTGAAGGAGCGGTAAAGGACACATCATCATGCAACTGGGACTGGAACGTGTTCATCGGTCGGGACCGCCCTGAATCGGCCGGTCCTCAAGCATTGCTTCCATCCGGGCGATTTCCGCCGTCTGATCGGCGTGCACTGCGGTGGCAAACTTGAAGATGTCGTCATCCTGGCCGCCAGCCGGACTCGCAAACAGCGTATCGACCATGGACAGCGCACCGGTATGGTGCTGGATCATGAACGTCATGAACAGACGATTCCACTCGGCGCCGCGCGCGGCGTCCAGCATCTTCATCTGGGCCGGCGTAAGCATTCCCGGCATCATCATCACGCCACCGGTATCGCTGCCGGACATCCCGGCCATGCCCGCCATCCCGCTCATGCTTCCGGCGGGCATCCGGCCGTTCGTGTCGGGAACGGCAAACTTGTGGTCCCGCAGCCAATTCTGCATGAAGATGATATCGTCATGCTGCGACGCGGCGATGCGCGCACAAAGCACTTGCAGGGCCTCGCTCGCCCCGTGACTCGGCGCTTCCTTGGCCATCACGACGGCCTGCGCGTGGTGCGCGATCATCCCCTGCATGAACTCGGCGTCGTCCTTGCTCGCCGGATAGCGTTCCTGCGGGGCCTGCGCACGCGCGCCCTGCTGGCTCAACACGGCCACGACTGCGACGCCGAGGGCCACCCGCAACACCCTGATGCTCTTGCCCGAGGTCACACTACACCTCACCGTTGAGTCGGAAAAAGGCCGGCGACGTCGCGACACGTGCGAACGGAGGTCCGTCCACACGGCGCTGGCTCGTTGCGGCGCTGTCGAATGCTGATTGGATGTCATGCCCGATCGTGCGGCCCGAATGCAGGGGGACGGCAAATCGGGACAGACTGAAACAGTAGGTCCGGCTGGGCCGGGGCGCAATCCGGGCGGTCAGGGCCTTGGGCTGAGCAAGGCCAGCATCTCCCTGGAGGACTGATACCCCTCCACCCTCTTGAGCTCCTTGCCGGCCGGGTCCAGCAGGATCATCGTGGGATAACCCCTGGTCTGAAAACGCTTTACCAGCCCCTTTTCCAGATCGACGTCGATCTTGACGCCCAGGTAGCCGGCGTTGATCTGCCGGGCCACGTCGGCGTCATTCCAGATCCACTGGTCCATGGTGTGGCAGGGTCCGCACCATGTGGCCTCAAAGTCGAGCAGAACCTTGAGCCCGGTGGTCCGGGCCTTGGCCACGGCCGCGTCAAAATCCTTGGAGCCGTGCCCCCAGACCACCGGGGCAACGGTCCGCGGGCGGGAGCGCTCGTCCTTGAGCAGGTCGTCGGGACCGCGGTCCTGCAGTTTGGTGACTGGGCGATCGATCACGGCAAAGTCGACTGAGCGGCCATCGGGCGAAAACGACCGGAACTGCAGTACCAGATCCTTGCCGCCCGACGGCACGAACATCAGCCGGTTCGTCGGCCGCGCTTCATTGATGCTCAGCACGGCCTTCTCCGCCCCCGGCTCGGCGGCCCCCAGCACGGACCAGCTGTCGTCCCTGGTAAAGATCGCGTCGTTGTCGGCGTCCATCGCGGCAACCAGCGCCGGCACACCGTTGATGGTGGCGGTGCCGTAGCGCCACGAACCCACGGAGTAGCGCAGCACATCCGGTGCGGCGGCCGAGTCGTCGCGCACGAGCCAGAAGTTGACGAGATACGGTTCGGGCTTCTTGTTGGCGTACAACACCGACAGTTCCACTTTGTTGACGGACGTCCACCACGCGTGCGTCTTGGCGTTCTGCGTCGGCGCACCGATGAGCGGCGGGCCATCGTCGGCAAAGTTGCCGTTGCGATTGCGATCGAGAAAGAGCTGACAGAGATCGGCGGGATGACCGTCGCACGACGTGGCGAGGACCGGAATCCACGACGCGCGATCGGGGCCGACCTTGATCATTCCCGACTTGGCCGGACGCATTGCACCTGGCGGCAGCGTCGCGTTTGCCGCAACATCGACCAGCGCGACCTGCGTGCCTTTGGGCGAGAAATTGGGGGCGGGATGACCATCGCCGGGAGCGCGATACTCGAGCGTCACGTGCACCAGCTTGCCCTGCGCGGCAAGAGGACTCGATGCAAACGCGCCAAGCACGGCAAGTGCGGAGGCACCGAGGCGCTGTGCGGGCGACATCACTGCGCCGTCCTGAGCGTGCGCACGCCGTAGATCGCCGCGATGCGACCATCGGTGCCGGCTTGGAAGCGCACCGTCACCTTGCTTTTGCCCTGGAACGCCTGCGCCGGCAGCGCGTAGGTCACATCGTGAAATCCCGGGACACTGTCGGGCGTCATGTGCGCGAGCACGGCCCCTTCCACGAGAATGTCGAACGCTGTGGGCGGTGTGTTTGGCACCACGTTGCCGTTGTAGTAGGTGACCACCAGTGTCGCCGTCGGACTCGCGGCGTCAATCGGCAGATCATATGAGAACCAGCCTGCGCCACCGCGCCCCGTGCGTCCATCCGCGCGCGTCGGCCTGCGATTGGCAGGGTCGGTCTGGTAGTTGGCGGCCTTCTCCGATTCGTTGTTGCCGGGCTGCACCTGGCCCACGGTCACCGCGTCGAGCAGGAGCTGGCGCTCGCGTTCCGACGCGATCGCCGACGCGCGCGCGTCAAACTCGGTCGGTGTGATGACGTCCCAGTATACGCTGTACTGCTTTTCGAACGTCCGGTAGAACGGCAGCAGTGAGGTCTGCACGGTGCGCGCGGGATCGGCGGTCAGGCGCGCCACCTGCGAGATGGTAAAGTTGCCCGGGACTGACGTCGTGTGAATCCACTCGGTGAGCGGCCGATCGCCCGCCACGAGCGCCGGAATGGAGCCTGCCAACGCCGCGCCATCCGGGCGCCCTTCGTTGCGGGCACCCTGATCGCCCGCGAGCACCAGCGGTCCCCACATGATTGCCGCTACGCGACGATCGTCGGGCGCCGGCTGCAGGTGCAGCGTCTTGGGAAGCGCCAGCTCGATGGTGTCGCCGTTCTTCCAGACGCGCGTGATCTCGGCATAGGAACTCGATGGGAGCGGCAATTCGATGCCGGCCGAGTTGTTGCCACCGGCCCCGCCGGCGCGCATGCTCGCGAGCGTGGGTTGCGGCAGCGCGGTGCCGTTCACCGTGATGGCAAAGTCATCGCCCGCCCACCACGGGCGCCGGACCGCGAGCGTCAATGCGCGTGGCTTGGCCGCGGTGATCTTGAGCGTCGCGGAATCCCCGTCGGGAAACGTGGTGTCCTGGCTGATCGCAATGCCCGCGCGCTCGAGCTGTGCGGTCGATGGCACGTAGAGATTCACCCACACCTTGTCGGCCGAATCGAAATAGATCCCTGCGCCGTGCAGCCCGTGATTCTCCATCCCCGTACCCACGCAGCAGGTGAAGTCCTCGTAGGGCTTCTGATATTCCTGTTGTTCACGATGGCCCACCGGCACCATGTAGCTCATGCGTCCATCCGCAGAGTCCATTGACGAGAGCACGTGATTGAACTGCGCGCGCTCGTGGAAGTCCGCGTAGAACGCATCCGGACGCACAGCAAAGAGCTGACGCGTCAACTTGAGCATGTTGTACACGTTGCAGCTCTCGGCCACGCGCCCATCGACGCGGCGCGCCAGATGATCGGGATCGCCAAAGTACTCGT
>DATAVM010000072.1:0-4915 GCA_036267775.1 Gemmatimonadales bacterium
CCGGCCGCGACATCGGTCTGAAACGACTGCTGGCCATCGCGTGCGCGGATCTCGTATTCCTTGCCGCCGCGGACAAAGGCATCGACATCGGGATCGAGCGGAAAGAGCACCTGGATCTGCCCATCCGCGTTCACGCGAAAGACGATGAGATAGCCGTCGTCACGGGTCTCGACCCGGACGCCGACGTGCTGTCCCACGAAGTAGTTGCCGCTGCTGTTGTCGAGCGTGATCTGGATCGCCGGGACGGGATCGGAGACCGACGCCGCAACCGGCGGTACGGTATCGGCCACCACGACGGGGGCCAGAAGTGCTGCGAACAAGGTGAACATGTAAACCTCCTGTTGCTGCTGCATGGCAGAGTACGGTAGGGTCAGTATCCAGATCCGTGCCATATCCAAGCCATTGATTTACAAGGAGTTACGTCGGTGTGGCAAGCCGGCTTGTCCGTGAAGATGGACAGTTCCGGCGTGGTGCGGGACGCCCGCCACGGCGCCTCAGGGAACGGTGATTTCGCGCCCACCGGTCCAGCGGTGCCAGTACATCCGCAATTCGGTGATCTTCTGGCCGTCGGTCTCGGCAAAGAACGCCCCACGCGCATCGACCCAGTCACCGGTGGTCCGCCGCCGGAAAACGAGCTTGAACTCGGTGGAGAACCAGGGTCCGGCAACAAAAACCTCACCGGTGGTGAAGGTGGCTTCCGACTGATAGTACGGGATGTCGCCAGCCCACTTCCGAATGGCTTCGAGCCCGTTCACGGGCGCGCCAAAGGGTGTTTCGAGCAGTACCGCCGTGTCGGTAAAGAGCGCCGCGATGTCCTCCACTCGTCCCTTGGTCCATCCCGCGGCAAGCGCATCGGCGATCTCGCGCGCCCGCTGGCGCATGGTCGTCCCGTCCGGTCCACCCACGTCCGTCACTTGGCCCCCTCGGCGGTCAATCGCTTCAGCGCGTCCTTGGCTTCCTGCACGCGCGGCTGATAGTCGGGATCCGCGCGATCCCAGAGTCGCAGGAATTGTCCGTACGCCGCGATCGCGTCACTGCGTTGCCCGGCGGCTTCGTACGCCTTGCCGAGATAATCCTGGATGATCGGCAGCAACATGAGCTGATTGCTGAAGCCATAGCGAAGCTGCCGAATGCCGTCGGCGCGCGACACCGGCCGCGCTGCGAGGGCGAGTGCCACGCGCAACTCCACCGGTCCGGTAAAGTTCGCGTTGGCAAATCCGCCCGCGGCCCGCAATCCGGAATCGGCACGCGCAAGTCCGCGCGCGGTATCGCCCGCTGCGATCATGCGCACACCGTCAAGACCGATCAGCACAGAGCGCAGCCAGGCCGGCACGGCGGTGTCGGGAAGCGCGAGGGCCGCTTGAATCGCGGTTGCCGCAACGGCAGGCTTGTCGGCGTCGAGCGCTGTGAGCGCGCGCAGGTAATCGGCATACGCATTGTTCGGGGCAGCCTTGTCGAGCGACCCGTTGATGCGATCGATGTTGTCCTGCAAAGCAAATCCACCATAGATCGGCGCCAGCATCGCGATCGACGCGAGGTCGGAGTTACCGAGCGTGCGCACCGTATCCGCCAGCGCGCGGGCGTCGGCCTGGCGACCGAGTGCACCGGCGACCGCACCCGACTGTCCGAGGAGTTGCTCGCGGTTGCCTGGCACCACTTGACCGATATACGACCGGACAAAATGCACGAAATCCGTGCCGGTCATTGCCGGGCTGAGCGTCTGCGCGATGACGACGGCCTGGCCAATACTGGCGCTCCCGATGCCCGCAAAGTGCTTGTAGCCGGTATCTGCGCCGTGAAGGATCGCCAGCGCTTCGCTCGTCGCGCCGGCTTCCTCGCTGGCGCCGCCGTCCTTGAACACCTTGAGATAGCGCTTGGCAAGGGTGGTATCTCGCGCGGCAATCGCGATTTCCACCGGATGAATCGCTGCGGGCGTCAGCGTCGAGTCGAGCGCGAGCACGCGGTCGAACGGCGCAATCAGTTCGGCAGGCGTGCGCGCGTGATAGCCACTCGTGTGATACTGCGCTTCGCCCAGCAGGTCCCAGCCGTCGGCATCGTCGGGATATGCAGCGGTGTACGCCTGCATGGAATCCACTGCTTCAGGCCGGCCACGCTGAAACAGCTCGTAGGCCACCATGATGTTGTGGAGCCGCGTCGGCAGCCCCTTGGAATACTTGACCGCATTGAGCGCCGCGGTGTGCGCGGGAACCGTGGTCACCTGGCCCTGCCATCCCATGGCGTTCGCCAGCTTGTACCAGGCGAGCGCAAAGGTGGAGTCGGCGTCCACCGCGCGCTGGAAGGCGCTTTGCGCGGAATCCCACTGCCCATGACGAATCCACTGTTCGCCATCGAGATACGCACGAATGGCCGGCATGGACTTGGACGTAATCGCGAGTGAGCGTGCCGACGGCAGCGGTTCGCGCGAACGCCAGATATCATGCAGCACAGAGAGGGCCAGGCCGTCGGCGAGCGCAAGCACGGAGTCGCTCGATCCGTCAACGCTCGCGTGCGCGAGACGCTTGCCGGTGAGATCGTAGAGATCGGCCGTCAGGCGTGCATCGGCACCGGTCGCGACGATGCTCCCCATCAGCACCGATGCGGCTTTGAGCGAGCGCGCCACCGCGATCGACGCGCTGAGATCGGGCACATCATGCCTGCCACGGCGACCAAGCGCCTGAAGCACCTGACGCGCTTCGACGGTGTGAATACCGCCAACGCCATCGAGACTTCCGCTCAGCAGATCGACCATGCCCTCGCCGAGCGACGCGACCTTGTCACCACTGGTGGAGAACGGCATCACGGCCATCGCTTCCGCCCCGGCGACGACCACGCCCGATGGCCGCGACAGCATCACCCACACCAAGGCGATGATCGTGACGAGCGCGGGGAGAATCACCGCACGCCGGCGCCAGCGCCGGCTCTCGCGCGTGACGGCCGCGATGCCGGTGCTTTCCTGGACCACCGCGCGCGCAAAAGCGTTGACATCGGGATAGCGCGCGGCCGCGTCCTGCGCGAGTGCTCGCTGCACCACGGCGTCGAGCGGCTGCGGGGTGTGCGCCACCAGCGAGAGCAGCGGACGCGGTGCCGTGAGGACCTTGGTGAGCAGCGCCTGCATGGTCGGCGCCGAGAACGGCTGCGAGCCGCTGACCATCTCGTAGAACACACACGCAAGCGCGTACTCGTCGCTGCGACCATCTACCGGCTCGGCCGTGGCTTGTTCCGGACTCATGTACGCCGGCGTACCGATCGCCATGCCGGTGCCGGTGAGCGACTGGTTCTCGCTGCGTGCCGCGTCGACAGCGCGTGCCACACCAAAGTCCGCGACGAGCGCGTGCCCGTCGGAGAGCATGATGTTCTCCGGCTTGATATCGCGGTGCACCACGCCCTGCTGATTGGCGTACGCCAGACCGCTCGCAACATCGCGCACGATCTCGGCCGCGCGTTCGAGGGGCAGTCGCTTGTCGCGTTGCAGCAGGTCGCGCAGCGATTCGCCTTCGACGAATGGCATCACATAGTAGAGCAGTCCGTCTGCCGTGCCCGAGTCATACACCGGCACGATCAACGGATGCTGGAGCCGCGCCGCCATCTGGATTTCGAGGAGAAAGCGCTCGCTGCCGAGCGTAGCCGAGAGCTCGGGCCGCAGGACCTTGATCGCCACCTTGCGATGATGCTTGAGGTCTTCCGCCAGGAATACCGTGGCCATGCCGCCCTCGCCGATCTGACGATCGACGGCATACGCATCATGCAGCGCCGTCTGGAGGCGCTCAAGCGTGTCGGACATGGGCCCGCGCGGTAAGGGAAGGTCCAATCTAGCGCCGGATGGAGAAACCCACACCGGTAAAGAAGCGATCGGCACCGCCATTGAGGCCGACTACGCCGCGCCCATCGATCTGCACCGTCCGGGAGAGCAGGATCAGGACCCCCGAATCGGCATAGTGCTGGCCGGCAACGCCGGCAGCGTCGACCGGCTGGAAAGTGAACCACTCGCCATAGAGCTGGATGCGCGAGGTCACCGTGTACTGCACCGAAAGTGATGCAGCAGCCTGGAGATAATCGCCGACCTGCCGAGTCCCCGCGAACTCGACCCCGGCTGACCATGGCCCGCTCGTGCTCCAGCCGAACAGAATGGCCCCGCCCGGCAGCCACTCGTTGGCAGTGGCGCTCGCCGAACCGGTGGGGATGCTCGTGCTCGCTTCCACTGACAAGGCCGGCCGAGCACCGTCCTGAGGCACAAGCCGGATCTTGGTGCCGACATTGAGGTCGTCGCGGCCAGTCACGGTGGGCATGCCGGCCCCCGCTGCGCGATCCGACTCGAAGGTCTCGCCCAGCCGCAATTCCATTCCGTTGGTGATGCCGGTACGAAACAGCACCTCAGGCCAGGTGCGCGACAGCGACGGACTCGTGCCGCGCCCCTGCTGCAGCGTGAAGCCGGTTTCGAGTTGGAAGAGATGTGGCGCGACTGTGGTGGTCGCGTCGGTGAAGTCCGGTCGGTCGGTGTCGATCGGAATAGTGTCGGGCCGCTGCGCGCCAAGAGGCCGCAACGCCGCAAACATCAGCATCAGGACCGCGCCCGCTACGCGAGCCAACCGCGCACCGTATCGACCAGCAACCAGCCATTGAGGACGGCCACGATCACCGCCACGCTCCACGCAACCGTGGTCAGCAGGGGGCCGTTGACAAACTCGCCCATCTTGCGCCGCGACGACGTGAACCAGATCAGCGGAACAACGGCAAACGACAACTGCAGCGACAGAATCACCTGACTCAGAATGATCAGCGAGCCGATGCCCTTTTCGCCGGAGATGGCCGTGACGATGATGGCGGGGATGATGGCCAGCAGCCGCGTGGCAAGCCGCCGCTGCCACGGTGGCAGGGAGATGTCGAGAAATCCTTCCATCACGATCTGACCCGCAAG
>DATAVM010000073.1:0-12978 GCA_036267775.1 Gemmatimonadales bacterium
TCACAGGCGGCATCCGCTCCACACCCACCCGAAAACCCCGCAAACGTCGCCTTCAACGCCTCATGCGCCGCCGGGCACAGCTCCCCGCGCGCCACAAGCTTCCGCACCATCGCGTGCGCCTCGTCCAGCCCCATCCCCGACCGGTACGGCCGGTTGGCACACAAGGCCTCCGTCACATCCGCCACCGCCAGAATCCTGGCACTGCAGCCCAGCTCTTCACCATGCAAACCCAGGTGATACCCCTCGCCGTTCAGTCGCTCGTGATGCGCCGCGGCCGTCGCCGCAAACTGACGGAAGCGCGTCACCTTCTTGAGAATGTCAAACGTGAGCCGCGTGTGCCGGCGCATCGTTTCCATCTCCACCGGCGTCAACGCCGCCGGCTTGTCGAGAATGGTGTTCGACACACCGAGCTTGCCCACGTCGTGCAGCAGCGCCGCACGCTTGAGCGAACGCAACTCCCAATCCGCCATCCCCATCTCGCGACCCATCGCCGTCGCAATCGACGCAACGTTCCGCGAATGCTGCAACGTGTACGGACTCTTGGCGTCGATCACACGCGCAAACGCTTCCGCCACGCGATCGAGATCGTCGTCGCCGCACATGAACGTCTGCTCCGCCGGCTCGAGTGCGCGCACCGCCTTAAGCGTGTCCGCACCCTTGAGCGATTGCCAGAATGGTGCATCCATCTGGAATGCGCTCAGTGCGTCCACCAGTACCGGATCGAACCACCGTCCACGCCGCGCAAAGGTCATGTCGTATGCGGTGCGCAAGTCAAACGCACTGTGAAAGACTTCCATCGTCTGCGCCAGGCAGACAATGCGCCCCAGAATCGGAATGGCCGAACCCCGCAATCCCTGCGGCATTCCGCTCCCGTCCCAGTGCTCTTCCATGCTCCCGATCGCCTCGGCCGCACCTTCCGGCAAACGCAGCATGCGCGCAATGTCCACTCCGCGCTCGCAGCGCGTCTTGATCATCTCACGCCCACTGCCCTTTTCGCGCGAGCCAAGCATCAGGGTGTGCCACGCCTTGGCCATCCTGCTCTTGCCAGGCAACGCATATTTGAACGCAAAGCGCGCTTCGCTCCGCGTGGCGGTCCACTCGGTCAGCTTGTGCGCATGTTTGATGAGAATGTCGTCTGCGCCAAAGAGTGCAGTGAGCCGCGAGGCATTGCTGGAGCAACCCAGATCCTTGAGCAGCAACGCATAGTAGAGCGCACTCCGCTGCTCGGCGGATACACCGAGGACCCCTGCAATCCGCATCCCGATCAGGGTGCTACGGACCGCATGGCCCATCGGCTGTCCCTCAGTCACGTCGAGCGCGTGTGACAACGCGCTCACCACTTCCGACAGGCGAACCCGTTCGGGAGTTGTGGCGCCCGCCCGCCCCACGAATGGCTCCGCCATTCCGGAACGCATTCGAAGGACGGCGGGCGCCGTCCCAGCCTCTGCCACGGCCGCGGCAACTGCCGGGGACCGAAGTCCCCACGCGGTACGGGTCAGTGAAATCAGGCCGGGTGACATACTGGCCTGGTCAAAGGCAAAAAGAATGCCCGCACCGGAATCGGTGCGGGCTCATGGACCTGAGGGGGATCGAACCCCTGACCTCTGCATTGCGAACGCAGCGCTCTCCCAGCTGAGCTACAGGCCCGCGAAGGGCCGATAACATAGGCCCCTCAGGGCTCACCCAGCAAGCGGCGCGTCGGGAAAAGGCACCTCAACCACCATCCCGTCCCGCGCGATCGCGGTTTCGGGAAAGACTTCCCGTGCCTCCGCCGCCAGTTCTGGCGCTTCGCGGGAGTACCGGGCCGATATATGGGTCAGAACCAGCTTCTTGACACCCACCCTGGCCGCAAGCGTCGCCGCGTCCCGGGCGGTCGAATGCATCGTCTCCCTAGCCCGGTCCCGCTCATCCTCGCCAAAGGTGGCCTCGTGAATCAACAGATCCGCCCCCCGGGCCAGCTCCGCCACCCCGGCGCACGGGGCCGAATCCCCCGAATAGACCACCCGCCGCCCCGGCCGGGCCGGGCCCACCAGATCCGCCGAGACCACCTTCCGCCCGTCCGGCAGGCTGATTGCTTCGCCGCGATGGAGCCGCCCCCACGCCGGTCCCTCCGGAATTCCCAGCTCGCGCGCACGCTCCGGATCAAAGCGTCCCAGCCGGTCGTGCTCCACCACCGCATACGCGACAGCGTCGCCCCGGTGCGCCGCCTCGCCCACCAGGAGATCATATTCGCCGCCGCCGCGCGGCAACGCGTCGCCCGCCTTGAGTTCAGTGATCTCCACCGGGAACTTCATCCGCTCCATGCCAAGTGTGATGAGCGCCGACAGATGCCGCTTGGCACCGCGCGGACCATGGAGATTGAGCGGCGCGGTGCGTCCTTGCAGACCCAGTGTCCGCAGCAGGCCCGCCAGTCCGAGCGTGTGATCGGCGTGAAAGTGCGTGAAGAAGAGATCGTCAAAGGAAAAGCCGGCGCCGTAGCGCATCATCTGGCGCTGCGTGCCTTCGCCACAATCAAAGAGGACGTGCTCGCCTTCGCGCTGCAGCATGAGCGATGCAACGTTGCGCTCCACCGTCGGCACCGCTGCACTGGTGCCGAGAAAGGTGACCTGCATCATCGCGCGCCGTGTACCAGCCGGAGAAATTCTTCGCGCGTGCGCGGATCGTCCAGAAAGCTCCCGCGCATCGCCGACGTGATCGTCCGCGAACCCTGCTTCTCGACACCGCGCATCATCATGCAGAGATGCGCCGCATCGAGCACCACACCCACGCCGCGCGGCTGCAGCTCTTCCTCGAGTGCGGCCACAATCTGATCGGTCATCCGCTCCTGCACCTGCAGGCGCCGCGCAAACACATCCACCACCCGCGCCATCTTGGACAGTCCCACGATCTTGCCGTCGGGGATGTACGCCACATGCGCCTTGCCATAGAACGGCAGCATGTGATGCTCGCAGAGCGAATAGAACTCGATGTCGCGCACCAGCACCATGTTGCGGTGACACTCCTGAAAGAGCGCGCCCCCAATGGTGTCGGCTGCACTCTGTCCATATCCCTGCGTCATGAACCTGAGCGCCTTCTCCACCCGCTCCGGCGTGCGCTGCAGGCCCTGCCTGTCGGGATCTTCGCCCAGTTCGACCAGAATCGCGCGAATGTGCTCTTCAATGCCGCTCATGAACTACTCCTCAGGGGATCCGGACGGTGATGCCGAGTTTGCCGGGATTCTTTGCGAGCGCGTTGATGAGATCGGTCGTCGCCTGGAGCGTGTGACGCAGGTCGACATACAACGTGGAATCGGTCATCAACTTGCCCATGGTGCCGTTCCCCTTCTGAATCAGCGTCACCAGCGAATCCATGTGCGCCGTCATGGTCGCCAGGCGATCGGCGGCGTTGCCCGCAGACTTCATCGTGGTATCGAGCCGCGCCTGCAGCGCCCTGGGATTGGTGCTGGCCAGCAGCGAATCGATGCCCTTGCTCGTAGCCTGCAGCGCCAGCATCGTCGCGTTGACCTGCGACGTGGGGCCCGCCTTGGGGTCGGCAAAGTATTCCATCGCCTTGCGTGACGACGCCAGCGTCGCGCGCAGATCGGTGACGAGCCGCGGATCGAGCATCGAGTCCAGGCGCACCATGGTCGTCGATGCGGCATTGACAACGCCGCCTGCCTTGTCAAAGAGCCCCGGTGCCAGCGTGCCGCGAATCGTGTCGTTGGGGCCGATCGGTGTGCCCGTCCCGGGATTGAACGCCACGACCGCGTCGCCCAGCATCCCGACGCTCGTGATCGCCGCACTCGCGTTGCTCGTGACGGTGATGTGCCGCTTGTGGGCAAAGGCGATCGACACCGCGACCCGTCCGACATTCAGATAGGTGATGTCCGACACCCGCCCCACCGGTGCGCCGGAGATCCGCACCGGTGAGCCGGCCTTGAGATCGCCGATGTCGCTGTAGAGCACCACCGCATCCGCATGACCGATGTTCTTGCCGGTGAGCCAGAGCGCACCACCAAGGAACACAACGACGGCCGCCGCAACCATCACGCCGACCCAGACCGCCTTCTCATAGGAATTCATCGCCGAGCCTCGGAAAGAGGTGCGGGATCAAAGTCCCGCTCGAGGAATGCACGGACTTCCGGTACAGGGGAATTACGGAATTCATCGGGCGTGCCAATCGCCACGATCTTGCCGCCCGTGAGCAGCGCAATCCGCTCAGCCGTGCGGAACGCTCCGCGCACGTCATGCGTGACCATGATGCTCGTCACGCCGAGTTCATGTTCGAGCCGCTTGACCAGTGCATCGATGATGTCGGAATTGATCGGATCGAGCCCGGACGTGGGCTCGTCATACAGCACATACTTGGGCTTGCCGGCAATGGCGCGCGCAATCCCCACGCGCTTGCGCATGCCGCCGGAGAGATCGGCCGGCATCTTGTGCGCAATGTCGGCATTCAGGTTCACCAGCCGCAGACATTCCGTGGCGCGCGCCCGCGCATATTCCTCATCCTTGAATTCCTTGTCGTTGGTGAGGCCGAGACGGATATTCTCGAACACATCCATTGAATCGAAGAGCGCACCATTCTGGAAGACGTAGCCAATGGTGGCGCGCAGCTTGGCCAGCGCTTCACGGTTGAGCTTGCCCACGTTCTGATCGTCGACAATGATTTCGCCCCGCGCCGGCCGGATCAGCCCGATGATCGACTTGAGCAGGACACTCTTGCCGGTACCCGACGGCCCCAGCAGCGCCAGCGTTTCACCCTCGCGCACAATGAGGTTGACTCCGTCGAGCACCACCTGCGTGCCGAAGCGCTTGTACACGTCGCGAAGTTCGATCATTGCTTGAGCAGCAGCTTGGCGAGGACAGTATCAAGCACCAGGATCAGCACCGAGCTCGTGACCACCGCTCCCGTGGTCGACCGCCCCACGCCCTCGGCCCCGTGGCGCGTGGTAAAGCCGCGGTAGCAGGACACCAGCGAAATCGCGGCGGCAAAGAAGAACGCCTTGATGATCGAATACGGCGCGTCGAACGTGTGGAAGAAGGCGCGCGAGCCGTAGGTGAAGTCCTCGTTGGAAATGCCGATCGTCGACTTGGAAGCGAGCCATCCCGAGCCCACCGCAATGATGTCGGCAAAGACCACCAGTACCGGAATCATCAACAGACAGGCGGCCACGCGCGGCAGCAGCAGATAGCTCGCCGGCGAGCGCCCCAGCGATTCGAGCGCATCGATCTGCTCCGTCACCCGCATCGTCCCGAGCTCGGCCGCGTAGCGAGCGCCGATGCGGCCCGCGAGGATCAACCCCACGAGTACCGGCCCAAGCTCGAGGATGACGGATTCCGTCACGAGCGAGCCCACGACATATACCGGCACATTGCCCGTGAACTGATAGCCTGCCTGCAGTGCGGTTACCGCACCGGTAAAGGACGCAATGACGATGACGATGAAGAGCGAGCCCGCCCCAATGCTCCACGCCTCGTCGAAGGTGCGCGGCAGCCAGACGCGCCACTCGTCGAGACCACGGACCATGTCCGCGACCATCGCGGAGAACTCGCCGATGGCGGCGAATCCGTCGAGCATCCAGTGGCCGAGCGCGTGCAGAGCCCGGACAATCGCATTCGGCTTCACGCTGTCGCTGCTCGACGGTCGGTCATTAAGCCTCTATCTTGCCGGACGGTGACACAGAAGTCCATCCCCGACCCGCATCAACAGCGCCTGCAGTTCCGGCGGCGCCTTGTGGCCTGGTTCCGGCGTCACGGCCGCGACCTGCCGTGGCGTCGCACGCGTGACCCATACCAGATCCTCGTCTCCGAGGTGATGCTCCAGCAGACGCAGGTTGCGCGCGTCACCGAATACTGGCCCCGTTTCCTCGGCCGCTTTCCCACCATGCACGCGCTCGCCGCCGCACATCCCGACCGCGTGCGCGAGGCCTGGGACGGACTCGGCTACTATCGTCGCGCGGCCAATCTCCATCTGCTCGCGCGCGAGGTGGTGCAGGGCCACGACGGCCAACTCCCCCGCGACGTTGCAGCCCTGCGCGCGCTCCCCGGCATTGGCGCCTATACCGCGGGTGCGGTGGCGAGTTTTGCCTGGGAAGCGGCCGAACCCGCGGTGGATACTAATGTGGCGCGCGTGCTGCGCCGCGCCTTTCACCCGCGTGTCAGGAAAGGGGTGACGGGCGAGCGCACCCTCTGGCGCACGGCGCAGGCGCTGGTCCCGCGCGCGGGCCTCGCCGCGTGGACCACCAACCAGGCCTTGATGGAGCTGGGAGCACTCGTCTGCACCGCCCGCGTGATGCACTGTGACCGCTGTCCCGTGCGGCAGGTCTGCCGCACTGCGGCTCAGGAACGCGGAGCTGCCCGCAAAAGTTCCACCGTCCGGTCGAGGTCGCGCGGCAGCACATAGATGTGGCTGCTGAGCCGCAGATACTCGTAGCCGAACTCCGCCACGCGCCGCGTACGAATCCGCGAAGCACCCAGGTACCCTTGCAGCGCGGCAGCCGTGGTGCCTTCCATGGTGAAGGACACCATCGCCGAGCGGAGCGCTGCGGCGCGCGGCGAGACAAGGCGCACGCGCGGCAGCTGAGCGAGTGCCTCAAAGAGATGCGTCGCGAGGCCGCGTGCGCGCTGTTCGATCGCGGTGATGCCAATCGCACGCTGAAAGGTGACTGCCGCGCCGAGCCCCGCCACCAGTGCGTCGTTGGTCGTGCCGACATGTTCGAAGCGTTCGATGCCGCTCGCCGCCCAATCGCCCGAGCCGATCAGCGGCCATGTAGTGGCAATACGATCCGGCCGCACAATCAGCAACCCCGTGCCCTTGGGACCGAGCAGCCACTTGTGCGTGGACGTCGCATAGAAGTCGGCGTCGAGCGCCTGCAGATCGAGCGCGAGCATTCCCGGTGGATGCGCGCCGTCGATCACGCTGATCATGCCGCGATCGCGCGCCCAGCGCACCAGCTTTGCCACGGGCTGAATCATGCCGGTGCTGAACAGCACGTGCGCAATCGACAGCACGCGCGTGCGCGGTGTGACTTGCGCCTGCCACGCCGCCACTAGCTCGTCTTCGTTGGCGGGATCGAGCGGTGGTACAAAGGTGCGGTAGACAATCCCGCGGCGTTTGGCGAGCACTTCCCAGCAGCAGCGCCCGCCGATGTGCTCATGCGTCGTCGACAGCACCTCATCACCGGGCGCAAGATCGAGCCCGGCAGCGGCCACATTCATCGCTTCGGTGGTGTTGCGCAGCACCGCGATACTTCCGGGCCATGCGCCCAGGAATGCTTCGATATCGGCCTTGAACGCGGGATAGTTGACCGGGTCCTGCCCGATGATCCGCTCAAAGGAACGGAGATGATCGACCGTCGCTTCGATCACCGGATAGGGGCAGGCGCCGTAGGTACCGGTGTTGAGGTGCAGGCCATCGATCGCGAACTGGCCCTTGATCCGCTCCCACGCCGCTTCGTCGCCGGGATCGGGAGACACAGGAAGCGGACCCGCTATCGCGGCACCAATGCGGGCGCGGGCGAGCCCGCGAAAGGCCGGCATGCTCGCCGCGAGCGCCAGGAGGTCGCGGCGCGACAGCGTCATGCGTGCGTGTAGAGCGCGCCGGCGAGCAACGCGATGAGTGCCAGTGTCCCGCCGATCGAGCTCGTGATGGCGAGCCGCTTGCGGAGCGCGTCAAAGTGCGGCGCGTCGGCTCCCACCGCATCGAGCCGCGACAGCTTGAATGCCGTCGGCATCGCACCGAGGAGTGTCACGAGCGCGCCGATTGCGCCGGCCGCCTGCATCGTGCCGAGCCACGGTCCCACCTGCCCCGACATTCCGCCGGGCATCGACAATCCCATCACAATCCCGCTCAGCAGCACGACGATGGCGCCCGGACCAATGAGTGCCCGATAGATCGCGCCCTGGACGTCGACAATGGCGCCCCAGAGCGGCCGCTCCAGGCGCTTCATGGCAATGCCCGCCACCATCGTTGCCAGACCGCCGCCAATCCACATCACGAACGCGAGATAGTGAATGAAATGCAGAATGCCGTTCATCATGTCGTCACCGGAAAGTGAGAGGAATCGATAGGAAGGCGGCCATCGTAACCGCCATCGACTTCGTGCCAGTGCTCCACGCAATCCTCGCCGGCACGCCAGCAGAGGTAGACCTCGCGATCGTCGAGCTGCGCGGGGAAGTCCACGAGGCCGGCGTCAAAACCCTTGAAGAGACAGCCAATCTGCTCGAGCTCATCGAGACAGGTTTCGATTTCGCCGGCCAGCCGTCCCGCTTCGAGCCGCGCCACACGCGCCTCTTCGCTTTCGCCGGCGGCCGTGGCGGTTGACTGCGCTTCTTCGTATGCGGTTACTGCTTCGCGCCAGCGCGGATGGAGTTGCTGCAGATCGCCCACGATCCGCCGCACCAGCGGCAACGTCGCGTTCGCCTGCTCCACCGTGAAGTCGCGCACGTGATCGCTCATGGTATCTCCCTCAGCGCATCCTGCATCGCCCGATATCCCGCCTCGGCGTATCCTGGCGCCCGCTCCATCGCAAACGTCGCCCCGCGATCGTGCACCGGCCGCACCCACACCAGTCGCGGTGCTCCCGCGCGCTCCGTCCAGCGTGCGCGCAACAGCTCGACATTGCCCGCCATCAGCCAACCAATCGCCGTATCCGCCGCCGCAACGAGCGGTGGCGGCGATTGCTGTGGAGTACCGGTCTCGTCAAAGCCGGGCCCCGCGTGAATCGCGATGACCACATCGCAGTCGATCGCGGCGGCTTGCGTGAGCGGAACCGGCGCGCTCAACCCGCCGTCGTAGAAATCGCGCCCATTCACGCGCACCGGCGGAAAATACGGCGGCAAGGCACAGGTCGCCGCCAGCACATCCATCACCGGCGCGTCCTCGCCACCGGTACCGAACGCCACTTCACGTCCGGTGACGACCTCCGTGGCCGTCACGGTACACGGCGTCCTGAGCGACGCGAAGGATCGCTCGGCAACCAGTCGCGCAATCGTCTGCTTGAGCGGCGCCGGCTTGAGCAACTGACGCCCCCAGACGCCGCGCATCACATTCGGCCAATCGGTCACCAGCGCATCGCGGCGCCGCACCGCGAGCATCCGCTCGAGAATCGCGGCCGGATCTTCGCCGGTGGCCAGTGCCACCGCCATGACCGCTCCCATCGATGTACCAATCCATCGCATGGGAACGATCCCTGCCTCGCCCAACGCACGAGCGGCGCCCAGATGTGCCGCCGCCTTGGCGCCGCCGCCGCCGAGCACCACCACCACACGGGCAGCGCTCACCGCGTGCCGTGCTCCCTGCGGTAGCGCTCCGCGGCGTTGTAGCGCGCGTGCTCTTCTGCCGTGTCCGGAATCAATCGCGGTACCCGGCGCGGCTTGCCCTGCTCGTCCAATGCCACAAAGACCACACGCGCCGTGTTGGCGTGAACCTTTGCGCCGGTGCTCGGTGTCTCCGCGTACACCTCAACCGAAATATCCATCGACGAGCTGCCCACATAGTCCACCGTCGCGAGACACGTCACGAGCGATCCCAGACGGATGCGCTCGCGGAAATCCACGCGATGGATCGATGCAGTGACCGCCGACCCACCCGAATGCCGGATCGCGGCGATCGCGGCAGCCTGGTCGACCATCGCCATCAATTCGCCGCCGAACATGTCGCCCATGATGTTCGACATGTGCGGCATGACAAAGCTGGAGATTTCGCCGCGCGAATGCGACATGGGACGGGATTCGGGAAGTTGCGCCATCGGACGGCCAGTCATTGAGAACGTGAGCCTCAGGATGCCGGTCAGTAATCGACCGGCCGGAGGTAGTACTCGCCAATCGCGGTCTGCGACACCATCGCCACGCTCGGCAGGCGCCGCTTCCAGTGCGTGCTGTCGAGACGCTTGCGCACGAGCGCCACATTGCCCGCGTCAAAGCCCGCGGCAGTGATCGCGGCATTGTCGTAGCCGCGAATCAGCAGATCGAGAATGCCGTCCGCGATCTCGTACGTCACGCCAAAGTCCGCTTCATCGGTCTGGCCCGGCGCCAAGTCGGCCGACGGTTCCTTGTCGATGATCTCGCGCGGCACGCCCAGATGCTCGGCGAGCGCGCGCATCTGCGTCTTGAACAGGTCGCCCACCGGATTCACCGGCGGGGCGTCATCGCCGTGCCAGGTGAAATAGCCGAGGAGGCGCTCGCTCTTGTTGCCGGTGCCGATCGGCAGCGCCTGGCGCGCGGCGGAACAATCGAAGAGCGTCAGCATGCGCACACGCGCCATGACATTTCCCAGGCGATGTTGCGAAAGTTCGCCCATCGCCTGCGCCGCAAAGCCATCGACCGCGGCGCTGATGTCGATCGTCCGCTCCTCGATGCCGAGTGCGGCCGTCACGAGATGCGCATGCTCCAGCGAATCCGCGCTCGACGTGCGGTATGGCATCCGGACACCGATCACGTTCTCTGCGCCAAGCGCTTCGGCGGCGAGCCACGCCACGACCGCACTGTCGAGTCCACCGGAGAGCCCAACCACCGCGCGGGAGAAGCCGCGGCGCCGGCCCACTTCGTCCCGCAGGAACTCCACCAGCCAGCGGCGCGTGAGCAGTGGGTCAATGGCGAGATCGGAACGCGGTGCCGCGAGCGTGCGACGCGCAGACCCGGGTGCGACGGTCGCTGGTATTTCCGCAGGCTGCTCACGGCGCGCGCGCAACGTGTCGAGGAGATGCGGCAGGCGCATTTCCAGGTCCGCCAGCAACGGCGATTCCGCGCGGACGCGCGGGATATCGTCCAGATCAATCGCGTGTGCGGTGAACGAATCTTCAAAGACCGGCGCACGGGCCAGCACGTCGCCCGCGGGACCGGCAAGCAGCGATCCGCCGGGAAATCCCTTGCCGCCCTCAAAGCCCACCAACTGCGCCAGTGCGACAAACACGCCGTGCTCGCCTGCGGTGTCGCACGCGAGCCGTTCCCAGCGCACGAGCGAATTGGGAAGACCCGGATGCGCGGCGTCAGGTGCGAGCCCGCGCGCCGGACTTGCGGCCACTACAGCAATCAGCTGCGCACCGTCGACCGCGGCGATAGTGGACGTGATCGAATGCCAGGCGTCTTCGCACACGAGCAGTGCCGCGCGACCAAAGCGCGTGGGGAACGCGCGCACCTCGGTGCCTGCTTCCACAAAGCGCTCTTCGTCGAACACGCCGTACGTGGGCAGAAAGATCTTGCGATGGACATGACGTACTCCGGCGTCATTGCCGCCGAGTGCGGCCCACATCGCGGAGTTGTGGAGACGATCGCCGGCCTGCTCGTAGAATCCGAGCGCGACTTCAACCGGTGGTCCGCCGGCGCGGGCGTGCCGCATCGCCAGCTCAGCGAAGAGCGCCTCGGCGGTCCAGGCCTGTTCGCGGACGCCGCCTTCGAGGAAATAGCCGCTGAGAATACCTTCGGGAAAGATGAGCAGATCGGGAGGCGCCGGCGCCGCCGCGGCGGTGCGGAAGATCTGCTCGATGCGATCCAGATTTGCCGCCGGCATTCCCTTGGTCGGCCGGAACTGGCAGAGCCCCACCGTGATCGCGGACATGCGAATAAGATACCCGGCCCGTACCTATATTCACGCCATGACCGCCGACAATCCGCTCCTCGTGGCCTTCCACGACACTCCGCGCGCCACGCCGCTGCTGCCCTGGCTCATCAGCGGCGGTCAGCCCAGCGAGCGCGACCTCGTGGCGGCGCAGGCCGCCGGATTGGTCGCGGTCATCGACATTCGCGATCCGATGGAGCCGCGCCCATTCGAGGAGCCCGAAGCGATTGCGGCACTCGGTGTGGCCTACGTGAATCTGCCGGTCGTGTCGGGCGATCTGTCGGACCGGTTGATGGACGAGATTCTCGCAGCACTCAGGCAGCATGCCGGCACGCCGACTCTCCTGCATTGCGCCAGCGCCAATCGCGTCGGCGGCCCGACCATCGCGTACCTCATGCTCGACCACCATGTGCCGGAAGCGGATGCGGTCGACATCGCCATGCGAGCTGGATTGCGGAGCGCTGAACTGATGGAATGGGCAATTGACTACGCGAAGAGGCACGAGACCTGAGTTCCTTCGCCGCGCTCAGGATGGCAAAGCGCGCTCGGAATGACAAAAGAAAAGGCGGCGTCTCGAGAGACGCCGCCTTTCTTCATGCTGTTCGGAGTTAGTGCCCGCGCGGACGACCACCGCCGCCCCCACCACCACGGCTTGCCGGCGGAGGAGCCGAGCGCGGCGGCGGGCTGTTGTGCTGCTCAGGCGGATTGTTCCGCGGCGGCGGGTTGTTCGCCGGACGCTGAGCCTGCGGCGGCTCACGGTACGCCGGGCGATACTCCCGCGTCGGCTCGCCGCTGCGACCGGCCGGCTGCGCCACACCACCCTGCGACGGCCGCGGTTCACGGAATACCGGCCGACCTTCATTACCGCGGTTGATCGCCGGTGCCGGAGTACCCGAGCGCCGGATGATCACTTCTTCGTTGCCGCGCGGGCGGGCCCGCACCGCTCCTGCTGGCCCCACCGTACCCGGACGGACCGCCGCAACTGCCGGTCGGCCCACCGCTACGCCACCCGGTCGCGGACGCGCTGCTGTTGACGGCACCACGCTGGCCGACGGGCGGGCGATTCCACCGCCACCGAGGCGGCCCGAAACACCCACACCAATTGGCCGCGGCCGCGGACGGACCCCGTGTCCGATCCCGCGTCCAATGCCGATCGGACGCGTCACGTAGATTGGATACGTGGGATAGAAGATGTTCCCAAAGCCGAACCCGCCATAGTACGAGTCGTAGAACGAATCGTAGTAGAACGGATCGTAGTACGAACCGAGCGCGAGGTTGAAGCCGCCCTCTGGATAGCCCCAGCCGCACGAGAAGCAACGCCATGCCGGGTCGTAGTTGGGATCGTAGAAGCCCGAGTAGTACCCGTTGCCGTCGCTCGAAGCCACGGCACCGCCCGTCATCGCGCTCGTGGCCACATCCTGCACCTGATACGCCACCGCA
>DATAVM010000074.1:0-45953 GCA_036267775.1 Gemmatimonadales bacterium
ATTCATGCACGCCGCTGCTGCCGCGACCAGGGGCAGGCGAGCTCAAATGCGAGAAGACGCGTGCGTACTGCGCCATGCGCGCTCCACCGCCCACCTGAAACATCGGAATGAACTCCAGCAGCGCGTCGTAATGCATTTCGCCGACGCACACCACGTTGGGATGCTTGGCCCTGAGATCCATCACCATCCGTCGGGTACCCTCGTGCATATCGCCGTTGCGGCTGTTGATGTGACCGCCCACGATGTCCAGGAAGTACGCGTCCACGCCATACCGGGTGATCATGTCGTCGATGCGGCCGGTCAGCCAGTTCCGCCAGGACGCGGCGCCCAGGTTCATGTACGCGAGCCAGCCCTCGTTGTGGCGATCGCTGTCCCAGTCGACCCAGTCGAGATTGACAACGTTGCCGTCGACCTTGGCGGTCACAGCATCACTCACGCCCTTGAATGATGGGCGATTGCGATTGGCCGTGTTCGTTCCGAACATTGGCATCATGCGAAAGCCCAGGGCATGGGCGCCGTCGATCAGCCGGCGGAATCCCGCGTCGCCACCCATGCGATCATTCACACGATAGTCGGGATAGTCCCAGTAATAGCGCCCGTCCCAGGCCGGCAGGAAGACCAGCACGCGTTTGGCCGGGATCTGCGTGGCGATCCACGTGAGGATCTCCAGCTGCTGCGCGTAGTTGTTGAAGATAAAGCCGGAATAGTGCTGGCCATGCAGCGTGGTTACGAGCGCGACGTCGCGCAGCCACGCGGGAACGTCGGCGCGCGCTTCCCACTTGGGAAGATGAAAGACCTGCTCGAGATGGTCGTAGTGCGCCTGCACCGCCTCTTCCGCGGTGGCCGTCCGCATGATGCGCCACGCCGGCACGTCCCAGCGGGTCTGCTCGTTCCACGCCGGTGCTTCTGCGATCGCCTCTACGCGAAAGCCGTTGTCGCCAGGTTGGAAGAAGAAACGCTTGGTGCACACATGATCGTCGAGTGATCCGATGGCGACGCAACTATTGTCGGCCGCCGTGACCACGGCGAGAGGTGTCGCCATGCCGCCGGCGGCGTTGAGGTCGCCGCCGCTGAACGGATAGCCCACCCAGATCTCGTTGTCGTTGGGCATTCCGCCACCGGGACCGCCAAATCCCACGCGCCCGCGCGGCACACCGCGGATGATCGCCGTCACCGTCTTGATCGGCTGGTCCATCTCAGCCGTGACCGTCCATTCAATCGTGCTGCCAGTCTGATGGAAGCGCGCCGTCAGCTTCCCCTTTGCCTTTTCCTGTCCGCCGGCCCAGGTGAGGCCCGAGCAGTCGATCGTCATGGTGTCGCCGTCAATGGTCGCACTCATTCGGCTGGCGTCGAGCGCATAGGCGTTTTCGCCGGTGAACACCAGAAAGCCAAAACGGAAGCCGGCGAACTCGACCGACGGTTCGGGAAAGTCAAATGAGAATTTGTCATACGACGCTCGTCCTCGCGCCGGCGTGTACACGTCGCTCGTCGACGTCAGCGGCAGGATCGGAGCCGCCGTCGCCGTGGGCGACATACTTGTGAAGGAAGGTGCAAGCCACGGCGTCGCACTCGCGACACCGATCGCCTTGATCAGGTCGCGACGGGTGAGATCAGACACGGGCGTCTCCGGGTGATGCGATCGAGTATGTCACGCGGCAGAACTCGAGCGGTCGATCTGGTCGAGGCCAGCCATGAGTCGCAGCAGTTGCGCCTGCGTCGCCTGCCCACGCGCGAGTTCACCCACCAGACGTCCGCCGCGCAGGACAAGAATGCGCGACGAGAGATTGAGCAATTCCGGGAGCTCGCTGGAGATCAGCAACACGGCTGCCCCGCCAGCGGCCAGGCGATCGATCCACGCGTGCAATTCCGCTTTGGCGCCGACATCGACGCCGCGCGTGGGCTCGTCGAGCATCAGAATGCTGCTGCGTGCGGCGAGCCACTTGGCCAGCACGATCTTCTGCTGATTGCCGCCGGAGAGTGTACCCGCCGGGCGCTCGAGCAGGTCGGTTCGCACCTGCACACCTTCGCCACAGCGCTCCGCAAGCGCACGCTCGGCACCGCGATCGATCCAGCTCAGGTGCGCCAGTTCCTCGAGCACCGGGAGCGTGGCATTCTCCCGGACAAGGAGCGAGAGAATCAGACCCTGACGCTTGCGATCTTCCGGGACGAGTCCGATGCCATACGCCATGGCGTCGCGCGGCGAACGAATGGACGCTAGCGTGCCGCGGACCGCGACGGAGCCGGTCGTCACGCGATCGAGGCCAAAGATCGCCCGCGCCACTTCGGATCTGCCGGCGCCCACCAAGCCTGCCAGGCCCACTACCTCGCCGGCACGCACGGTAAAGGAGACGTCGTGAAAGCGCGCACCGGAGAGGCGCTCGACGCTGAGCATCACCGCTCCGGGCGCGGCTGTGACGTGTGCGGGAAAGTATTGCTCCACTTTGCGGCCGATCATCCGCTGTACAAGCGTGTTTTCATCAAGAGCCGCGATGGGTTCGGTTGTCACATGACGGCCGTCGCGGAGCACGGTCGCCGTGTCGCACAGCCGGAAGATTTCCGGCATGCGGTGCGACACATACAGCAACGTCATCCCGCGGGCCTTGAGATCGGCGATCAACGCATAGAGCCGTTCGGCTTCGCGCTCGCCCAGGGAGCTGGTGGGCTCATCAAAGATGATGACGCGGGCGCCGGTGCCCACGGCGGCTGCGATCTGCACCATCTGCTGCTCGGCCACGCTCAGCGAGTTGAGCGCGCGCGTCACGTCGATCTCAGCGCCAATGGCGTCGAGGAGCACCCGGGCCCGCGCATGCAGCACGTCGCGCGCAAGCCAGCCGGAGTGGCTGGGCAGACTCCCGAGACAGAGATTCTCCGCTACCGAAAGATTGTCGCAGAAGGCGAGTTCCTGATGCACCATGGCGACGCCGGCGAGCAACGCGTCGCGCGGCTCCGCAAAGCGGATCGGCACGCCGTCGAGACGAATCTCGCCGGCATCAGGTTGCTGGATGCCGGCGAGGATCTTGCCCAACGTGCTCTTGCCGGCGCCGTTTTCGCCACAGATGGCGTGGCAGGAGCCCGCGGCAATCGTGAAGCGCACGTCGTCGAGCGCGGTCACCCCCGGAAAGCGGCGGGTGATGCCGTCAATCTCGATCGCGGCGCCGGCCGCCACGTTACTTGGTCATCTTGAGGTAGACACTGTCAACATCGGTTGCACCCCACGCCTTGAGTTGCCGCGCCCAGTCGCCAAGGTTCTCCTTGGTCACACGCACCAGCTGCATCGGGAGAAACTCGGGCGTCTGCTTGTGCAGCAGCACATGGTCGATCACTGTGCGCACCGACACGTCGCCCCACAGGTAGCAGGGCTGTGCCAGAAGCACCGGCGCGAGTCCGCTGGCCACATAGGGGAGTTCCGGGCCGAGCGCATCGACCGAGACGATCTTCACTTTCTTGGGATCGAGGTCGTGATCGGAAAGGAGCGCCTTGGTAAAGAGCGCCCAGCCGCCGATCATCGCCCATCCCTGAATGTCGTGATTGGCGTCGCTTGCGCGGAGGACCTCGGCGGCGGCGTCCTGCGGCGTTTCGGCGTGATTGAACACGCCGAGAATGGTGATCCCCGGATACTTGGCGGCCTCTTCCTTCACGCCCTGCACGCGCTTCTGCAGGTTGGGCGCATTCTGATTGCCGGCGAGGATCGCGACCTTTCCCTTGTCATTCATCTGTGCGGCCAGTTCCGACATCACCTCGTGGCCGAGCGCGAGATCGTCGGCGCCGTAGAAGGCAAAGCGCTTGGATTCTGGGGCATCGCTGTCGAACATCATGACGGGAACGCCGCGGGCGACGGCGTCGTTGATGGCACCGGTCACCTTGCCGGCGTCGCTCGCCGAGAGGATGATGGCGTTGTCGCCGGCATTGACGGCTTCCGCGATGCGCTGCGCCTGGACCGTACCGTCTTCGTCGGGCGGCGTGAGCCAGTCGATCGTGATGTCCACGCTGTCGGTCTTGCTCAGCTCTGCCGCTGCGGCTTCGGCGCCGGCGCGCGCATAGAGGAAGACAGGGTTCGATGAGCTCTTGGCGATCAGCGCAATGCGGAAGGTCTTCTTGCCGCTCGTGCCGCCCGTCTTGCCGCCGCTGCAGGCCGCCATGAGCGAGAGCGCCGCAACAGCGGCTGCGCGAACAGGTCTCGAGTGCAGCATCTACCTTCTCCTTGACTGGTGAAACGTGGCGATCAGCCCGACGTGGTCCGGGCGAGACGCCGGGCCAGCAGGCGCGAACTGCTCTGGTCGAGTACGACGGCAATGATCAACGCGCTGCCGATGATGATCCATTCGTAATTCTGATCGAGATGCAACGTCCGTATCGCCTGCCGGATGACCACAATGAGAATGGCGCCGAGCATGGCGCCCCATGCCGTGCCTTTGCCGCCGAGCAGGCTCGCGCCGCCGACCACGGCTGCAGCGATCACGTAGAGTTCGTAACCGGTGCCGTCGGAAGACGTGGCCGACCCGTAGAAGCCCGCGCCGATGAAAGCCGCGAGCCCCGCAGTCAGACTCGACCAGAGAAAGACCCCGAGCTGGATCCGCCGCACTCGCAACCCCGAAAACCGGCTTGCCTCGGCGTTGCCGCCAACCGCGTAGACGTGGCGGCCCATCACGGTCCGAGCGAGATAGACAGCGCCAATGGCCGCCACGGCCAGCATCGCCAGCAGCGGCACGGGAGAGAGCGATTCGCCCAGCCCGAGCGAGGCCTTGGCGACGCTGGTGAGCGGCGTGGGGACCAGGATACTCTCCGCATGGCTCATCACGAAGGCGATCCCGCGGAAGACCCACATGGTGCCGAGGGTGATGATGAAGGAATGGACGCCAAGACCCACGACCATCAGGCCGTTGAGAAGCCCGCAAAGAAGTGCCACGCCGAGACATACGGCGAGCCCGACGGCGACGGTGGCGAACGGGTTGATCGGCCCGATGGCTCGGAGCGTCAGGGCCATTGAGACCCCTGAGATCGCATACACGGCGCCCACGGAGAGGTCGATCCCGCCGGAGATGATCACCAGCGTGGCGCCGACGCCCATGATGGCAAACGCACTGGCATCGGTGGCCATCTGGAACAGCGTATGGGCGTTGAAGAAGTTGTTGACCGTGTGCCCTGAGACCGGGTCGACGTGCGCGCCCGCCACCGCGCTGAGCGCGAGGCCCAGAACGAGGAGCACGGCGATGAGTCCGGCCGAGGACGAGCGAAGGAGGGATCGATGCACCGTGGAGGGGCCCTTCAGGTGGAAGCGCTTGCAAGACTACGATCCGACGCCTACCCTGTCAACGTGAATTTCGTTCTTGCCATCACCTGAGGTCTCCATGAAGCTCCATCAGCTGGGGTCACGTGGTGCTCCGGCCACGGCCGAGCAGCGCCCGGCACCGCCGCTCGTCACTCCGCCGCGGCCGGTCAGCTTTGGTGTGATCGTCGGCAATCGCGGTTTTTTCCCCGCCCACCTTGCCGATGAAGGACACCGCGACATCGTGGCCACGCTGCGCGCCCAGGGCTATGGCGTGGTGGTGCTCGATCCGGCCGACGCCCGTCATGGAGCGATCGAATCGCGCGATGAGGCCAAGGCCTGCGCAGCGCTGTTCAAGGCGCACCGCGACGAGATCGCCGGCGTGATCGTCACCTTGCCAAACTTTGGTGATGAGCGCGCCATCGCCGAAGCGCTCCGGCTCGCGGGCCTCAATGTGCCGGTGCTGGTGCACGCGGTATCGGACACGCCAGGCCGCATGACCATCCGCGATCGCCGCGACTCGTTCTGCGGCAAGATCTCGGTGTGCAACGTGCTCACGCAATACGGCATTCCCTATTCGCTGACCACGCGCCACACGGACCGTGCCGACTCGCCAACATTTCTGGCGGATCTCGCGCGCTTTGCCGGAATCTGCCGGGTGGTGCGTGGCTTGCGCACCGCGCGGATCGGCGCCATTGGCGCGCGTCCAGCGGCGTTCAAGACCGTGCGCTACAGCGAGAAGATCCTCGAAGCGAGTGGTATCGCGGTGGAACCGATCGATCTCTCCGAGATACTGGGCCGCACGGAACGGATGGCGAACACCGACGCGGCTGCGCTCGCCAAGCTCGAACAGATCAGGGCCTACGTGCCAACGGACGGCATCCCCGACGCGGCACTCCTCAAGATGGCCAAGCTCGGCACGGTTATCGATCAATGGATGGTCGAGGCGGACGTGACCGTGAGTGCGGTGCAGTGCTGGACGTCGCTGGAGGAGTTCTTTGGCGTGGTGCCGTGCACGATCATGAGCATGATGAGCAACGATCTTCTGCCCAGCGCGTGCGAAGTCGATGTCTGCGGCACGATCAGCATGTATGCACTGACGCTTGCTTCGGAGACACCGAGCGCGCTGCTCGACTGGAACAACAACTATGGCGACGAGCTCGACAAGGCCGTCTGCTTTCACTGCAGTAACCTGCCGCGGCATTTCTTCGAGACGGTGAAGATGGACTATCAGGAGATCATCGCCGGCACGGTGGGCAAGGAGAACACGTTTGGTACGTGCGTCGGCAAGGTGCGTGCAGGTGCGATGAGTTACGCGCGCTTTTCCACTGACGACCTCACCGGCCGGATCCGCGGCTATGTGGGAGAAGGCCGCTTCACCGACGATCCACTCGATACATTCGGCGGTGCCGGCGTGGTGGAGATTCCGCGGCTGCAGGATTTGCTGCGGTACATCTGTACCAACGGCTTTGAGCATCATGTGGCCGGCAACTTCTCCACCACGGCGGATGTGCTGCATGAAGCGACGACTCGGTACCTCGGCTGGGACGTCTATCATCATCGAGGCACCGCATGATCCCGGTCGGATGGTATGTGGCGGAAGGCGAACCACTTTTTGTGGATGGAGCGCGGTGACGACTCCGGTCGGATCGAATCCCGCGCCCCCGCGATTCGCGCGCACCCGCGCCAACAGCGGCGCGGGGTGTCGCACGAATCGCCGCCGATGCGATGCATCGGCTGATGGGTGCGCTCCCTATCGATCCTTCCTGCGCCGTTACCGCGCTCCGTCGGGCGCGGGAGGGGTTTCGTGAGCATTGTCGCCGGCGTTGATTATGGGACGCAGAGTGTGCGCGTGTCGATCGTGGAGGAGAAGGCGGGCGTCATCGGGTTTGGGGTGAGTGAGTACCCCGTGATCCGGAGCCGTAATGATCCTGACTTTGCGACCCAATCTCACGCCGCGCATATGGCGGCGCTGGTCGATGCCATGCGTCTGGCACTGGCCGACGCCGGCGTGCCTGGCCTGGCGGTGCGCGCACTCGCGCTCGACACGACCGGCTCGACGGTGGTGCCCGTGGGCGCGGGACTCGAACCGCTGGATGACTACTACCTCTGGTGCGATCACCGCGCGGCGGAGGAAGCGCGCCGCATCACGGAGATCGCGCACGACATGGCGCTCCCGGCGATCGACGCCTGCGGCGGGGTGTACTCCTCCGAATGGGGATTCGCCAAGCTGCTTCATTGGCTCAGGCATCACCCTGGCCAGCGCGCCCAGTTCGTCACGGCCTTTGAGCATTGCGACATGGTGGCCGCCACGCTCTGTGATATTCGCGATGCGTCTCGCGTACCGCGGAGCATCTGTGCGATGGGTCACAAGTGGCTGTGGACTCGGGAAAGTGGGCTGCCATCGGAGGAGTTCCTGGTCGCGGTCGATTCGCGGCTGGCAGGCGTGCGCGCGCAACTCGGCGGCCGCTACGCCACGTCCGACGCGATCGCCGGAACGCTGTCGCCCGCGTGGGCGGACAAACTGGGCCTCGCCGCGGGAATCCCCATACCGGTCGGTGCGTTCGACGCGCACTGGGACGCTGTCGGTGCTGGCATCGCCGAGGGCGATGTGGTGAACGTGATCGGCACCGCGACCTGCATCATGGCGATCGCGCGTGAGACGGGCACCATTCCTGGTCTTTGCGGCATTGTCCCCGGATCGATTCATCCGGGTTACATCGGTATCGAGGCCGGGCTTTCAGCCATGGGATATCTCCTGGAATCGATCGCGCGGCGCACGGGATCGTCGCTGGCGACGCTAACCGAAGAGATTGCTCCCTTCCGCGCCGGGCACACCGGACTGCTGCGAATGACGTGGGACAATGGCGACCGCACCGTGCTGGTCAACGCGGCACTTGGCGGCGTGACGCTCGGCTGGAATCTCAATCACACCGCCGCCGACGAGCTGTTCTCCGCGATCGAAGGAACGGCATTTCACACGCGAATCATTCTCGAACGAATGCACGAACACGGCGTGCCGATCGAGCGGGTGATCCACGGCGGAGGCATCCCGCAGAAGAATGAGGCGCTCAATCGCATCTACGCGAACGTGTTGAACAAACCGGTGCTCGTCCCCGAGCGGCCGATCACGTCGCTCGGTTCCGCGATCTTCGCATTCCTGGCGGCGGGCACGTATCCCACGATCGAAGCGGCACAGGCAGCACTCTGTCCACCGTATCGCACAGTGCTGCCGGATCCAGCGGCGGTGCCGGTGTACGCCCGGCTCTACGCGATGTATCGGAAGCTGTATTTCTCGCTCGGCGTGCTGGAGTCAGAGCCGGTTGCCATTGGCGCCATGCTGCCCGAGTTGCGGGCGATTGCGGCAACGGCGCACACCTGAGCCTGGTCGCGCGACGAGCTACTGGCCGGGCCGCTGCCCATAGTACGCATCTTTGCCATGCTTGCGCAGGAAGTGCTTGTCGTGGAGTGCCTTTGAGATCGCATCTGCGTCAGCATTGAGCGTGACGGTGTGATACGCCATGCGCGCGACCTCCTCCAGGATATCGGCGGTCTCCACCGCGGCCGTCACCGAGGTTCCCCAGCAGAAGCTTGCATGACCCGCCACGAGTGCGGCCGGCATCACGAGCGGATCCTGCGTGCCAATCGCACGGACGATCGCGGTGCCGGTGTTGGCTTCGTACTCGGTTGCGATCTCGCGCTCGGTCAGTGCCGCAGTCGCTGGAATCGCGCCATGGAAGTAGTCCGCATGCGTGGTGCCGAGGCAGGGAATGGCGCTGCCCGCCTGCGCCCACACTGTCGCAAAGTGGGAATGCGTGTGCACCACGCCGCCAATGGTCGCGAACGCGCGATATAGCGCGAGGTGCGTGGGAAGATCGGATGACGGACGCAATGTGCCTTCAACCACCCGGCCGTCGAGGTCGGTCCCGACCAGATCTTCAGGCCGCATCGCATCGTACGGCACGCCGCTCGGCTTGATCAGCACGACACCACGTTCACGGTCGATGGCGCTTGCGTTGCCAAAGGTGAATCGCGCCAGTCCGCGTCGCGCGAGCTCGCGATTGGCATGCAGGACCTCGGCCCGCAACGCGGCGGTCACGGCGTGAATCCCACGCTCCGCCAGAGCGGTGCTGGCGCGTAGCGACGTCCGCCGGCAATGACCATCGTGATGTTGCGGAGATCCGCGATCCGCACCAGCGGATTGCCGTCGACCACGATCAGGTCCGCGCGCTTCCCCACGGTCACAGTGCCGACGTCGCCGTCCACGTGCATCACCTGCGCCGGCACGAGTGTCGCCGCCTGAATGGCTTCCATCGGCGTGAAGCCGGCTTCCACATAGAGTTCGAGTTCGCGATGCAGCGAGTAGCCCGGCACCGTCTGGTCCGTCCCGGCCACGATCGTTACGCCGGCCTTGTGCAGCGCGCTCACGGCCATCACCATGTCGTTGAAGCTGCTCGCGCTCGACGCCTCGGCCGCCGCGGGAACGCCGGTATTCATGAGCTGCGAGCGCAGCTCGGGCGCCACCTTGGCGACGCCGGGTTCGATGTCGGAGAATGGAATGCGCGCCGGATGGTCGGCCCACTCGAAGATGACCAGTGTCGGGTCGAGCACCGTGTGATGCTGCACCAGAAAGTCGATCGCCTTGCGTGCCGGAGCCGATGCGGTATCGAGCGGCAGCGCGCCGGCGGTCTTCATCAGCGGCACGATGTACTGGATATGGTTGATCTGGTCCATGCCCGCTGCGACACCGCCGTACGCGTCGAGCGAAAACGGAATGTGACCGGTGACGGTCATCCCCAGACGATGCGCCGCCGCACAGATGCTGTCGAGCGTGGGTCGCGTGATGCTGCTGTAGATCTTGATCTGCTGAAAGCCGGCATCGTGATAGCGCTTGACGAGCGCCTCGCCCTCTTCGGGCGTGCTGGCGCGCTCCACGCCCAGACCATAGGGGCCCGGCCCGTCGATCACACCGGCCAGCAGCATGTGCGGACCCAGACCGCGCCCGGTGTTGAGCAGGGTGCGCACGGTGCTGATGAAGTCGAACTCGTTGCCGACGTCGCGCACGGTCGTCACGCCGGCGGCGAGATAGATCGGGCCCCACTCCACCTGTTCATAGTGGGCATGCATGTCCCAGAGGCCCGGGAGGACGGTCTTCCCGGTGATATCGATCTGTCGCACCCCGGCAGGAATGCGCACGGTGCTTCGCGGTCCGGCGGCGATGATCCGACCGCCGCGGACGACCACGACCGCGTTCGGCACCGGGCCGGCACCAGTTGCGTCGATCAGCGTGCCGCCGACGAGCGCAAAATCGCCGGTGTCAGGATGCACGCTCGCCAGCGCCGCCAGCGATTGGGCCGCATCCGAGGCCGCACGCGCGATAAAGGTGGTGAGCGACGATTCGAAGTCGCTCCGCACCGCTTCGAAATGATCGAACTCGGCGTCGATCGTGACCACCGCGACCAGCCGATCGGCACGATCCATCCACAGCGTCTCGCGCCCCCAGATCACGCCTTCCACCTCAAAGCGGCGGACAGGTGCCGAGCCGGCAGCGCTCGCGACGGTGTCGACCCCGCGCGCAACGATGTGCACGCTCCCGGAGGGGAACGTGCGCAAGGTGGCGGGCTTTCCGTGCGCTTCCCAATACCGGATCAACTGCTCCTGCACCATCACCGGCGCGTAGCCACTGATCGTGAAGAAGGGCCCACTGGCCTGCTCGACCGCAGTGGTGGTGTCGGTGCGCACGGTGACCGACGCACCGGCGACATCCACCGCGACATCGAGTCTGGACAGGCGCGAGTTCTTTCCCTTGGCCACGAAATGGATCGGACTGCCATTGGCCGCCAGCTGCAGCGTGGCTTGCAACGGCACATGGCTGCCGCGATCGGTAAAGGTGAACGAGTCGGTGAGGGTCACGCCAGCACCGGTCGCTACGCTCCGCACCGTCTCGGTGCCAATCGCCTGCTTGAACTTGTGCAACTGGTAGGTGGTGACGGTGGGCGCGTTCGCAGTCCCTTGCGCGGCGCCCGTTCCCGCGATGGTGGTGCTCAGCAGGAGCAGCGCCGCGATACCGAAGCTGGCTTTCACTGTCCGCCCTTCCGGCCGCCACTCGCGGCGAAGATGTTCTTGGGAATCATGGCGTGCACCCCGACCGTGCCGTCGACGAGCTCCGTGATGTCAAAGTCCACCGCCACGCTGCAGAGCATGTACGCATCCTCGCGCGTCATGTGCCTCTCGGTCACGAGAAAGTCGATCGCCTCGCGCACTGCGTTCTTGGCGGCAGTGACGAGATTGCTGTCGATCCCCATGGTAATCCAGTGCGTCGGGGTTTCCGCCCTGGGCCATTTGAGATGCATGTCCTTGCGGACGATGATCTGCACGGTGCCTCGGAGCGAGGTTTCCATGGCGGTGATGTCGACTTCGCCATTGCCCATGCCGGCGTGGCCATCGCCAATCTCGAGGAGCGCGCCGGGCGTCCACACGGGGATGTACAGGGTGGTCCCGGCCACCAGTTCCTTGTTGTCCAGATTGCCGGCATAGATCCCCGGTGGGGCGCTGTTGACGCGACCCATCGCCGCTGGCGGCGCCACGCCGACGCTGCCAAAAAACGGACGCAGAGGGATGTCGATTCCATCGGCAAAGTGCGCCACATTGCGGATAGTGTCGAGCGGAATGATGCGCGTCTTGCCGGTGGTAAAGTCTTCTGGAATAAAACCGCTGCGAGTGCTGAACGAGTTGTAGGCGTAGTCGATGTCGGGGTGCAGTGAAAGGAAGCGGACTTCGAGCACGTCGCCGGAGTCGGCCCCTTCGACATAGATGGGCCCGGTGAGAATGTGCCCGCCCGGACCGCGCCGCGCGCCGGTGACGTCGCGGACAATGTCGCGCAGCGACTGCTGAATCCTGGCAGAGTCGACGCCGGCGCGCATCAGGCCCTGCGGTGTGTTGGTGATCATGCCATGCACGGTCACCCGGTCTCCGGAACGGATGCGGAGCGCCGGGGTCGCCTGGGACCAGTAGTAGCCGTAGGCAACAGTGCCAGGAGTGGCCGGAAGGTCATAACTGGCTGGTTGCTGGGCGTGCGCCACCGCCGGACCGAGTGCGGCGGCAAGCATCAGGAGCGGCAAGCGGCGGGAGAGAATGGTCATGGCGGAATGTACGCCGGTTCCCCGGCCCGGCAACGCGGGTGATAGCTTTGAGCGATGTCTCATCGGGAGGGTATCGTGCGGGAATCCAACTACCTCGTGGTCGGTGGCGGAATGACGGCGGATGCCGCGGTGCGTGGCATTCGCGAACTCGACCGGACGGGAGCGATTGCCGTCGTCGGCGCCGAGCCCGATGCACCGTATAGCCGGCCGCCGCTCACCAAGGGTCTCTGGAAAGGCGATGCGCCCGACAGCATCTGGCGCAAGACCGGCGAGGTCGAAGGCGTCACGCTGCATCTTGGCGAACGCATCACTGCGCTCAATATGGCGCGACATCGTGCGACCAGTGATCGCGGCAACGAGTTCACCTTTGACAAGGTGCTCCTCGCGACCGGATGCGTGCCGCGGCGGCTTCCTTCTGGTGGCGACGGCGTCAATTACTTCCGCACCCTGGCCGACTATCACACGCTGCGACGCGTGTCCGATGCGGGCGGCACCGTCGCCGTCGTCGGCGGCGGTTTCATCGGCTCCGAAGCGGCGGCCGCACTCGCCCTGCAAGGCCGCAAGGTGACGCTGCTCTTTCCCGAAGCCGGTATCGGCGCCCGAATCTTTCCTGCCGATCTCGCGACGTTCCTCGTGGACTTCTATCGTGGAAAGGGCGTCGACGTCCGCGCGGGAGAGCAGGTCGCCAGCATCATGACCGTCGCCGGCCGGTACACTGTCACCACCAAGAGCGGCTTTTCCGTGATCGCCGACGCCGTGGTCGCCGGGATTGGTGTGGTTCCCGACGTCAGTCTCGCCGAGGCCGCCGGCTGCGCGGTGGACGACGGTATCGTCGTCGACGAGCATCTTCGCACCTCCCAGCGCGACATCTATGCTGCCGGCGACGTCGCCCGCTTTCACTCGCCGCAGCTCGGGCGCCTCATGCGCGTCGAGCACGAAGACAACGCGCTCACCATGGGAAAGGCCGCCGGCCGCTCGATGGCGGGCGACATCACACCGTACCATCACTTGCCGTTCTTCTATTCGGATCTGTTCGAGCTGGGATACGAAGCGGTGGGTGATACCGATCCGCGCCACGAAGTCTTCGCCGACTGGAAGACGCCCTTCCGCGAAGGCGTGGTCTACTATCTGGCCGACGGTCGAGTGCGCGGTGTGCTGCTCTGGAATACGTGGGGGCAGGTGGACGCTGCGCGCGGCTTGATCGCGGAACCGGGACCGTTCACCGCCGCCGATCTCAAGGGACGTCTTCCCGCGGCCGCGTAGCGCGTGCCAGGATCAGCGCGCGCGCCACGCGCTGGTTCATCAGAAACGGATGCAGCGCGCCGACCTCGTGCACAGTCGCGTCGGTGCGCACCACTTCGCTCATCGCGACAATCCCGTCGTTGACGTCATGGCCGAACGGACTGAATCGTCCGCGTGGTCCGCCCGTGCCGGCGATGATCACCAGCGGTATCAATGGCACAGGCACGGCACGCATCCGTTCGGGCGACGCCAGGAGCTCGCCCGCGTCACCGTTGAGCAGCCGATACCACCAGCTCCGCGCAAAACGTTGCGCCAGGCGCGGCGCACGATGCGGTGTGCCGAGCATGACAATCGCCGCGGGCCGCGCCGCCGGTTCCACGAGTGCCACCGCGCGCAGGAGCAGCAGGCCGCCGAGCGAGTGGCCAATCGCGAGATACTCGCGATCGGCCAAACGCGCGAGGCGGCGCTCGAGACGGTGGACGATCGCATCCACCGGCTGCCACGCCGCCACGTATCCGAATTGCTCGACCGGTACATCCGCGCGCCGCAGTGCGGCGCCCAGGCGCCACATCGAGAGCGGAGTCCTTCCCATGCCATGCACCAGCAACGCTTGCATGGGTGGAAAGCTACCGCCAGGCGCTAGCCCTGCTTGGGCCGCATCAACTCGGTGTTGATGACCAGCTTGACCTTCTCGCCGAGCACCACACCACCGCTCTCGAGCGTGGCGTTGTAGCGCAGATCGAAATCACCGCGATCAATCGAGCCCGTCGCACTGAAGCCAAGCCGCTCGTTGCCCCACGGATCAATGATCTTTCCCTCGGCCGACACGTTGAGATGCACTTCATGGGTAACGCCATGAATGGTGAGGTCGCCGACGACGACAAAGTCGCCGCTCACGTCCCCTTCAACCCGGCGGCCCACATAGGTGATCACCGGATACTTCTCGACATCGAAGAAATCGGCGGAACGGAGGTGCGCATCGCGCGGTTCGACCCGCGTGTCGACCGTCGCCACCGGGATCGAGACTTCCAGCTCCACCGCGCCGGGGTTGGCAGGATCGTAGCTGACGCGCCCGGTGACGCTGCCAAAACGCCCCTTGACGGTGGAGATCATCAGGTGGCGAATGGCGAACTCGACCTCCGTGTGCGCGGTGTCGATCTGCCAGGGGGCGAGGGCGATATGGTGTACGGCGGCGTCGGGCATCTGGCGATCCTTGGCCATCGCTGGCCGGTTATTGTTCAGAAGTGAACTATACATGACTGCTGTTCTGCGTCAAGGGGTGCCGGGTGGCACGATTTATTCATTGCTGAATTGCCTGCACGCGCGCACGGGCGGGGAAAGGGGAGTCGGTGCCGGAGACCATCCTGATCGTCGAAGACAATTTGCTGACTCGCAGCGTGGTTTCCGCCACGTTGGCGCGTCGGGGCTATCAAGTGCTGGAAGCCCCCGACGGCCAGACCGCGCTTGATCTGCTGATGCGCCATCGCCCCGCTCTGGTGTTGCAGGACCTCCACCTCCCCGACCTCGATGGCGTCGATCTGGTCGCCCGCATGCGCAAGCTGCCCATGGGCGATGGCATTCCGATTATTGCGTTTTCCGGGTTGATGTCGCGTCTGGAAGAGGCCCGGGCAATGTGCGCCGGCTTTACCGACTACCTCTTCAAACCAATCGAGCCTGGCCGGCTGGTGGAAGTGGTCGATGCCTTCCTTGCGCCCCGGCGCCTCCTCGCCGACCGCCCGGGGCGGGGCCGATTGCTGCTCCTGGTCAGCGACGATCCGGTGCAATCGCGCCTCGACGCGCAGCAATTCCAGGATCTGGGCTTTGCGGTCGAAACGGCGCGCAACGGCGCAGCCGCTCTCGAAGCTGCCCGCACGACGGTACCCGCGGTCGTACTTGCCGACCTGCTGCTGCCCGGAATGACCGGCATGGAGCTCTGTCTTGCGTTGCGCCGTGACCCGCTGCTCAGCGTGGTGCCGACCATCATCGCCTCCTCGGCGGCCGCCTTTGCCGATGGCGAAGAGCAACGGCTGGCGGAACAGATCGGCGCCAGTGCGCTCGTCGTTCGCAATCCGGGGCTGGGCGAGGTGGTCAACGCCGTGCTGGCCGCCCTCGCCAGCCCGCATGTGCCGATGCCCACCGCGGACGCCGATGCGCTCAATACTGCCTACATGGCGCGTTTGATCCGGCAACTCGAGCATCAGACGGCGATCAATCGCAAGCTCACGCGCCGCGCGGCGATGGACGCCGCGCTGCTCTCGATCATGACGCGCGCCGCGCAGGTGCTGACGCGCGATCTCGATCTTCCGCGTCTGCTCGAGGATGTTCTGGGTCGGGCACTCGATGCGGGCGGTGTGTCTGCCGGCGCGGTCTACCTCCTGGATGAGATCGGCACGCCGGTCATGCGTTCGCAGATCGGAGTGCCGCGGGAGGCCTTGCGCGAGATGCGCGAATTCCACGGCTTTCTCCCGCTCCTGCGCGAGCTCTGTCACGCTGAAGGCCCCACGCAGATTCCGTCGGACGGCATATCGGAGGGGACGGCGGCGACCCTTCTCTCACACACGCAAAGTGCGGCGATCATCGTGGCACCCCTTCGGGCAGGCGGCATGTCGCAGGGTGCGCTGGTCATGCTGTCGCGCTCGCGCGACCACGGCGATGGCTGGCTCGCCTCTATTGGCGCGGTGGCAAGCCAGCTCGGCCAGGCCGTGACCCTGTCGCGCACGGCGGAACAGCTCAAACTCTCCGAAGAGCGGCACCGCAGTCTCTTCGAGGGCATGCCGACGGGTCTCTTCCGGAGTTCGCCCGATGGCAAGCTGCTCGACGGCAATCTCGAATTGCAGCGCCTGTATGGCGCGCCCGACCGCGAGACGCTCCTGGGGACGCCAGCGGACCGGTTCTATTTCGAGGCGGAGGACCGCGAGAAGTGGCAGACCGCCATGGCGGAGCACGGCGAGCTGCACGACTATGAGATGAGGCTGCAGCGGCTCGACGGCACGCCGGTGTGGGTCTCCGTGACGGCACGATTGATTCGCGGACCGGACAGCCAGGTGTTGAGCTACGAAGGATCGGTCATCGACATCTCGCAGCGCCGAGCGCTCGAGTCGCAGTTGCTGCAGTCGCAGAAGATGGAAGCGATCGGGCAGCTCGCCGCGGGTGTGGCGCACGATTTCAACAACATGCTGACGGTGATCTCCGGCTACGCCGAACTCCTGCGGGAAGACGTGGCCGACTCGGTGGACCAGACCGAAAGCGTGCAGCAGATCCTGCAGGCGGCCGAGCGCGCCGGTACACTCACGCGCCAGTTGCTGGCCTTCGGGCGGCGACAGGTGCTGCAGCCGGTCGCGCTTGATCTGAACAAGGCGCTCGCGGCGGTGGAGAAGATGATCGGCCGGCTGATCGGCGAAGACATCGAGCTGTACAGCGCCCTCGATCCGGCGGTCGTGCCGGTCACACTCGATCCAGGGCAGCTGGAGCAGGTGCTCTTCAATCTTGCCGCGAACGCGCGCGATGCCATGCCGCGCGGCGGCAAGCTCACCTTCGAGACGCAGTTCGCCGTGCTCGATCAGGCGGCGGCCGCGGTTCGCGGTTTGTCGACCGCCGGTCCCTATGTGGTCCTCGGTGTCACCGACAACGGTGTGGGGATGTCGCGTGATGTGCAGGGACACATCTTCGAGCCCTTCTTCACGACCAAGCCGCGCGGCAAAGGCACGGGCCTCGGCCTCGCAACGGTCTACGGCATTGTCCGGCAGAGCGGCGGGAACATTCTGGTGTACAGCGAGGCCGGTGCCGGCACGTCGTTCAAACTCTACTTTCCCGCAACACCCGAAGCGGCTGCCGGCATCGTACCTGCCGCGCCAGTCGCGGTGCCGGCGCCCATGCCGTCGGCGTGCATTCTCCTCGCGGAGGATGAAGACGCGGTGCGCCGCCTGGTGGCGGACGTGCTCCGCCATCAGGGCCACCACGTGCTCATCGCCCGCAACGCCGAAGAGGCGACCCGTCTGGCGGCCACGACGGAGCGCCCCATCGATCTGCTGCTCACCGACGTCATCATGCCTGGCCTGAGCGGCCCCGACCTGAGTCAGCGGCTGATGCACGATCTGCCCGGCCTTCGGGTGCTCTTCATGTCGGGCTACGCCGGCGAGGCGATCGTGCGTCACGGCGCGTTGCCCGCGGGCGCGGCGTTCCTCGACAAGCCGTTCTCCGGGCCGGCCCTCATCGAGCGCGTCAACCAGATGTTGATGACGCCGCGATAACGCTGTCGGCAAATCGCTCCATCTCTTCGAGCTGCGGACTGCACTGCAGCAGCAGCAGATCGACACCCGCCTCCTCGAACCGCTGCACCTGTTCCGCCACCTGATCCGGCGTGCCGATCAATCCCGCGCGGAGCCCGCGATTGGACACCGAATAGTCTTCGACACTCACGCGGGTTTCGAGTTTGGTGTTGGCGATCCAGTCCTGATAGTTGCCGTAGCCGGGAGAGCCCGGCGTGACATTCGTAATCCGCGCGACTTCCTGCTGCGCGCCTTCCTCGGTCTGGCGAACGATGGCATACGCCGCCACGCCAAAGCGCAGCGGCGGCAGTTCCACACCGAGCGCTTCGGACGCCTGATCGCGGCGCCGGCGCATGTCGGCGATCTTGGACGCAATCCGTTCCGGCGGATCGCCGTGCATTACATACGCGTCGCACTGGCGCGCGATGAGCGTCTTGGCGGTCTCCGACTCACCACCTGCATAGATGGGAGGATGCGGCCGCGACGGACGCGACACCGGCTTGGGTTCGAGAATGAGTTCCTCGACGTTGTAGTACTTGCCGCGATAGTCGAGTTGCTCGCTATGCCACGCACCTGTCACCACATCGAGCCACTCCTGCGTGCGCGCGTATCGCTCATCGTGCGCGTCGAACGCCGCACCGTAGCGGCGCGCCTCGTCCTTCCACCACGCCGAGACGACATTGAGGGCAAGCCGGCCGTTGCTGATGCGGTCGATGTTCGCCGCCTGCTTGGCGAGAATGGCGGGCGGATGAAAACTCGGCCGCACCGCGACCATCAGTTCGAGGCGCTCCGTTACGGCGGCGAGCGCCGCCGCTGTCGACCACGCATCGAGGGAGGGCGCGCGAATGCCCTTGATATCGTTGAGCAGCAGCTCGGCGATCAGTGTGATGTCGTACCCGATCTCTTCGCTGCGGCGAGCCAGGCGCTTGACGTGATTCCACGAGGCTTCCATCCCCTCGTCTTCCACGTTGCGCAGCCAGCCGCCAAAGACCGGAAGCCAGTATCCGTAACGCATCACGCCACCCCCGCCGTGCTTGCGATACCGGCGCGCGCTTCGACGTAATCGACCAGGCGGGCGAATGGGTCAAAGCCAATCACGTTCACCGCGTCGGCAACAAAGTTGGAGAGCGCGTTGATGTCATAGTAGTAGTGCCGGCCATCGCGATCGTCGACGAGATACTCGATGCCGCCCACGTCCAGCCGTGCGGAGCGCGCGATCGCTTCGACCTCGGCGACGATCGCATCGGACGGCGTGGTTGCCTCGACGCGGAGTCCGTTCCTGGGCGCATCGATCGCGCAGGCGCCGCGCACCAGCTCCACCCCGCTGGCGGTCTGGCACGCGTCCGCAGGGCAGAGATCGAACGATCCGCTCGCGGGATACACGTTGATGGCATAGAGATACTTGCCGCCGAGCGTTTCGACGCGAGTGATGTGTCCGTTGCGAAGCGGTGCTGCTTCCTGCACCAGCGCGGTCCCATCGACGCCGAGCTCGACGTGACCCTGCGCGACAGCGTCGCGAAGCGCGTGCTCGCTGTCGTAGCGCACAATGCCGGCACCCGATCCGCCGACATTCGCCTTGACGAGCACCGGGTAGCGCAGTCCGCGCGCGGCGGCGACCGCCTCGCCCGGCGCGTTGATCACGCGGCTCTCGGGATAGGGCAGCCCATGATCCTGGAGCATGTCGAGCTGGGTGGCCTTGGACAGTTCGATCGCGTACGTATTGGCGCCGTTGATCACCGGTACCTTGAGGCGCGCCAGATGCCGCAGCCAATGCAGCGTGTAGAACGTGGTCTGCGCGTGGCCGCGCAGATACGCCGACGGACTGGCACGGTTGAAGACCAGCGAATACGGCGACGCGGATTCCGCCGGATCGTAGCGGTGCGCTGCGGCGTCGAGCCGCACATACGAGATGTCGCGCCGGTCGAGTTCGGCGAAGAGCGGCCGGAACCAGTCGGGGTGTTCGTGGTAGATGGCAATCGGAAGGTGAGCGCTCATGCGGTCCATCCCAGGCAAAGGATTGCCGCACAGCGCGCAATGTTGGCACGGAACGCCGGCGCGCACGGGCGCGCGATAGCTCCAGACAACGAACGAGCCCGGGGACCAATGCGGCCGCCCGGGCTGTCGCGTTTTAGCTCTTTGTTTTACGTGGCGGCAATAGGCGGCAAATGACCACGGCTTCAATTGTGGCTACACGATACGTCCGCGCTCCGCGCTGGTCAACCGGGGGAGTACGGAACGGGAAGTCCGGCCAACTGTTCGAGCGCGGGACCGGACACGCGTTGCACCGTCCAATCGCTCATCGGTTCCGCGCCAATGCTCCGATAGAAGGCGATCGCATCGTGATTCCAGTCGAGCACCCACCACTCCAGTCGACCGCAATTGCGCGCGAGCGCGAGTCCGGCCAGATGACGCAGCAGCGCGCGGCCAACACCGTTCCGGCGAAAGGCCGGTCGCACGTAGAGATCCTCCAGGTAGATGCCGCGCTTGCCGAGGAAGGTCGAGTAGTTGTGAAAGAAAAGTGCAAACCCCGCGACGTTTCCCGACACCAGGGCCAGAACGACTTCCGCACCCCGCTCGGTGAAGAGCGAGGTGCGGAGGTCGTTTTCAGTGGCCACGACTTCGTGGCCGAGCTTTTCATATGCCGCGAGTTCGCGGATCAGCGCCAGAATTTCCGGCGTGTCGTCGGCGATAGCTTCGCGGATCGTGACCACCGTCGCGCCGCGGGACTCGTGGACTAGAAGCGGTAGCCCAGGCCGAACGACAGCACCGGGTAGACCGGCAATTTGTTGAAGTCGGTCTGCGTCTTGGCCTGCTGTGCATTGACATCACCCACGAGCGTGCTGTTGCCGGTGTTGTCGGTGGCCAGCGAGAACGTCGGCTTGCCGATGCGAACACCCAGGTCAAACAGGAAGAACACGCCGCCGCCGTGATTGGCTGCCGTGCCTGTGCCGATACCGACGTACGGGGCAAGCGAAGAGAACTTCGCGTCGGCCGTCAGCGTGCCGACGGAGGAAGCGGGGTAGTCGTGACCATTCAGGGTGATCGTGCCACTGGAAGATGGAACGGCGCTGCCCTTGGCCTCGAGTGGATTGGTGACGACGCCGGCCGTGAAGTGAAACGAGCCGCGCGCACCGGGATAGAGATCAACCAGACCGTTGAAGCTGTGGAGCTTGGCGCTCACGCCGTACGAGACGTCGGAGGACGACTGGTTGATCGAATCCGAGAAGAATTCATACCCGACGCGAAGACCGATGTGCGGTGCCACGAGCTTGGCGAGTTCGAGGCCGAGACCCTGTGTGCCGAATCGGAAGGAGAGCGACATGTCGCTCGATGAGCTGCTCTTCTGCTGGGCTGATGCCGTGACCGGCGCGGCGGCAAGAAGTGGTATCAGGGCGGCGGTGGCAACCAGGACGGGCATGCGCATCGGAAAACCTCGCTCAAAGTGGGTGGGGATGCGTAATAATACCTCCATGGCCCGCAAGAGGCGCACCAGCGCGGCTCTGCAACGTGCCTAGAAGTGCTCCTCGCCGCGTTCCCGGCGAGACTGCGTGCGCAACGGCCGGGTGGTTGAGCCCCACGGCGCACCCTGCCAGTTGTCGGGCCGCTCGATCTGCCGCACCCACGTTGGCAGCGGAATCGCCAGGTAGTTGGAGAGCGCTGCAACATACGGCTCGTACATCTCGCGCAATTCGCCGAGACGCGCCTGTACATCGCCGGTGCTGCGGAAGCGCATCCCGCCGGCTTCCAGCCGGGTGATCAGTGTCTGATAGTCGGCATCGCTCAGACGATCCGGCGGCTCGGACGGCCGGGAGGCGTTGAAGACCTGTGCGAGATCGACTGCGGCGTGGCGAGCCATCGCAAAGGTCAATTCCGCCTGCCGCATGCACCAGCCATCGAGCCCGACCATCACCAGGGCGCTGCTGTCGAGAATCGTGGTGAGCGCGGCCAACCACGACTGATTGGTATGCTGCGAGCGGAAGTACGCCAGCACCGGATAGGAGAGATGGCTCTCGAGCACTTCGGCGGACCAGCGCTCCCAGTCGGCCAAAAGGGCCACGAGTTCGGCGCGCTGTTCGTCGTCGCGGTGGCGCCAGAGCAGCTCGCTGGCGCAGGGCGGCGAGCCCGCGCGGGCGTCGAGCAGCGAGATCGCCCATTCGCGGCGCGAAAAGTTCTGATAGATCACCGGGATGTAGCCGATGACGATGGCGAGGAAGGCAAAGCCCAATCCCGCTTCGATGACGGTGATCGCCTTGGCGAACGTGCTGATCGGTGTGACGTCGCCCATTCCCAGCGTGAAGAACGTCGTGCCGCTCAGGTAGACGTCGTTGCCAAAGTCGGGAATACCGGTCGCCATGTGCACGGCGGAGCCATCGGCCCAATGAATGAGACCGAATGCCAGGATGATGCTCGATGCCCACACGATCAGCAGCACGAACAGCGAGATCGGTCCGAACCAGCTGAGGCTGCCCTCGCGCACCTTGGGCGGAAAGTGTTCGGCGACGGCGCGCCACGGCCGCCAGGTCAGCCGGTAGACCAGGTTGGTGAGCCGGAAACGCCGGCTGATCCGGCGCGGCAGAATGATCGTTTCGAAGGCGTCCCGCAGCACGCCGACGAGCAGGAGGACGCCGACAACGGCGATGAGCATGTGCATGGCGGAAGAGTATACTGCGAGTTACAATTCGCGGCGGTACCCCCCACATTCTTCGACCTCATCCGCCGGATATCCGCATGATCCGCTTCCGTCACCTGCTTGCTGCGAGCGCGCTCCTGATCGCCGCGCCGCGGCATCCGCTCGCCGCCCAGACGTTCCCGACCAACGACCCGGTCATCAAGCACATCTACGCGATGGGCATGGACAGCACGCACCTCTACACCGAGGCGCATGTGCTGTTCGACTCGCTCGGCCCGCGTCTGATGGGCACCCCCAACATCAAGCGCGCGCAGGACTGGCTCGTGTCGATGTACAAGTCGTGGGGGATCGACGCGAAAGAAGAGCAGTACGGCACCTGGCGCGGCTGGATCCGCGGCCCGTCGCATATCGATCTCATCGAGCCCCGCGTGCGGAGCCTCGAAGGGCAGATGGTCGGTTATTCCCCCGGCACCGGCGCCAAGGATGCGGTGATGTCGATGGTCATCCTGCCGCGCTTCAAGGACAGCACGGAGTTTGTGAAGTGGCTCCCGCAGGCACGGGGCAAGATGGTGATGGTCGCACCGCCGATGCCGAGCTGCCGCCCTCAGCAGCAATGGGAAGCGCTCGGCACACCGTCGTCCGTGCAGCGCATCGATTCACTCGCTGATTCCATCAAGGCCGATTGGGCCGCCCGCATCCGCAATACCGGCTACAGCCTGGCGCTCGGCGGCGGCTCACTCGGTGTCCGGCTCGAAGCAGGCGGCGCTGGCGGCATCATCACGTCGCGCCCCAAGCTGGTGCTCGCTACCCCGCGAGCCGGTGGCGCTGGCGGGCGCGGCGGAGCGGGTGGTCGTGGTGCAGGTGGCGGGCGCGGCGGTGCCGCGGCGCCGAACGAGACGGTGCCGATGACGCTCAACCTCGCCACCGGCGTGGTAACCGTGGATTCCGCCGCGCTCCGTGCCGCTGAAGCGGCTGACCGCGGCGGTCGCGGTGGTGCCAGCGGCAGCCTCGGCGGCTACGGTGCGATGGAAGTGTTCGAGACATACAACCTCAAGACGCCGGCCATCGCGCTCGATTGCGAAGACTACGGCCTCGTCTACCGCCTCACCGAAGCGGGCGACAAGCCCAAGCTCCGGCTCAATCTCGATGGCCGCCTCCTCGGCGAGCAGCCCGTGTTCAACGTGGTCGCGATGGTCAAGGGCAGCGAGAAGCCGGACGAGTACGTCGTCCTGTCGTCGCACTTCGATTCATGGGACGGCTCGTCGGGCGCGACCGACAACGGTACCGGCACGCTGACCATGCTCGAGGCGATGCGGATTCTCCACACCGTCTATCCGCACCCCAAGCGCACGATCGTCGCCGGTCACTGGAGCGGCGAAGAAGAAGGCGAAGTCGGGTCAAAGGCATTCACCGAAGATCATCCCGAAGTGATCAAGGGCCTGCAGGACGTGTTCAATCAGGACAACGGCACCGGCCGGATCCAGAGCGTGGGCGGCGGCGGTATGGTGCATTCGCCCGAGCACGTGAATCTGTGGATGAGCGCTCTCCCCAAGGAGTTTCTGACGGTGGTGCGCGCCAATGTGCCGGGTCGTCCGTCCGGCGCAGGCAGCGACGGCTTCTCGTTCACCTGTTACGGGGTGCCGACCGGCGATCTTGGGGCGGCGAGCTGGGACTATGGCACGCTGACGTGGCACACCGAGCGTGATACGTACGACAAGGTGGTCTTTGACGACCTCAAGTACAACGCGACGCTGACGGCGATGCTTGCGTATGAGGCGTCGGAGGATCCGACGATGATTCCGCACGAGAAGGCCACGTTCCCCGTGCCCGCGAACGCCCGCCCGGGCCAGTACAGTTCCGACGGCTGGCCCATCTGCGAAAAGGCGCCGCGCAAGACGAATCCGCGCTTGCGGTAGTCGCGGCATCACGCACAAACACAACGCGCCGGATCATCTGATCCGGCGCGTTGTGCGTTGTGGTGATGCGGTTGCGCTTACCGATGATACGGCGCGAGCAGCTCCGTCCAGCTGCGTTTCATCTGCAGGAACTCATCGGTGCACTGCTCGCGCCGATCGTCGGGGACCAGATCGCGCGACACGACTTCGGGATGACGCGCGGGGTCGCGACCGTAGACCCAGCAGAGAATGTTGTATACGCGCTGGAGGTTGACCGGATGCACATCCGCGAAGGTCAGACTGTCAAACTGATCGAGCTGATTGGTCGTCGCAAACCAGCCCACTGCGCCAAACGCCAGCGAATCGCCGGCGGCGCCCTGTTGCAGCAGCAAGGTGATCGCGAGTTGATCGACGGCGTCCTCTTCACGGCCGGTGATCGGCAAGTGCAGCACGTCCACCAGCGCATGGCCGAGCTCGTGCATCAGCGCAAACATCACGGTGCCGTCGATCAGGTACGCTTCGTGGTCCTGATCGGGAAAGATGTCCGCCAGCGATTTGAAGAGCTCGTAGCAGAGCACGACGCGGCGCGAGTCGGCGAGGTACGCGGAGTTGGGCGCGTCGCAATGCGCGGTGGCGAGCGTGATCGAGCGCGGAATGCGGAGCGAGTCGTTGAGACGCTTGGCGATCGTGTCGAGAAAGCGATTGGCGATCAGGCCTGCGCGGAAGTCGGCAAACTCCGGTGTTGCGGAGTCATACGAGACCAGAAAGCGCGCGGTATCCGAGCCGCGGCGCGGCGGCCCGCCAAGCGCCTGCGGTGGCGGCGCGTGACAGGCCGTGATCACCATCAACGCCGCGAATGGCGCCCAGTTCAGTGTGCGCATGGCGTCAGCGCCGGGTTCCGCCTCCCGGCGGTGCGGCAACAACCGGCTTGAGTGCTGGAGCGGCCGTGATCTGATCCTTTCCCTTGTCCTTGGCTGGAATGCCGTGCGTCATCCAGTCCGGTGCCGGCGCTCCCTTGAGCTTGTTGTCAAAGAACTGCTCCATCCGCATCGCGATGTCCTTCTGGTTGGCGCGGCTCGACGGATTGTGCGAATCGTTGTTGTAGTCGATCATGTACACTTCCTTCCCCAGGCGCCGCATGCCCACGAACAACTCGATGCCCTGCCACCACGGCACGTCTTCGTCGGCATCGTTGCTCATCAGGAACAGCGGCGTCTTGACGCGGTCGAGCCAGAAGAGCGGCGAGTTGGCGATGTAGAGATTCTGCGCGTCCCACAGGGACTTGCCGATGCGGCTCTGCGTCTTTTCATACTGGAATGCACGCGCCAGACCGGAGCCCCAGCGGATTCCGCCGTATGCGCTGGTCATGTTCCCGACCACACCGCCGGCCATCACCGCGCTGAACATCGTGGTCTGCGTGATGATGAACGTCGCCTCATACCCGCCCCACGACTGGCCTTGCAGGCCGAGCCCCTTGGGGTCCACATAGCCGCGTGCGAGCAGCATCTCCACACCGGGAACGATCGACTTGACGGCGCTTGGCCCGGGATAGCCGATCTCGTAGTGAATGTCCGGCTCGAAGATCAGATAGCCGTTCGACACGTAGTGCGTCGGGTTGATCGTATTGCGGCCGTTGGGCGCGATGTAGTTGTACAGGCCGTCCGACTGCTCTTCGTAGAAGTACGAGACCATCGGGTACTTCTTGCTCGGGTCGAAATTCTCCGGCTTGTAGAGAATCCCTTCCAGTGGCACGCCGTCTTCGCTCGTCCAGTGCACCAGTTCTGCCGTGCCCCAGCGATAGTCCGACTGCCAGGGATTGGCGCTGGTGACCTTGGTGAGTGCCGTGAGCGATGGGCCGACCCAGAGATTCGGAAAATCCGTGAAGGTTGCTTTGGTGACCAGATACTCGTCGGCGTTGCGCGCCTTCTGCGGGACGCCGTATTTGAGATCCGCCATCACGATCTTCTCGGGCGCCTGCTTCGCGTCAAGACGATCGCGGTAAAAGCCGCTCGCCTTGGTATCGACATTGAACGCGCTCAGCATCAACGGCTTGGCGGGATCGATGGCGCGCTCGTCGGGATCGCGATCGAGACCGGCGATGATGCGCAGCGTGAGGTGTTCGCGGCGGCCGAGCGAATCGGTCACCATCACCGGCGCGCGCATCCCGGCTGGATCGAGCTCCCAGATGTCGAAGCGATCGTACACCAGCAGCGAGTGATCGCCCTTGGTCCAGCCCGCAATGCCCCATGCGGCGGGCGTGTCCGGCGTGCTCCATGTTTCGCTCTGGTCGAACGCAACACCTTTGACTCCGCCGGTGAGGTCGGTCGTCCTGGCCGTAGCGATGGCGTAGCTGTACCAGTGTCCTTCGTCAAAAAAGGCGATGTACTTGCCATCAACGGACAACTGGGCGCTGCCGGAAATCTTCTTGCGGATCAGCTTGTGATTGCCGGTGACCGGGTCGACCACGTAGATGTCGTCGCCGGTATCGCCCCACATGTCGGAGATCTGGTAGGCCAGGCTGGTTGACGCCATGCCGTGCGTGGCATCGTCCGACAGTGACACCGATGGCATCGAATCGCTGGTGATCTGTACGAGCTTCTTGCTCGCCAGCGTGTAGATCGCCTGGTAGGTGCGGTTGCGATCACGACCCAGCTGCAGCTTCTGCTGTGGCTGGAGCGTGGGATCCTGGTAGTTCCACAGATCGTACACGGCCTTGCCCACGAGCGAATCCGCCGGCACGGTGTCTTCCGGTGGCGGCGCAATGTTGAGCAGCAATGCGTTGCCGCTGCGCGTGAACGCGGCGCCGTTGTCGGAGAGATGCATGTTGGGCGGCAGCAGTGCGGTGGTCACCACCTGCTGTGCCAGGCCGTCCTTGAGCGTGCCGTAGTAAAGGGCAGACCGCGCTTCGGGCTTGCCCCATTCATCGCGATCGGATGCAAAGATGAATTGCTGCTGCTTGCGATCAAAGGCAAACGCGCGGTAGTTGCCGGGACCGGCCATCACCGTCTGGACCGCGCCGGTAGTGAGGTTGCGGATGAAGACGCCATCCTTGCTCGAATCGCGCGACGCGACGGTATAGGCGAACACTTTGGCGCTGTCGTCAAAGGTCGATGCGAGCACATCGGTCAGTCGCTCTTCCACGCCGGTCGCCAGATTCCGGAGCACGATGGTCGAGCCATAGCCGCGCCGCGCTCCACCACCGGCACCACCCCGCCCCCCGCGCCCGGCTCCCCGTCCACCACCGCCCGCGCCGCGTCCGCCTGCGCCGCCTTGTGCGTTGCCCGCAGCCGAATCACCCCGGGCGGTGGTGGAGTCCGATGGGCCCGGTGTGTACGTCATCCAGGTGCCGTTATCGCGGGGGAGGCGAAACGACCGGACATTCTCGAGCGTGGTGGTCTTGCCGTCGGCGAGCGAGACGATCACGAGGGCGGTCTGGCTGGCGCTGTCGGCGGCTCCCGCTGCTCCGCCTCGCGCACCGCGCCCGGCGCGAGCTTTCTGGGCTCGTTCCACTTCCGCCTGGTTCGCCTGGGTTGTCACCAGCGCATAGCGACTGTCGGCGGTGAACGGCCCACCGCTGCCGGCGCCACCCGCACCACCGCGTCCGCCGCCGCCCGCCGCCGCAGGTGCGCCACCGCCGCCGGCACCGCGCAGACCCGCCGGCGTGTTGTTCGGCCGGCTGATGTAGCCCACGGGAACCCGGTATTCCGTGGCGGCGCTTGTCGAGCGCACCACGAATTCGCCGTCGCCAACCTGCGGTGCCAGCGTGTACGCCACCCATTTGCCATCGGCGGAGAGGGTGGGCGCCTGAATGCTCTGCCAGCGATCCCAGTCCGCCTGAGTCAGAGCTTTCTTGGCGGCCTGCGCTGTGAGGCGGGACGTGGCAGCGACAAAAACGAGGACCAGCGCGGTGCGGAGACGCATGGGAAACCCGGCGAGAAGTGATGATCCAAAGATACGGCGGTTGGCCGAATGTCCAGCCCCGGTGTCATGTGCCGAGCACTTCTCCCGCCGCGCGCCAGCCGGAGCGGAATGCGCCTTCCATGGTGGCGTTGTACCCGGCGCTCGCGGTGGCTTCGCCGGCAAAGAACAAGGTGCTCTGCACCGGCTCGGCCAGCACTGCCGGAGCGCCGGTTCCACCTGCGGCGACATAGGTATACGCGCCGAGAGCGAAGGGATCGCTGTACCAGTCGTGCGTGTGGCAACCGATGCAGAGATCGGCCACGAGGTCGATTGCCACGCCGAGCGCCGCCGCAAGTGATCGCAGCGCAACCGTCCGCATGGTGTCGTGATCGACGCCCTCGAAACGCTCTGCGCCGGGTCCTGCGGCCCAGCCGGTGATGATCGGTTCCGCCAGTGGATTGGCGGTCCACCAGGTGGGAAGTGGTTGATCGAACGCGTGCACCATCAGCATGCGCGTGCGTTCCGGCGTCGTGTGCCAGAAGGGTTCGCGAAAGACGAGTACGACCTTGGTGGCGTTGCCCATCACCAGCTGATCGAGTGCGCCGAGCTTGTCGGTGAGCGCGGGTGTGAAGCGAATGCCTCGTGGGTGATGCTCGTCCGCGTGCAGCAGCGGCAACGGCACCGTAATGATCAGCTGTTCCGCCTCAAAGGTGACGGTCGTGCCGTCACGCTCGGCGATCACACTGGCGCGGCCGCGCTGCCAGCGAATCTCGCGCACCGCCGTTCCCAGGTGCAGCGTGCAGCGGTCGTCGAGCTCGTTCGCCAGCAGCCGCGGTCCGATGCCGGCACCGGCGGGTGCACGACACTCGGAGCCGCCGGCGGGCTGGTTGCGCTCGACTTCGAGCAGCCAGTCGACGCTGACGCGTGCTGCGTCGGCGGCGTTGAAGCCCTGCACGAATCCGACGAGTTCCTGGCGGTCGTCGTCCTTGAGTGGCGGCTGCATGCGCGCAAGGGCGTCGATCAGCGTCATATCGTGTGGTGCGGTTGCGCGCAGGCGTTCGAGAACGCTGCCGGTCTCGTCGATGTCCGCATCGGCGGAGAAGAAGTCCAGCGTGCCGTGGTGGCTGTAATGATGGTGGCCTGTGGCCCGATGCAGCGTGACACCATGCCGGCCGAGCAGATCGTGCAGCATGCCGCTATCGCCAATCCACTCCGCGCCGAGATCGATGCCGACGTCGGTGCCGGGATCGGAGACAGTGTGCACTCGGCCACCGATGCGATCGCGGGCCTCGATAATGGTGACAGTGCGGCCAGCGGCGAGGAGCCGTGTGGCGGCGGCGAGTCCCGCCAGGCCTGCGCCGATGATGATCGTGTCCATGACAGCTCCCAGGGTGGCCGTGAAACATATAGTCAGACACCCGCGCCTTCCTCTGGTCGGCGGTCGTGCTCGCCTGCGATGCTCCGCACTGCTCCATCGCAACTTCGCACACCGTGTGGGTGCCGGTCCCGCGACGCGCCTGCAGATCGATCGTTGTTCCGGAGTCGATTGCGCAACGAAAAGCGGGGACACGCCGTTTGGCGCGCCCCCGCTTCTGTCCATCCCGTTCGGTCGATCCGGCGCTACTTGTGAGAACCTCGGAGCAGCAACCAGCGGGTTTCCCACGGCTCACTGTTGGTGGGCCGGTGCACCAGCACCGAATCTGGCGTGAACAGCACGAGCTGGGAGCGGTTGTCGAGTCGGAAGCGGGCGGTGGGAATGCCGTCGCCCGACAGGATGAAGTAGTCGATGGAATCCGCGGTGGGTACCGATGGACCGGCCAGGGCAATATCGCCGGCGGGATCCACCGCAATGCCCGTAATCGCTGGCGGACGCTTGGCGGTGCGCGCGGCCATCGAATCAATGTCCGCTGGATGCATCAGGGATGTGTCGCTCTGGGCCCGCACGTTGCGCCGTTCGGCGGCAATATCCGCCTCGGTGATCGCCGCCGGCATCCAGTCACTGGTCAGTGTCCAGATTGTTGCGCCGTGAAGGCTCTGGCGCTTGACCTCGAACGGAGTACCTGGGCTCCAGATTATGCTACGATCCGCGGCCACCGTGAAGACTGGCCCCGCGCCAAAGAACGGTGTGGGCCGGACAACGCGGCCGCCATTCAGAAAGAGCCAGGGAATCGCGGCGGAGAGCACCACGCGTCCGGTGTCCCCTGCCGGCGAGCTTAGCACCCGGACCTCGACGACAGCCGAGCTGTCCACCCGTGGCCGAATCCGCTGCAGAATCGGCACGTCGCCCACAAAGCCCCGGGCGGACTCCCCGTCGGACTCGGGCAACGCGGTACTTTCTTCGAACGCGCCGTCGCGGCCAAATCGCATTACCGAGTTGCTGCTACGGTCGATAATGAGCACGTGATTGCCATCGGGGCCGGCGGCCAGTGCCGTCGCGTATTGTCCCTTGTCGGCGCCGAGGGCGCCGATCGTGACTGGAGTCGTGTCCCTGCCCCCGTACATCCGGACCACGCGGCCCGGCTCCCAGAGCACGTAGTGATCACGATCGAGCCAGTTGGCAATGGCCGTGTGGAGCGGACAGGGATCGATGCCGGTAGCCGTGCAGATGAGCCGGCCATCGGTCACGCCCAGTTTGGGCAATGAATCAAGTTGAGCCGCAGTGAGATGATGGGCCGCGCCGCCAGCCGGCGCACAGGCCGCGACTATTGCGGCGGCTGCGCCCACTACGACGCTCTGGTGCACTCGCCAGACCATTCAGGAACCTCGAGGACGAAGAGAGCAGGTAAGATACCTGCGCGGGAACGTTCAGTAGCCAGACCGCCCCATCGCCTTGAAGGTCAGCACCTTGCCGAGCTCGACGCCGGGCTGATCAAAGGGATTGACGTCGTACCAGATGCCGGCATAGCCCGTCGCGATCTGGAAGAACATCATCAGCCGGCCCAGGTGGCGTGCGTCGACCGTACCAACCTCCAGCGTCATGCTCATCCGTCCCTGCGACCGCAGCGCTTCGCGCGACGCGATCATCTCCGCGTCGAGCAGCGCACCCAGCGTCTTGCCCGGCAGATACGACAACTCTGCATCGAGCCCCGGGCGCGAGGGAATCGGCAACAGCGTGGCGGTGTCCAGCACCCGGATGAAGGTGATCGTCTTGTCGAACGGGCCTTCGATGAAGAGCTGCACCTGCGAGTGCTGATCGGTGGTGCCGACCGCACCGACCGGCGTCGGGCCGCGGAAGACATCGCGACCTTCCCGGTCCTTCCGCTTGCCCAGGCTCTCGGCCCATAGCTGACGGTACCACTCGGAAAACTGGCGGAGACGGTCGCTGTACGGCATTACGATGTGCACGTTGGCTGCGCGGCTGACCTGCGCCTGCCATTGCCATGCGGCCCAGCGCGCCGCGTCATTGGCCTCGAGCGTATCCGCCGCGCCCGCTTTGACCGCCTCTTCCGCGCCAGCGAGAAGTGCGGCGCAATCAATTCCCACCAGCACGGCCGGCACCAGGCCCACCGCGGTCAGGACCGAATAGCGGCCACCGACGCCGGGCGGAACGTCGAACGCCGTGATCTTTTCTTCGCGCGCCAGGGCGCGGAGCGCACCCTTGGCGGGATCGGTGGTGATCACCAGCTGTGCACATGCAGCCTCTTTGCCCACTGCCTGCTCGAGCCATGCTCGGACGATCAGGTACTGCGCCAGCGTCTCGGCCGTCCCGCCCGACTTGGAGATGACATTGACCAGCGTGCGGCGCGGATCGAAACGGTCGAGCGTCTCCATCACGGTCACGGGGTCGACGTTCTCGAGGACCGTCACTGTGGGAAAGCCGCCGCGGCGTGCCGTGCTCCACTCATTCCAGTTCGGCGACTTGAGTGCGGCCACCAGGGCCTTGGGCCCGAGTGCTGAACCGCCAATGCCCAGGACGATGAGATGGTCAAAGCGTCCCTTGAGCGGCGCGGCCCACGCGGTGAGCCGCGCAATGAGATCAGGCTGCTCGCCGAGCGTGGTAAAGCCGTAGTCGCCGGCGGCGGTGCGCTGCTGCACCTCGCGCGACACGTCGGCAAAGCGTGCGGCGATGCTGTTCCGGAGCGCAGGGTCGAGGCCGTGGACGCCGTTGAGCGCGTCGCGAAACATGTAGCGATCGTCAAAGGTGAACGTCATGCGGCAATCTCCAGGCTGAGGCCGTCAAACGCCGGTTCGATGCCGGCGGGCAGCCGCGCGAGCAATTCGCGATGGCCGGTCTCGTGGGTCAGATGCGTCAGGTACGTGCGTTCCGCACCGATCGCCCGTGCGGTCTCGACCGCTTCGTCGATCGACAGGTGCGTGGGATGCGACCGCCACCAGAGCGCGTTGAGCACCAGCACTTTCACGCCGCGCAGCTGCTCCCGCTCGGCGGCCGGCACGCGCTTGACGTCGGTCAGATACGCCACCGGTCCAACGCGATAGCCATACACCGTGGTCGGGCCGTGCTCGAATGCGAGCGGCAACACGGCGAGTCCTGCGATCGTGGTGGTGGTGCCGGCGGCAAGCGGCTGCGAGACGAGTCGTGGCTTGGACGTGCCGGCAATCGGCACGACGCGCTCGTCAAAGATGTATTGAAACGCGGTCTGCAGGTGATTGATCACGTCGGGCGAGCCATACAGCGGCAACGGTTCGGTGCGCTGCAGCGAAAAACTTCGCAGGTCGTCGATCCCGTGGATGTGATCGGCGTGCTGATGCGTGTAGAGCACGGCATCGAGACGGTGCACGCCCGCGCGCAACAGCTGCAGGCGAAGTTCGGGTGGCGTGTCGATCAGAAGACGCGTGCCGTTGGCCTCGACGAGGGCGCTGGTGCGGCTGCGCTGATCGCGCGGGTCGTCGGAGCGGCACACCGCGCAGTCGCACCCGATCTGCGGTACTCCCATCGACGTCCCCGTGCCGAGCAGCGTCAGGCGCATCGTCTACAGCGTTTCGACTTTGAGCAGGTTGGTCGTGCCGGGAATGTCAAAGGGCACGCCGCACGTCACCACGATCCGGGCACCTTCCCGCGCCATGCCGCGCGACAGGATCTCGGTGCGGGCAATGGCCCACATCGGATCGTAGTGCTTGAGATGCGGCATCAGCACCGGCACCACGCCCCACGACAGATTGAGCTGGCGAAACGTCTCTGGTTCCGGTGTGAGCGCCATGATGGGCACGCGCGGCCGATACGACGCGACGGTGCGCGCGGTAAAGCCGCTCGAGGTAAAGCAGACGATTGCCGGAGCGCCCAGCAGATCGGCCGCGGCCGAGACGGCCACGGAGATCGCGTCTTCCGTCGGCGTTTCACCGGCTTTGGTGCGGGCAAAATGCTGCGCCGGAATCTGCCAGCGGCGTCGCTCACCGTCGTTGGGCCGATGACGGTGCAGTTCCATCTCCCGTGCAATGCGATCCATCGCGAGCACCGCTTCCATCGGATACTCGCCCACCGCGGTCTCGGCCGAAAGCATGACCGCATCGGTGCCATCGAGAATCGCGTTGGCCACGTCCGACGCTTCAGCGCGCGTGGGGCGGGGATGAGTGACCATCGACTCCAGCATCTGCGTCGCCGTGATCACCGGCTTGCCGTGGCGGTTGGCGCGCTGGATCAGCCGCTTCTGCACCAGCGGTACCTGTTCAAACGGCAGCTCGACGCCGAGGTCGCCGCGGGCGACCATCATGGCGTCGCTCGCCTCGAGGATGCCGTCGATGTTGGTGAGCGCCGTGTCCTTCTCGATCTTGGCAATGAGCTTGACCTGGCGTGGAATGATCGCGCGCAGGTCCTGCAAGTCCTCCGGTCGCCGCACAAAGGACACGCCGAGGAACTCGATACCGAGTGCCACGACGCGATCCACCTCTTCGCGATCATGTTCGGTCACCGCCGGAGCGCTCACGGTCGAGCCGGGGAGATTCATCCCCTTGTTGGCCTTGAGGAGTCCGCCATATCGCACGCGGCCCTCGACGATGTCGCCCTGCACCGCGGTCACGTCGATGGCAAGCAGACCGTCGTCCAGCAGGATGCGGGAACCCGGCGACACATCAGCGGCCAGGTGCGTGTACGTGACCGGAATCTGCCCTTCCTCGGCCATATCCTCGGGCGCAAAGTGCACCAGCTGGCCGGGGCTCAGCGTGATCGGAACCGGGAGCTTGCCCACTCGGATGCGCGGGCCGTGCAGGTCCACCAGAATGCCGGTGGGAGAACGGCGTTGATCGCGCACGTCCTGAATGCGGCGAATCCAGGTATCGCGGATGGCGGGCGTGCCGTGCGATGCATTGATGCGGATAATGTCGACGCCCGCGTCGAGCAGCGCGATCATCCGCTCCTCGGCTTCCCATGCCGGACCCAGCGTGGCGACAATCTTGGTGCGGCGAATCGTTTCACCAGTCATCAGTTCAGATCACTCCAGGCAATGCGGCCGCCCACCACAGTCAGGCGTGCGCGACCAGCCAGAAAGGCCTCTCCGCTGCCGCGTTCAGCGAGCGGATCTACATCCCACGCCACAAAATCGGCGTCACATCCCGGGGCCAGACGTCCCGAGGTCGCTGCCAGTCCTGCTGCGGCCGCAGGACCGGCCGTGTAGCCCGACAGCGCCGCCGCAAAATCGAGCGCCTCACCAGGATACCAGCCACCCGCTGGCTTGCCGTCGAGCGCTGTGCGATCGAGTGCCGCAAAGATGCCGGCACGCGGATCGGGTGTCGCGACCGGCATGTCGCTCCCAAAGGCCACGACAGTGCCACGGCGGATCAGCGACCGGAAGACATAGGCTCCCCGACTGCGCTCACCCCAATGTCGCTCTGCGAGGGGAATATCGGCTAGGAGGTGGGCCGGCTGCATGGAGGCCACGATGCCGGCGCGTCCGGCACGATCGAGATCGTCCGGATGCACGCACTGCAGGTGCTCGATCCGGTGGGGCAGCGCCTGGTGGGGAAGCTCCTCGATCAATTCGAGCGCGCGACGGACTGCCGCATCGCCAATGGCGTGGACGGCGACCGCAAAGCCGTGATCGCCCGCCAGGTGCATGGCCGCACGGGCCTCGTCATGGCTTGTCAGCGTCATTCCCCGGTTGGTGCTGCCCGCATACGGCTCCAGCATCCATGCGGTCTGCGAACCCAGTGAGCCATCGAGGAACATCTTGATCCCGCCAGTCCGGAGCATCGGCCCGCCGCTGCCCGTGCGCGCGCCGGCAGCCGCAAGTTCGGGCAGCATTGTCACTGGTGGGCAGAAGAGCACCCGCAGGGTCAGCTCCGCCGCGGCATCGAGCTGTTGAAATGCCGCGAGCGAATGCCGGTCTCCCATGTCGTGGATGCCGGTGACGCCCAGTCGATTTGCCTCGCGCTGCGCCTCTTTGACCGCCACAAGCAGGCCGGCGGGATGTGGCGCAGGAAGGCCGGCCGCCGCCATCTCGACCGCGCGCTCCATCAGCACACCGGTGGGTTCACCGGCGGCATCGCGCACAACGCGCCCGCCGGCGGGGTCGGCCGTCTCCCGCGTGATTCCAAGCGCGCTGAGTGCCGCTGCATTGAGCCAGGCGGCGTGAACGTCGAGCGAGTCGAGCCACACCGGGCCCGACGCGATCGCGTCGAGCATGCCACGGTGCGGCGGCTTGTCCCAGTTATTGGCATCCCACCCATGGCCTCTGATCCAGCCCTGCTCCACAGGCGCAGCGGCCACGCGGCGGAGGGCTTCGGCGCGGTCGCATCCCGCGAGATGTACCTGCCGGCGGCTCAGTGCCCATTGGCCAAAGTGTGTGTGGGAGTCGACAAAGCCGGGGGTGATGAGGAGGTCTTCGAGGTCGTATTCGGGCGTGTCTGCGGCAAGGTGCCGGCGAATGGATTTCGCATCGCCTACCGCCTCGATTCGCCCGTTCCGCCAGTAGAGACCGTCGCCGGTGCTGTCGGGGCTGAGGGTGAGCAATCGGCGGGTACGGAGGAATCCCGTGGCGGGCGCAAACGACATGTCGCAAGATAGCCGGTGCGCGATGTGTCGGCAGCGTGGGAACGCTGTGGGAATTGTCCGCTTGGCACATTCTCGCAGCAATGTGGGAAACAGCTTCTCCACGCGGCAGGCCGCGCGCCTGCTGGTCTTGCTCGGATCAAGCGCCGAGACCGTTGATCTTTGCACATCGATTGTCCACATCGCGTGACCGTGACACAAGGGCCGTAAATCGGCTCCGCACATTTGTGGATGGGAAAACTTTTCCACGCGACACCCTGCGGAGAACTGCGGAGGACCAGCGCTAAGTGGCGCGGCTACCGGAAGATGGCTCGACCGCCTCTTATCCACTTCACGTCAATCACGCAAGCCGCGACTCCACAATGCGTTCACACGACGATCTCGTGTGGAAAATGCGCCTCGTGACATTCTTGCTGACCATCCATTCGGACCGTAGATTCCGCGCCGGTCACATTTTCCTGGAGTCTCGATGGCGGCAGATCTGGCAAGGGCGGCACCGGGTTTTGGGGGCGCGATTCGCATCACCGGAACCCGTGTGGAAATCTTGAATCCCGCTGCACTTGAGTCGGACCAGATGGATCAGCTGGTCTTTGCCGCGGTCTTCGGCTCAGCCGCCGAACGTGATGACGCGCGCGGTCTGCTCTGGGCCATCGGGCAAGAGGTCGGCGCCCGGCCGGCGTCGATCCATGATCTCTATGTTGCGCGCGGCGAGGGACTCTGCGGCGGCTTTACCGTTCCCGCCATCAATGTGCGCATGATGGCGTATGACACGGCCCGCGCGGTATTCCGCGCGGCCAAGGGCTGCGATGGCGCCGCGATCCTGCTCGAGATCGCGCGCTCCGAGATTGCCTACACCGACCAGCGCCCGGCAGAGTACGTCGCGGTGATGATCGGCGCGGCCTTGCGCGAAGGGTACCATCACCCGCTGTTCATCCAGGGCGATCACTGCCAGGTCAACGTCAAGAAGTACCAGGCCGATGCCGCCGCCGAAATCGGCGAGGTGAAGAAGCTGATCGCCGAAGAGATTGCGTCCGGCTTCTTCAACGTCGACGTGGACACCTCGACGCTGGTCGATCTCTCGTTTCCCACGCTCGATGAGCAGCAGCGCGCCAACTACGAGCGCGCCGCCGAGATCACACAGTTCATCCGCGATCGGGAGCCGGCGGGCATCACGGTTTCCGTGGGCGCGGAGATTGGCGAAGTCGGCCAGAAGAATTCCACGGTCGACGAGCTCAACGCGTTCATGCAGGGTTTCGAGCGCACCCTCGACGGTCTCGGCACCTATGCCGGCATCAGCAAGATTTCCGTCCAGACGGGCACGTCGCACGGCGGGGTGGTGCTTCCCGACGGGTCGATTGCCGATGTGAAGCTCGATCTCGTCGCGCTGGAAGCCCTCTCCAAGGTGGCGCGCGAAGAGTACGGCCTCGCCGGCGCGGTCCAGCACGGCGCGTCGACGCTACCGAGCAACGCGTTCGGGAACTTCTCGCGGATCGAGACGGCGGAGATCCACCTGGCGACCAATTTCCAGAACATGATCTTCGATCACCCGGCGTTGCCGGCCGAATTGCGGCAGCGCATGTATCGTTGGCTCGACGAGAACGCGCAGTCGGAGCGCAAGTCCACCGATTCCGACGAGCAGTTCTACTACAAGGCGCGGAAGAAGGCGATCGGCCCGTTCAAGCGCGACGTGTGGTCGCTGCCGGCCGCGGTTCGCCAGCAGATCGGTGCGGATCTGGAAAAGACGTTTGCCTTCCTGTTTACGCAGTTGCAGGTGACGGGCACGGCGCAGACGGTGCTGCGCCTGGTCGATGCACCGCGCATCGGCCATGGGGTGCTGGCGCATTCGGGCATCCTCGCCGAGGACGATCCGGACGCCGGTGAATAGATCTGAAGGGAGTGGCTCGATGCGCGACGACGGCGAAGTGACAGTGGTGGAAACCGGCGGCTCCGCGATCAAGTGGTTTCTGCTCGGCACGGTGGTCGGGGCCGGGTTGGGGCTGCTGTTCGCGCCGCAATCGGGCGAGCGGACGCGACGCGACCTCGGACGGCACGCGCGGAAGCTCAAGGCGCAGGCCACGGACAAGTTCGACGAACTGACCGACGACCTCCAGGATCGCGGCAAGCGAATCAAGGAATCGGTCGAGGATTTTGTCGAAGAGGTTGAAGAGGGCGTGCGGGACGGCGTCCGCGACGGGCGCAAGCGCGTGGCGCACGAAGCTGTGAGCGCCCGTGACGAGCTCGAACGGCGTCTCTCGGAGGCCCGGTCACGCCGCCGCGCCGCCGTCGCCGCCGATGGCGCCGCCGACGACGAGTAGCCCGGTCTCGGTCCGGGTCCGGATCGGCGAGACGCTGGAACGGGCCAACCTGACCCTTCTGGCGTCCGCGCTCGCGTTCGACGGCCTCCTCACGGCCATTCCTCTGGCCTTTCTCATCATTGTCGGACTCGGGCACCTGCTCGAGTCCACGACGTTCTTCGGCACGACGGATCCCGCGGCGTTCGTCATCCATTTTCTGCCGGAACACGCGCACGGCGGGTCCAACGATCCGTTTGCCCTGATCGAGGCGCTGATCCTCAAGATCCGCGGCTTTCGCACCGAACTCACCTGGGTGCTGGTGCCGGCGTTCGTGTGGTTGAGCACGCGGCTCTTTGCGGCCATCCGGGTGTCGCTCTCACAGATCTTTCAGGTGCGGCAACGGCCCTCGCACCGGCACTTTGTCCTGCGCTACGTCCTCGGCTACCTGTTTGACAAGTTGCGGGATATCGGCATGGTGGCGATTGTGCTCGCACTCACCGCCTGCAACGTGATGCTGGTGGGCGCACTCCGCGCGATCAGTGCGCAGGGTGTCACACTCCAGCCGCCGTGGACCTTCCTCGCCAGCACCATCGCCTACGTCCTGGGCCACGCCATCGCCGTTGGCTGCGGTCTGGCGCTCTTCACGCTGCTGTATCGCTACGCGAGTCCCAAGCGCCTCCGATGGTCGGCCGCCCTCGTGGCGGGCGCGCTCGCCACTCTCGGTTTTGAAATCGCCAAGTGGCTCTACGGGTTCTACCTCGTCTACATGGGCCACGGCAAACAGTATTCGATCGACGCCAGCGTGGGCGCGGTGTGGCTGCTGGTGCTCTGGATCTGGTACATGGCGCTCGTCTTTCTGGTGGGCGCCGCTGTGGCGGACGTGTGGGACCATGCGCGCCGGATGCGCGAAGTGCCGATCGCCGCTGCCGCGCCCGAATTCGACCCGCCCCATGCCTCATAGCGCGGCAAGCGACGATACGGCCGGATGGTCGAATCGCTGTATGGCGAGTTGCGCGCAATCGCCAGCCGCCTCCCCAAGTCGCTGAGCGTGTCGATCCGAAGGCGCTGATACAGCCTGAGGCCGTCGCGCGATTATCTTGTGGGCGCCCCAGGTCCGAAGGGCGCTGGCGCGCGAACCGCGTCAGGACCTAACGGTAGCAGCGCTAAGCGATGTCCGGTGTCGCTTCGGGGTGCCTGGGGCATTCTTCTTTTCTTCGCTCGCGGGACTCCTGTGACCATCGCTCTCGCCCGCCGCTATCGTCCCCGCCGTTTTGCCGACTTGGTAGCCCAGGACCACATCGCCGCGGCCTTGCGCGGTGCGGTGGCCAAGGGGCGAGTGGGGCACGGCTATCTCCTGAGCGGCCCGCGCGGTGTGGGGAAGACCACCGCCGCGCGCATTCTTGCCATGGCGCTCAACTGCGAGCGGCGCGATCCGGTGCATCCCACCGGCGAGCCGTGTGGTGAGTGCTCGTCGTGCCTCAAGATCTGGAACGGATCGGCCGACCTCGATGTGGTCGAAATCGACGCCGCCAGCAATCGCGGCGTGGATGACGCGCGCGATCTGCGCGAGCGCGCGATGTACGCCGCGTCGCAGGCCGGACATCACAAGGTCTATATCGTCGACGAAGCGCACATGCTCACGCGCGAAGCGTGGAACGTGCTGCTCAAGATTCTCGAAGAGCCACCGCCGGGTGTGGTCTTTGTCTTTGCCACGACCGAACCGCAGAAGATCGCGAACACGGCAGCGCCGGTGCTTTCGCGTCTGCAGCGCTTCGATTTTCGCCGCATCGGGCCCGCCGCAATTCAGGCGCGGCTTGCCACGGTCGTCGCCACCGAAAAGCTGGTCGCCGAGCCCGACGCGCTGGTCCTCATTGCGCGGCACGCCGATGGCGGCATGCGCGACGCGCTCTCGGTGCTCGATCAGTGTCTTTCCTTCGGCGAGGGACCGCTGACAGCGCAGCGCGTGCGCGATGTGCTGGGTCTCGTTGACGATGAGGCGTACGGCGGTATTCTGGCAGCCGTCGCGGCACGCCAGCCGGGCGAAATCTTTGCCATCATGGATGGCGTGGCCGACGCAGGCGCCGACCTGGCAGAATTTGCCGGTGGGCTGGCCGAGGTGCTCCGCGCACTGGTGATGCATCACTACGGCGCCGCGCCCGAAGGGCTCACCGAGTCGACCCGGGCAATGATCGCGGCTGCCGCGGTACGCATCGCGACCGAAGACGCCGTGCGCATGCTCAAGCTCCTGGCCGATGCCGAATCGGGGATCCGCCGCAGCGCCAACCCTCGGCTGGGGCTCGAAACGCTGATCCTGCGATGGGCCATGATGGACCGCGTGGTGGATCTCAAGGAGTTGCTCGCGGGGAGGGTTCCCTTAGCCGCCATCGCGCCCGCGCCGATACCAGTGAGAAAGCCGGTCGCTCGCGCCGAGCCGGACGTTCAGGCCCCGGAGCCACCCGTGGAGCCGGCGGCACCTTCGGCCGGAACCGGAACGCCTGCAGGACCGCTGGATACGGCGACGGTAGAGGCGGGGTGGCCAGAGGTCATCGAGACGGCGTCGCGGCAGAGCCGGCTTCTGGGGCAGGCGCTGACCCACGCCACACCGCGGGTCGAGGGACGGGCCGTGGTGCTGGCCTTCGGTCCGGACAGCGCGGTCTTTCAAGAGGGGGTTTCGCGTCAGCTGGGCACCGTGGAGACCATTCTGGGCGCCTGGGCGGGGCAGAACGTAACCGTGAGGCTCGACGCCATTCCTGCACCGGAACCAGCGGGCGGCGCCAAGCGGGGACGGCTCTCCGTGGACGACGTGCGGCGCGACCGTCTGGGGCAGCTCCGGCGGTCCGATCCGGCCCTCGATGCGGCGGCGGAGGCGTTAGATTTGGAGCTGGTGGACGAGGGCTAAGTCATCGTCGTCGGGACACTTCCAGCCTGCGAGAGCCGCTTGGTCGATCCGATCATTGTGCAGTTGAACAAGGGAATGCGTAGCGACCTGATCCGGCTCGAGGCCGAGCTGGACCGGGCAACGGCTGAGGCGACGGCCGGCGGCGGCATGGTGCGGGCGCGGGTGAACGGTCACGGCGTCCTGCGCGCGCTGGAAATCGACCCCGCGGCGTTTGAAGGGCGCGATGCCGCGCTGCTGGCAGATCTTGTGATGTCCGCGATCACCGAAGCCCAGCGCCGGGCGGAAGTCATGGTCCGGGATACCGGAGCGGCCGGGCTGGACGCGCCGGCTGGTTGACGCGTGAGCGCCCTCGAGACGCTCATTGCCGAGTTTGCCCGGTTACCGGGCGTCGGCCGGAAGACCGCGCAGCGCCTGACGTACCATCTCCTGCAGCAGCCGCGGGAGCGCATGGCCGTGCTGGCCGCGGCGCTGACGGCCGTCGCAGAACGGGTGCGCCCCTGTCGCGATTGCGGCCAGCCGACCGAAGGTGAGGTCTGCGCGATCTGCGAAGATCCGCGTCGCGATGACAGCCTGGTGTGCATCGTCGAAGAGGCTTCCGGGGTGATGGTGGTCGAGCGTTCCGGCGCCTTTCGCGGCCGCTATGTCGTTCTCGGCGGCCGCCTCTCGCCGCTCGATGGCGTGGGCCCCGATGCGCTTCGTATCGCGCTGCTCGAGCGGCGTCTTGCCAGGGGCCTGGTGCGCGAAGTGATTCTTGCCACCAGTTCGTCGCTCGAGGGTGAAGCGACGGCCACGTACCTCCAGCAACTGCTGGCGACGCGCGGCGGAGTGAAAATCTCGCGGCTGGCACGGGGACTTCCCGTCGGCGGCGAACTGGAATACGTGGACGGCGTCACGCTGACGCATGCCCTGACCGCGCGCGAGGAGTTGCGATGAACCGTCGTCCCGCTGCCCGAGCCTTTGCCGGAGCCGCCCTCGTCGGGCTGGTGGGCGGCTGGCTGATGGCCCGGCGGCACGACCGCGCTCACCGCCACGATCTCTTCTCGCCGCGCGCCTACCGCCGCTTTGCCGCGCTGGGTTGGCTGGCCAGCGAAGGCGACGCCGATCAGGTGCCCATCCTGCTGGACTATCTCACCTGGGAACCGGTGCCTGCGCTGCGCGCTCGCGCCCGACAGGTCATCGCGTCGCTCGGAGCCGTGACACCGTGACGTCCACGCAAGCGGCGTCGTGGTCGTTTCGCGAGGAGGACTCAGTCCGCATCCGCGCCGTGCTCGTCGGTTTCCTCCGCGACGCCTCGGCGCGCACGGCACTCCTCGTCGATCGCGCCGGGCAGATGCTCATTACCGTGGGTGAAGCGCCGACGTTCGATCCGACCGCCTTCGCGTCGCTCACCGCGGCGGACTTCTCCGCCAACGATCAGCTGGCGCGGCTGCTGGGCGAGGGGGAATTCGGCACGCTCTTTCATCAGGGCGAGCGCGAGTCCCTCTATCTTGCCGATATTGCCCGGCGGGTGATCCTCGTGGTCCTGTTTGACAATCGCACCACACTCGGTCTGGTCAAGCTGCGGATGCGAGGCGCGGTGGGCGAACTGACCGCCATCTTCACCGCCATGTTCACCCGCGATACCGGCACCAGCGGTCGCGTGGATGCCGGCTTCCTGGGCGAAGCCGAAGACGAGCTCGATAAACTGTTCGGCAGCAGCTGAAAGGGCCGCCGGAATGTCGCTGATCAATTACGCGTCGCGCGAAATCAACTGCAAGATCGTCTATTACGGCCCCGGACTTGGTGGCAAGACGACCAATCTCGAGTACGTCTACGAGAAGGTCGCGCCGTCGTCCAAGGGAAAACTGATTTCGCTCGCCACCGAAACCGAACGGACGCTCTTCTTCGACTTTCTGCCAGTCGACCTGGGCACCATCCGTGGTTTTCGCACGCGCTTTCACCTCTACACGGTGCCGGGGCAGGTCTACTACAACGCCTCGCGCAAGCTGATTCTCAAGGGTGTCGACGGTGTGGTGTTCGTGGCCGATTCACAGATCGATCGCACCGAGGCGAATCTCGAGGCGATGCAGAACCTCTACGACAACATGACGCAACACGGTTACGACCTGACCACATTGCCGTTCGTGATCCAGTACAACAAGCGCGACCTTCCCACCGCCGCACCGCTCGCGGCACTCGATGCGGCGCTCAATCCGGGTTGGCCGGTCGACGATCCGGAACGCCAGAAGCTCACGCCGGATCCCTATCGTCCGGGCGAGTATCTGGTGAAGGAAGTGGAAGGCGTGTGGATTGAACGCGTGCCGACCTTCGAGGCGATCGCCGTCCGCGGCGAAGGCGTCTTCGACACCCTCAAGGCCGTCAGCAAGCTGGTGCTCAAGTCGCTCGGATGACCGATCGCGCGACGATCTGGACTGCGCCGAATCTCCTCACGATCGCGCGCATCGCCATCACCCCGGTGGTGGCCCTCCTCCCGTTCATTCAAGGTTACTGGCCCAAGCTCGCCTGCTTTGTGATCTTTGTGGCCGCCGCCGTCACGGATGTGATCGACGGCCGCATGGCCCGCCGGCGCAATCAGGTCACCGATCTTGGCAAGTATCTCGATCCCATCGCCGACAAGCTGCTTCTCTTTGCCACGCTCGGTCCCATCTGGTGGATCTCGCGCCAGCGGCAGGAACTCTACGACATTCCCATCTGGGGGAGCATTCCGCTCTGGGTCTGCCTGCTGCTGGTGGGCCGCGAAATTGCGATGACCGTGTTGCGCGCGTGGGCGCAGACGCGCGGCGTCGTGATCGCCGCCGAGCACGCCGGGAAGATCAAGGCGGTATTGCAGAACGTCTTCATTGGCGGCACGCTGACCTGGTTTGCCTTTCGCGACGCGGTCCATCAGGAAGGCTGGGACCACGCCCGCTTTGCCAACTACTGGCATCAGTTTCATGGCGGGTTTGTCGCGGCCACGCTGGTGATCGCGGTGACACTGACGATCTATTCCTTTGTGACCTACCTCGTCCAGTATCGTCGGCTCTTCATTTCCTGATGCGGGACGCATGAGCTCGCCTCGCTCGCTCGATACAGTCGAGATCATCACCATCGGGACCGAGCTTCTCCTCGGATTCACCGTCGACACCAATGCCGCGTTTCTTGGGCAGACGCTCAGCGCCGCCGGGGTACGTGTCGCCGAGCGTACCACGGTGCGCGACGCCGCAGCCGACATCCGGTCCGCGGTCGAACGCGCGCTCGATCGCACCGGCTTTGTCGTCACGACCGGCGGCCTGGGCCCCACACGCGACGACATCAGCCGCGATGTGATCGCCACGCTCTTCGATATGCCGTTGACCTTTGACCCGGTGGTGTGGGACGCGGTGCTCGCGCGGTATGCACGCCGCGGCGCGGTGCCTTCCGAATCCAATCGCACGCAGGCGATGATTCCTCGCGGTGCGATCGTCCTTCCCAATCAGTGGGGCACCGCACCGGGTCTCTGGCTCGAGTCGGCACGCGGTGTGGTGGTGATGCTGCCGGGCGTGCCGCTGGAGATGCGCAATCTGCTCGTGCACGAAGCGCTGCCGCGGGTCACGCCGCGCACGGGCGGTACCGTGATTCGCTCGGCGACACTCCGGACCAACGGCGTGCCGGAATCGACGCTTGCCGATCGCATCGGCGATCTGGAAGACCGATTGGCGCCGCTCTCGCTTGCGTATCTCCCCGGTACCACCGGCGTGGATCTCCGGCTCACGGCGTGGCAGCTTCCCGCCGCCCAGGCCGATGCACTCCTCGACCGCGGGATGGCCGAACTCCGGCGCATCGCGCCCGATTGCATGTACGGCGAAGGCGATGCGGACCTCGCCACCGCGGTGCTCGAGCGCTTGCGACAGGGCGCGCATCATCTCGCCGTGGCGGAGTCCTGCACCGGCGGAATGCTCGGCGCGCGCCTCACGGATATTGCCGGCGCGTCGGATGTGTTTCTCGGCGGCGCGATCAGCTATGCGAACGCGGTCAAGATCGATCTGCTCGACGTGCCAGCCGCGGTGATCGCGGAGCACGGCGCGGTGTCGGCGGAATCGGCCAGCGCGATGGTGCAGGGCGTGGCGTCACGACTTGGCGCCGACGTGGCGGTGGCCATCACCGGCATTGCCGGCCCGGGCGGTGGCACACCGGAAAAGCCGGTGGGCACGGTGTGGTTTGCGTTTCTGGTCCACGGAAGAGTGGAGACACATCGCAGCGTCTTCGGTGGCAATCGCAGCGAGATTCGCGAACGCGCGGTTCTCGGCGCGCTGATGGGGCTCTGGAAGCGGCTGTCGTGAGACGGGAGGCCTTTGTTTGTCATCCCGAGCAGAGCGAAGGATCGCGGGCTCGATTTGTCATCCTTGTATCTCCGAGAGGGAGGTGTCCTGGATGGCGCGATATCGTAAGTTCGAGGGGCAGGCGGCAGCTCGTTCATCCTGTGGTGTCCACACCGTCGCTCAGCGCGGGCGCCGTCC